>NZ_AP023360.1:102500-436666 GCF_018326265.1 Catellatospora sp. IY07-71
TTATCCCAAAGCCAGGGGCAGGTTACTCACGTGTTACTCACCCGTTCGCCGCTCGAGTACCCCGAAGGGCCTTTCCGCTCGACTTGCATGTGTTAAGCACGCCGCCAGCGTTCGTCCTGAGCCAGGATCAAACTCTCCAAAAAGAATTCTCAAACCCGGCAGAACAAACCCGACATCAAAATGTCCAGATCTGTTTCATACCAAAGGAATCATCACGAGGATGAAAAAATTGGCACTGGCTATATAGCACCCTGTTGAGTTCTCAAAGAACAAGCACACACCAAAACCAACCCGTTTCCGGGAAGTTCTCGGGGCGACCCACTCAGACTACCGGACCGGTTTCGCGACCCCCAACCGGGGGCCGCCCCACTCCGGGCGGCTCAGCGATCCGGCCACCGCCCCGACCCTCAGGCCCTGGCGTTTTTGTCCGTTCCTCGCTGGCAGAGAGAACATTACGCGACCCCCGAACCACGATGCAAATCGGGGTCGCTTGTCGCCGGTCACATCATCACCGCTGACCTATCTTAGCAGCTCGTCCCGGCCGGATGTCGGGAAAGGAAGCGGTCGGTGAGCACCGTGGAGGCAGAATCTGACGGGTGAAGGTGACCGCCGACACGTCGCTGCCCGACTTCGCCGACGCGGTGATGCCCTGGCTCCTGCGCGACCCCGTACGCAACAACCAGCTGCTCACGCTCCTCCAGTCCCGGTTGGACGGCGTCGTGCCGACCGAGTCCGACCTGCTCATGCTCCGGGTCGACGACTCCCTCGGCGCGTTGCGGGCGGTCGCGGTCCGGCCCCCGCCGTTCCCCATGCTGCTCAGCGACGTCTCGGCGGGAGCTGTCAGCCATCTGGGTCCGCATCTGGCCAAGCACCGTCCGGCGGTCCGCCGGTTCACCGGCCCGGCGCTCTCGACCGAGCGGCTCGTGGCGAGAGTGGCCGAGCGTTCCGGCACCCCGGCGAGCCTGCTGGCGTCGTACCGCATGTTCGAGATCTCGGTGGTCAGGCCGCCGGCCGGAGTCGCCGGGCACCCGCGGGAGGCGGCCCTGCCCGATCGGGATCGCCTGGTCGAGTGGTCGGCGGCGTTCCAGCGGGAGGCGCTGGCCGACCACCCGCCGTCCGACCCCGCCGCGCCGATCGACGGGCGGCTGGCCCTGGGCAGCCTGCTCTGGGTATGGGAGAACGGCGGCGAGCCGGTCGCGATGACCGCGATGACCGCGCCCGCCGCCGGGGTCGTACGCATCAACCTCGTCTACACCCCGCCCCCGCACCGCCGGAACGGCTACGCGTCAGCGCTGGTCGCGGCGGTGAGCCGGGCCGCGCTGGCGGCGCGCCTGCGCCCGGTGCTCTTCACGGACCTGGCCAACCCGACCAGCAACAAGATCTACCGGGCGATCGGCTACCGGCCGCTGCAGGACACCAGCCTGTGGGAGGTCGGCTAGGCCGACACCGGCTCGGGCACCGGCTGCCTGTGGGCGATCTCGGCGGCGCGCAGGCGCCCCGCGCCCAGCACGACGATCAGGACCAGCCCGGTCACCATGGCGAACGAGAACGGCAGCGAGGTGGCGTGGGCGATGCCGCCCATCAGGCCGGGCGCCGCGAGCCCGGCGCCGTACGACACCGTGGCCACCCCGGCGATCGCGTGGGCGGGATGGTCGCCGGTGTGCCCGGCCGCGCTGAAGGCGAGCGGCACCACCACGGCGACGCCGAGACCGATCAGGCCGAACCCGGCCACCCCCGCCAGTGGCGTCCAGGCGGCGACCACCAGCACGCCGCCGAGGACCCCGAGCGCCCCGGCCGCGCGGACCGTGCCGACCGCCCCGAAGCGGCGCACCACCGTGTCGCCGACCAGCCGCCCTCCCGCCATGGCCAGGGCGAACATGCTGTACGCGACGGCTGCCTGCCCCTCGCCGGCCTCCAGGATCTGGCGCAGGTAGACGGCGCACCAGTCGGCCGTGGCGCCCTCGGCGAAGACCGCGCAGAAGCCGATCAGGCCGATGATCAGCACCGGCCCGCGGGGCAGTGAGAACCGCGGGCCGTCCTCGGCCGCCGCCACGGGCACGGTCGGCAGCAGCCAGTGGCCCGCCGTGGCACCGACCACGGCGAGCAGCACGCCCATCACGGCCAGGTTCACGGGGGCGCTGACGCCTAGGTACGCCGCGGCGGCGCCGATACCGGAACCGATCAGGCCGCCCACCGACCACATGCCGTGCAGGCTCGACATGATCGAACGGCCCAGCCGCTGCTCCACCTCGACGCCCTCGGCGTTCATGGCGATGTCGGAGGTGCCCGCCGCGACTCCGGCGAGCAGCAGCATGCCCATCAGCGCCCACTGGTTGGGCGCGAGGGCGAGCACGCCCACGGCGAGCGCCCAGGCGGCGATGAGGATCCGGGTGGCCAGGCGGCCGCCGATGCGCTGGACCAGGCGCCCGGTGAACGGCATCGAGCTGAGCGAACCCACCGCGGGCATGATGAGCGCGAGCCCGAGCGCGCCCTCGGTGAGGTGCAGGTGCTCGGCGATCCACGGGATGCGGGAGGCGAAGCTGCCGCTCGCCGCGCCGTGTACCGCGAACACCGTCGCCACCGCCCAGCGGGCCCGTGTCACCTGCGAAGCCATGGATTGGACCTTACGTGGCGGCCCATCGCCCGGCCACCGCACAGCTCGCTGATCCTGTGCTCAAGCGGCGGCGAGGAGCAGTGCCGTCGCGGCGAGGCCCAGGCCGGCGAACTGTACGGGCCGCAGCCGCTCCTTGTTCACGGCGAGCGCGAGCAGCACCGTGCTGGCCGGGTACAGCGAGGCGATCGGCGCGACGATGCTCAGCTCGCCCTGGTTCACGGCGAGCAGGTAGAGCCCGTTGGCGCCGATGTCCAGGCAGCCCGCGACGACGGCCAGCGCGAGCACCCGGCCGCGCAGACGCAGGGTGCCGCCCATGGGCCGGAGCAGCAGCAGCCCGACCGGGACGGAGGCGACGCGGGCGCAGGCCAGCGGCCACATGCCCGCACCCTCCCCGGCCTGGGCGAGTAGCAGGAAGAACACCCCGAACATGGCGCCCGCGGCCAGTGCGAGCCCGACCACCCGCGGTCCGGCGGCACCGGCGCCCTCCGCGGGGCTGAGGCTGACCAGCGCGATCGCGAGCACCGCGCAGGCGGCGCCGGCGAGCGGCTGCGCGCCCGGCCGTTCGCCGAGCAGCAGCCCGCCGGTGAGCGGGACGAGGGCGGAGGTGACGGCGGCGACCGGGGCCACGACGGCCATCGCGCCGCTGGCCAGCCCTTGGTATAGGAGGACAATCCCGAAAAGTCCGGCAATCCCTGCGGCCGCTCCCCAGCCCAGCGCCGACACGCCGAGCCGACCCGGGATCAGCAGCAGAAAAGCTGCGATCATCGGTATCGCGCACAGCTGCGACACCACGGTCACCGAGTAGGAATGGCCTCGCACGCTCGCGGCACCCTGCACGGCCTTGCCGCCGCAGAAATCGGCGGTGCCCCAGACCAGGGCGGACGTGCCGGCGAGCAGAACAGAGATCACGACGTGTTCGTATCACGGTATTGACCGCAAAGGACAGTCTGTTGACCGATACGACGATCGAGCGGACCCGTACGGCGGACCACGCCGACGCCGGCCCGCACGCGCCACGGCCCCGCCACCTCCCCCTCGACGAGATCAACGCAGCGGTCGCGCTGCACGTACGCGCCCTGCGGGCCGGTCGCGGCTGGTCGCTGGACGAGCTGTCCGCCAGGTCCGGGGTCAGCAAGGGCATGCTCGTGCAGATCGAGGGCTGCCGCACCAATCCCAGCGTCGGCACGCTCGCCCGGATCGCGGACGCGTTCGGGGTGACCGTGGCCCGGCTGCTGCAGCCCGCCGCCGACCGCAGCGTGCACCTGAGCGAGATCGACGCCGCGCCCGTGCTGTGGCGGGGCGGGCGCGGCGGCACCGGCCGCATGCTGCGCGGGCTCAGCGACCCCGGCTTCGTCGAGCTGTGGGACTGGCGGTTCGCCCCGCAGGAGCGTTACGAGGCCGAGGAGCTGCTGCCCGGCACCCGCACCATGGTGCACGTGCTGGTGGGGCAGGTCGTGGTGACCGTCGACGGCACCGACCACCAGGTGCAGGTCGGCCAGACCCTGGACTTCCGGTCCGACCGGGCGCACGCGTGCCGCAACGAGCTGGACTCCCCGGCCCGGCTGGTGATGGTGGTGACGATGCCGCCGGGTGAACTCGACCGGCGGCGCGGTTCGGCGATCGCCCGGCGTTAGGGCGTACCCACGCAGAAGCGCCGCCCCGGACGGGACGGCGCTTCGGGTGCGGCTAGGCGGTCTTCTCCTCGCGGTGGTGCCGCGCCCGGCGGCCGGTGCTGATGTCCCGGCGCGGGACGATGGTCGGGTAGACCTTCTCCAGCACGGTGTCCCGGGTGATCAGCACCCGCTCGGCGTTGGGGTCGCTGGGCACCTCGTACATCACGGAGAGCAGGACCTCTTCCATGATCGCCCGCAGGCCGCGGGCGCCGGTGTTGCGGAGCATGGCCTGGTCGGCGATGGCCTCCAGGGCCTCCTCCTCGAACTCCAGCACCACGTTGTCCAGCTCGAACAGGCGCTGGTACTGCTTCACGAGGGCGTTGCGGGGCTCGGTGAGGATCTTGACGAGCGCCTCGCGGTCCAGGCTGCGCACGGTCGTGATGACCGGCAGGCGGCCGATGAACTCGGGGATGATGCCGAACTTGAGCATGTCCTCCGGCATCACCTTGGCCAGCGTCTCGTCGCTGACCCGGTCGGTGACCGCCCGCAGGTGCGCGCCGAAGCCCAGGCCCGAGCGCGCGGTGCGCTGCTCGATGATCTGCTCCAGCCCGGCGAAGGCACCGCCGCAGATGAACAGGATGTTGGTGGTGTCGATCTCGACGAAGTCCTGGTGCGGGTGCTTGCGTCCGCCCTGGGGCGGCACGTTGGCCCGGGTGCCCTCCAGGATCTTCAGCAGCGCCTGCTGCACGCCCTCGCCGGAGACGTCACGGGTGATGGACGGGCTGTCGGACTTGCGGGCGATCTTGTCGATCTCGTCGATGTAGACGATGCCGGTCTCGGCGCGCTTGATGTCCCAGTCGGCGGCCTGAATGAGCTTGAGGAGGATGTTCTCCACATCCTCACCCACGTAGCCGGCCTCGGTCAGCGCGGTCGCGTCGGCGATGGCGAACGGGACGTTCAGCATGCGGGCCAGGGTCTGCGCGAGATGCGTCTTGCCGGTGCCCGTCGGGCCGATCAGCAGGATGTTGCTCTTCGCGACCTCGACCGACTCGCCGCCGCGGCTGTGCGCCGCGTCGGCCTGCAGCCGCTTGTAGTGGTTGTAGACCGCCACGGCCAGCGCCTTCTTCGCGCCGTCCTGGCCCACCACGTACGAGTCGAGGAACTGGCAGATCTCCATCGGCTTGGGCAGCTCTTCCCAGCGGACCTGCTCCTCGCCGGCGAGCTCCTCTTCGATGATCTCGTTGCACAGGTCGATGCACTCATCGCAGATGTAGACGCCCGGCCCGGCGATGAGCTTCTTCACCTGGCGCTGCGACTTGCCGCAGAAAGAGCATTTCAGCAGGTCGCCGCCGTCGATCCGTGCCACCTACGACTCCCCCTGCCCCTGAAGCGGACGAACGCCGAGTCCCACCTGTGAGCGCGGAAATCGGTACTGCTTTGACGTTACCTGTTGTGAGCCGGTTTGCGACGGCCCCACCCCGCCGACCACACCGCTGATTCTGACACGTGGCTGTGACAGCGCGGCGGTGCCGTCCACCTGTTGGGGTGAACGGCACCGCATCCGCTCAGCGCGCGCCGGCCAGCAGGCTCTTCTTGCGGCTGGTCATGACGGAGTCGACCAGGCCGTAATCCAGGGCCTCGGCGGCCGTCAGGATCTTGTCACGGTCGATGTCCTTCTTGACCTGCGCGGAGTCCTTGCCGGAGTGGCGGGCCAGCATCTCCTCGAGCTGGTTGCGCATCCGCATGATCTCCCGGGCCTGGATCTCGATGTCGGAACCCTGACCGTAGCCGCCCTCGGTGGCCGGCTGGTGGATGATGATGCGCGAGTTCGGCAGCGCCAGGCGCTTGCCCGGGGTGCCCGCCGCCAGCAGCACCGCCGCGGCGCTCGCCGCCTGGCCCAGGCACACCGTCTGGATGTCCGGGCGCACGAACTGCATCGTGTCGTAGATCGCGGTCATCGCGGTGAACGAGCCGCCCGGCGAGTTGATGTACATCGTGATGTCACGGTCCGGGTCGGCCGCCTCCAGCACCAGCAGCTGCGCCATCACGTCGTTGGCGGACGCGTCGTCGACCTGGACGCCCAGGAAGATGATGCGGTCCTCGAACATCTTGTTGTACGGGTTGGTCTCCTTCGTCCCGTACGACGTGCGCTCGATGAACGACGGGATGATGTAACGGTTGCTGACCTCGGCGAAGCTCGGCGTCATGCGTGGAAACATCGTTGCGCTCCTTCAGTTCCCGACCGGCACGGCTGCCGACGCGGTGATCACGTTGTCGATGAAGCCGTACTCCTTGGCCTGCTGCGCGGTGAACCAGCGGTCGCGGTCGCTGTCGGCCTCGATCTGTTCCACCGGCTGACCGGTGTGCTTGGCGATCAGATCGATCATGAGCTTCTTCGTGTAGATCATCTGCTCGGCCTGGATGGCGATGTCGGCCGCGGTGCCGCCGATGCCGCCGGAGGCCTGGTGCATCATGATCCGCGCGTGCGGCAGCGCCGACCGCTTGCCCTTGGCGCCCGCGCACAGCAGCATCTGCCCCATCGAGGCCGCCATGCCCAGCGCGATCGTCGCCACGTCGTTCTGGATGAACTGCATGGTGTCGTAGATCGCCATGCCGTCGTACACGGAGCCGCCGGGCGAGTTGATGTAGAGGTAGATGTCGCGGTCCGGGTCCTCGGCGGACAGCAGCAGCAGCTGCGCGCAGATCCGGTTGGCGACCTGGGTGTTCACGTCACTGCCCAGGAAGACGATGCGCTCCTTGAGCAGGCGGTTGTAAACAGAGTCGTCGAGGCCGCCGGCGATCGGATCGGAACCCCGCGCAGTTGGAACGTGCAGCTCGCTCATATCGGCAGCCTTTCTCGTTGTCCTACAGCGACCCTAACCGCTGCCAGTGACAGCAGCTTCCCCGAGATCCGCGTGTTCGCTGTCAGCGCACGACACCCGGAGCACGAACGGCGAAGGACCCGCCCACGGTGGTGAACGGGTCCTTCGCGATGCTCATGATCAGTGGTCGTGACCCTCGTGGTCACCGTGGTCGTGGCCCTCGTGGCCGTTGCCCTCGCGCAGCGAGTCCAGGGTCAGCACCTCGCCGTCGGTGTCGGTCATCACGACCCGCTCCATGACCAGCGCCAGCGCCTTGCCCCGGCGCACGTCGCCGTAGACGGCCGCGGCGGCGCCGTTCTGGACCAGGCGGTCGTAGTACACCTGCGGCGCGACGCCGGCCCGCTGGGCCCGGTGGACGATCTCGTGACCGTACTCGTCGTCGGTGACCTGGACGTCCTCCGCCTCGGCGATGGTGTCCAGCACGAGCTGGATCTTGACACCCTCGGCGGCGGCGTCGGCCAGCTCCGCGGTGATCTGCTCGTCGGTCTTCTCCTCGGCCGCGAGGTACTCCTCCAGGGAGGCGCCCATGCGGTCGAGCTGCTCGACCATGGCGGCCTTGCGCTGCTCGACCTCGTCGGCGACGACACCCTCCGGCGCCGGCACGTTGGCCTGCTTCACCAGCTCGGCGAGGGCCTTGTCGCGGGCCGCGTACAGCTGCTCGACCTTCTTGACGCGGGTGATCCGCTCCTTCAGGTCACCCCGCAGCTCCTCCAGGGTGTCGAACTCGCTGGCCAGGCCGGCGAACTCGTCGTCGAGCTCGGGGAGCTCCTTCTCCTTGACCGTGCGCACGGTCACCTTCACCTCGGCGTCGCGGCCGGCGAACTCGCCGCCCACGAGCTGGCTGGTGAAGGTCGCCTCCTCGCCGGCGGCCAGGCCGACGACGGCCTCGTCCAGGCCCTTGAGCAGCTGGCCGGAGCCGACCTCGTGCGAGATGTTGTTGGCGGTGCCGCCCTCGACCTCGACGCCGTCGACGGTCGCGACCAGGTCCAGCTGCACGTAGTCACCGGTGGCGGCGGCGCGCTCGACGGTCTTCAGGGTGGCGAAGCGCTGGCGCAGCCCGTCCACCTGCTCGTCGATCTCGGTGTCCGAGATCGCCAGCGGGTCGACCTCGACCTTGATCGCGCTCAGCTCGGGCAGGGTGATCTCCGGGCGCACGTCCACGTCGGCGGTGAACTTCAGCGGCTTGCCGTCCTCGAACTCGAGGTTGTCGACGGCCGGGCGGCCCAGCAGCTTGACCTCGTGCTCGCGCACCGCGGCGAAGATCTGCTGCGGGATGGCCTCCTCGATCGCCTCCTGGAGCACGGCGCCACGGCCGACGCGCTGGTCGATGACCTGGGCCGGGATCTTGCCCTTGCGGAAGCCGGGGATGTTCACCTGCGCCGCGATCTCGCGGTACGCCTTCTTCAGGCTCGGCTCGAGCTCGGCGAACGGCACCTCGATGGCGAGCCGCACTCGAGTCGGGCTCAGAGTCTCGACGGTGCTCTTCACTGGCGTACTCCTTGGGATCTTTCGGTCGTTTTGACGGGGCCTACGCACTGTACTGCGCGGCCACGCCGCGTCATGAGGCCGGTCCGACACGCGGACACGAAGCCCGGTCGAGTGTAGGCGAATACCTGGTTGCCCTCCCGCATCGGGCGGCGGTTATCGGCAGATGTCACACATCGCAGGCGCGGCAAACCCATAATATCCAGCAAAGCCGACAAACTGGGCGGGTTGTCCGGGAGGAGACCGCCGTGCCACCGATCGATATCGCATCCCTGCTCACCGTGCTCACCGACCTCGGTGGCCCGCTGATGGGCCCGCCCGTACGCGCCGTCGCGGCGCCCGACCCGGAGGCAGCCGTGCCCGGCACCCTGCTCAACGATCTCGTCCCGCTCGCGGCGCCCGCCGGCGAACGCGGCCCGGCCTGGGCGGCGGCCGTGTTCTTCGCGCTGCTCACGCTCGCGCTCACGGGCTGGCTGCACCGGAAGATCAAGCCGGAGCTGCTCACCCCGGCCAACGCGCACCTCGCCTACACCGACGAGCCCACGCAGCCCGGTGGGACCCCATCCGCCTGATCGAACAAAGCCCCACCGGGGGTTTCGGGCCCATCGCCGCGCCTGCCCCACCCCGTCCCGGCCCAGGCCGCCCACCGGCTCGGACGAACGAACCCCGGCGGGCCGCCTGGACCAGAGGACGAGGGGCGAATCGTCTCCCCGTCCCTGCGTACACCGTAGGCTCCCAGAGGGGTCGGTATGTGCCAAATGCCGAATAACCTTCGGAATGGGACACGGCTATATGGGTGTGCGGGCAGGTGCGCAGACCGCATACACTTCCGGGGGCGCCACCACCATCGGCGCAACGGGGTGTAGCGCAGCTTGGTAGCGCACTCGCTTTGGGAGCGAGGGGCCGTCGGTTCGAATCCGGCCACCCCGACCAGCCGCGGCACGGCACACACGACCTGAGTGGCCGCCGCGCTGAACCGGCCGCTAGACTCAGGGCCACGCGGGCGTAGCTCAATGGTAGAGCTTCAGTCTTCCAAACTGACTACGCGAGTTCGATTCTCGTCGCCCGCTCCAATAGAAAGGCCCAGGTCAGGGACAGCGTCCCGAACCTGGGCCTTTCGCTGTCCGGATTTACGGGCCGTCAGCGGCCCGTCCGCCCTCACCGGCCGGCGACCCGCCCCACGAGGAAGGAAGGGCACCTTCTTAACGCTTTCCGTAGAGGAAGGGCACCTTCTTAACCCCTGGCCGGACCGGGGCGCTCGGCTCCCGGGCGTTGATCGCGATCTCGTGTCAGAACCAACGCCGTTGACTTAAGGATTTGAGCGGGCTGTCAAGCCTTCTTCGAAGATGGTGACGGTGGCGTGGAAGGTGTAGGTCTGGGTCTGCTGCGGGTGTTTGCCGGCGTTGGGGCCGTATTTGCTGGTCGGGTTCTTGCGGCTGCGGGCTTTGGCGCGTTGGCGTCGTCGGGCGGGTAGCAGGTTGTCCTGCACGGCCTGTCCGATGGCGCCGACCAGTACGGCGTGGCCGGGTGGTGGTATGACGGCTTCGGCGGTGACGACCTGGTCGCGTGCGGTTTCGAGGGCGACGGTGAAGCTGGCCCGGTGGTAGTCGACGTCTGGCAGGGCGTCGACCGCGTCGACGGTGATCCGGATGATCGTCTGGTAGACGGTCAGCAGGGCCCAGAGTTCCTGGTCGATGTCGGCGGGGTGGTGGGAGCGCAGGACCCGCTCGTCCAGGATCGTGGACTTGATCGACAGGTAGGTCGTCTCGACCTGCCAGCGCTGGTGGTAGAGCTGCACGAGGTCGGCCGCGGGGTAGCGGGTGTGGTCGAGCAGGCTGGTGATCAGCCGCCACTGCTCCGTGCGCACGACGCCGTCGGCGTGGGTGATCTCGACCCAGGTCTCGATGACGCGGACCTTCAGCCGGCCGTGGCCGAGAACGGACAGGTAGGAGCCGTCGGATAGCCGGGTCAGGATCAGCGGGACGCGGCCGGCACCGGAGCGGCACAGATACTGCACGCGGGTGGCCGCGATGTCGGCCAGTAGCTTCCAGCTGTCGTAGTAGGCGTCGGCCAGCAGCAGCATCCCGGCGTCGAGTTTGTCCAGCAGCCGGCGGGCGTAGACATGCTCACCGGCGCTTTCGGGCCCGAACGCCGCCCCGAGCAGGGCGCGGGTGCCGCACTCGACCAGCACGACCAGCCGCAGGTACGGGTAGCTGAACGTCATCGCCGGACCCTGGCGTTTGGGGTAGCGCGTCCTGGTGCCGGGCCGGTCGGGCACGTGCAGGGTGGTGGCGTCCACGGCGACGGTGCGAAACCCGCGCCAGAACGCCGGCCCCGTCGTGGGCCAGGCCACCGGGCCGCAGACCGCCTCGAACAGCGCGCGCAGCGGTTTGGGGCCGACGCGGCGGCGGGCGCGGGTCAGCGCCGACGCGCTCGGGCAGGCCACCGCGAGCCCGCGCAGACCGGCGACCAGTTTCGCCCACACCTGCCGGTAGGCGCACGGCTCGAACAGCGCCAGCGCCAGCACGAAGAAGATCAGCACCCGGGTCGGCAACAGCCTGACCCGCCGCTGCGTGGTGCCGGTCTCGGCTGCCACGGCATCGACCAGGTCGAAGTCGAGAACCTGGGTCAGCTCGCCCAGATGGCCCGGCGCGAACGCCCCGGCCGCTACCGTGATCGTGCGCGTGATGGCAGACTGCTGCTGCAACGGGACTCCTCGGGTCAATTCTTGGTCGAACTGATATTGAGGAGTCCCGTTCCATATCGCCAGCCGAGACGGCCTTGACGCGGCGATCAAATCCTTAAGTCAACGGCGTTGGTGTCAGAACCTGTGGCCTGGCTGCACTTTCTGACACGAACTCGCGATCATGCCTTCCCGCCACGGCCCGCGGCGCACCCGCGCTGGCCGGTGCGGCACCCGGCCTGGGCAGCGTTAAGAAGGGCACCTTCTACAACGGAAACCGTTAAGAAGGTGCCCTTCCTTCAGATGTCGGCGATGCGCGACCGCCGGAAGCGGCGCTGATCAGGTCGTCGGGGACGGCGGCGTCAGTAGAGCAGCTTCCACTGCGCGAAGGGAACCGCGCAGCTGCCGTGGACCAGCGCGGTGCCCGGGTCCTTGCCCGGCCGAGCCAGGCATCGGCCGCTGGCCACGTTCTCGAACCGGAACGTGTTGCCCGAACCGTTGCCGATCCACTGCTGCGTGCCGCTCCCGTTGCAGGTCAGCTGCTGCACCGGCGATCCGGTCACGAGGACCGCGGTCAGGCACTTCCCGCTGGCGAGGTTGGTGATCCGGTATGCCCCGGGAGCCACCTCGGTGACGTTCCACAGCATGAGGTTGACGTCGGCGCAGATCTCCTGAGTGACGGCCGTGCCATCGGCGGAGTCGGCAACCGCGGCACAGGTGTGGGTCAGCTGACTCTCGATGAACTTCTCAGTCCACGAGTCGGCGTGGGCGGGCGCGGCCGGCAGCACCGCAGGGGACAGCGCGAGCAGGGCGACCAGCAGCGCTCGGGTGACACGGCGATTCATCGGGGCCTCCAGCTAGGGACTGACAAGTCAGCATCATAGATTGAGACTCCTCAATTCGATAGATATGGATCAGTGCCGAGCCGGACAGCCCGTCCTCGGTCGCGGTGACGCGAGTTTGCCGCCCGCTCTCGCTCGGCGGCCGCAGCTCATTCGTAGAAGCAGCCGGCGCGCATCGCGTCGGCAATGAACTGCCAGGTGGGTTCCTCGGGGAGCGGTCTACCGGAGCGGGCCTGGAGCCTGCTGTGATCGCGCAGGTAAGCGGCGCACGCCTCGAAGAACCGGTCGACGGTCAGGTTCTCGACCGCGTCCGGGTCACGCGCCACGTCGTCGGCCATCCATTGCAGCCAGGTGATCAGATCGTTCAGGCTGTCCACGCGCTTCTGCGGGCCGTCATACGACATCAGTGCCTCCTGCCTGGAAACATGCCCTCCGCCCGGCACACGGCCGCATGCACGTTCGGTGATCGGCGGTACGGGAGAACGGCTCGCCCGATGGTCGAGCACACCGGCGCCGACCAGCGCGTCCGGGGCCTTCGCGAGCACCCGGACATCATGCACCCCGCATACCGGGGCGTGCTGCGATGACAAGCCGTTGCCCGGCCGCATGAGTGGCCGTACCGTCATCGAATGGAAACGCTCCCATCCATCGATGCCCGCCCGGCGGACTCGGCTTCCGCACTGCGGCCGGTCGTGGTGGCCGCCGCGCCCGCGCTGCTCATGCTGGTCGTGGGCGCGGTCGGCATGACCGGGCGGCAGGTGTGGCAGGACGAGCTGGCGACGTGGTGGGCGTCGACCATCTCCTGGGCGGAGTTCCGCGAACTGCTCGGCCACAACGACGTGGTGCTCGCGCCGTACTACCTGTTCATGCGGGTCTGGGTGGGCGCGTTCGGCGACTCCGCGCTCGCCCTGCGGACCCCCGCGCTGCTCGCGATGGCCGCGGCGGCCGCGATGACGGCCTCGCTGGGCAGGCGGCTGTTCGGCGCACGGATCGGCCTGATCGCCGGGATCGTCTTCGCGCTGCTGCCGGGCATCACCCGGTACGCGCAGGAGGCGCGCCCGTACGCCCTGGTCCTCGCCGGGGTGACCGGCTCGGCACTGCTGCTGCTCCGGGCCGTCGAGCACCCAGGGCGCGCTCGCTGGACGGCCTACGCCGCCACCGGCGCGCTGACCACGGCGCTGCACCCGCTGGCGCTGCCGTTCCTGCCGGCGCACGCCGCGTGGGCCTGGCGGCGCGGCCGGGCCCGGGCGTTCCTGCCCGCGGGAGCGGTGGCGGCCGCGCCCGCCCTGGCGTCGCTGTGGGCGGCCCGGGGTCAGACCGGCCAGGTGAGCTGGATCGACACCGCCTGGTGGGCGCTGTTCAGCGTGCTCGGCGAGCTGCTGTTCTCCTACCTGCTGCCGCTGTTCGTCGTCGCGGCGGTGGTCGCCGCGATCGTGCGGCGCCGGCGCACCGAGCCGGACGCGGTGTGGCTGCTGGCGGTCTGGTCGTGGGCCCCGATCCTGCTGCTGTACGCGCTGCGCCCGGTGCAGGACCTGTTCGTCCACCGCTACCTGCTCTACGTGCTGCCCGCCTGGGCGGTGCTCGCCGCGGTCACCCTGGCCGACCTGCACGGCGCCACCACCCGGCGGCGGTCGCCGGGAACCGCGCGGGTCGTGGGCACGGCCGGGCTGGCGCTGCTGGCCGCGCTCGCGCTGCCCGGTCACCGGGACGCGCGGGCGGATCCGGCGTGGCAGCCCGATCTGCGGGCGCTCGCCGAGGTGGTGGCGGCCCGGCAGGAGCCCGGCGACGCGATCGTGTTCGGCGGCTCGTCGTGGAACGAACGCCTGTCGCTGCGGTATCACCTGCGCGGGGCGCCTGCGCCCCGGGACGCGTTCCTCGCGCTGCCCGAGTCGCGCGGCACGTACGCGGCAGCCGAGTGCGGGCAGGCGTGCCTGGGCGAGCCGCCCCGGATCTGGCTGATCGTGGTGGCGGGGACGGATGATCCTCTCGCCGGGCTGCCGCCGGAGAAGGCCGGGCCGGTGCGGGACGGGTACACGGTCGTGGAGACGTTCCGCGCCCGGCTGGTCCGGCTGGTTCTGCTCGCCCGGCGGACGTGACACGGACCTGGCCCGAACCGCTGATACGGCCCCGCTTTCCGGTCGGCGCGGGATGGGCCGTCCCGGCTGTCCGTCAGAGGGAGTCGGATGCGATACCCGGATCGGCAGGGAGAACCCATGGACCGTGTGTACGCCTTACTCGTGGGGATCGACGCCTACCCGGATCCGGTCCCCGAACTGTTCGGCTGCGTGAACGACGTGGCGGCGGCGCAGCGTCACCTCCTGGACGCGGGCACCCCGGAGGGTGACGTCCGGGTCCTGGTCGACGGCGAGGCGACGAAGACCGCGGTGGTGGACGTGTTCCGGGAGCACCTGGGTCAGGCGGGGCCGGGCGACAGCGCGCTGTTCTGGTACTCCGGGCACGGCTCGACCGCGCCGGTGCCGGCCGCGGGCTGGCACCGGGAGAGCAGCGGGACGACCATGCAGACGCTGGTGTGCGTGGACAGCCGGGAGCCGGGCGGGGCCGACCTGTACGACAAGGAGCTGGCCCTGCTGATCAAGGAGGTCGCCGCGCGTGGGCCGCACGTGGCCGTGGTGCTCGACTGCTGCCATGCGGGCGGCGGCACGCGCACCCCGCTCTCGACGCGGGCCCGGCACACGCCCTCCCCGGCGGTGGCACCAGAGCCGGCGGCGATGCTGCCCGGGGTGCTGGAGCTGCTCACGGACGGCGGTCCGCCCGCGGCGCCGGACCACGTGCTGCTCAGCGCCTGCCTGGACGGGCAGCAGGCGTTCGAGTGCCGAGGCCCGGACGGCGCGCAGCGGGGCGTGTTCAGCATGGGCCTGCTGGCCGAGCTGCGGCGGGCCAAGGCTCCCCGCACCTACCGGGAGCTGGTGCCCGCGGTGCTGTCGTTCGTGGAGAACAGGATCAAGAACCAGACCCCGGGGCTGTATCCGGCCACCGAGCCGATCGTCGACCAGCCGTTCCTCGGCGGGCAGGTGCGCCCGCCGGTCGCCGACATGGCGATGCGGGAGGTGTCCGGGCAGTGGATCGTCGACGTCGGCTCCGTGCACGGCATGCCCGCTGACGGGTCGGCGCGGGTGGCCGTGCACGGGTCGCGGCCGCCGCTGGAGGCGCGGGTGATCGCGGTGAGCCCGGCGCGTTGCGAGGTCGAGCCGCTCGGCTGGACGCCCGCGCCGGGCACCGTGTATCCGGTGGTGCTGTCCGCGGTGGCGACGCCGCCCACGCCGGTGACGGTGGGCGGGGACGACGGGGACGACGAGCCGGCCGCGGCGGAGATCCGGGCGGCGATCGCGGCCGCCGGGCCCGGCGGTGTCCCCTCGCCGTACCTGCGGCTGGTGCCGCGGGACGCGGCCGGGGAGGCGGCGGAGCTGGTGGTGGCGCTGCCCCGGCACGGTGTCCCGGCGATCCGCAGCGCCGACGGGGCCATGCTGACCACGGCGTCGGCGGGGCCGGAGCGCCCGTCGCCCGGCGAGGTCGTGCGGCGGCTCGAGCACATCGCACGCTGGCGGCAGATACGCGGCATCAGCAATCCCGGCTCGGGGCTGGCGGACCTGGTGCGCCTGCGGGTCATCCCGGCGGAGCCCGGCGACGTCCGCGCGCCCCGCGACCGCGCCGGGCTGCCGGTGGGCCGGAACGGCGTCATCGAGCTGGCGTACACCCCCGGGGGCGCGCCGCCGCAGGTGTTCCTGCGGCTGGACAGCGCGGCGCCGCGACCGCTGCACTGCGTCCTGCTGAACCTGACCGACCGGTTCGCGATCGACGCCGGGATGTTCCCGGGCGGCTACCTGGACGCGGGCGCCTCGGCGGCGGCGGGCGAGGGGCATCCGTTCGAACTGCGCATCCCCGAGGACCGGCTGGGCGGGCCTTGCCCCCTGGTGCAAGACTGGCTCATGCTGATCGCGTCGGAGGACAGGATCAATCCCGAGTCCTTCACC
The DNA here is from genome assembly GCF_018326265.1 of Catellatospora sp. IY07-71. GTDB lineage: Bacteria > Actinomycetota > Actinomycetes > Mycobacteriales > Micromonosporaceae > Catellatospora. Next base: position 118,612 of record NZ_AP023360.1, read on the forward strand.
CTCACCCGGCTGGGTACGCCGGACCGCCGTGCCCACCGCGGCGCGGCGGCCTTGGACGGCATCGCCGAGCACCTCGCGCTGGGCGTGCACCACCGGGACGCGGTACGCGCCCCACGCGCGGCCGGGGACTGGTGGACCTCGCTCGTGAAGATCGTCACCCGCGGACCGAACGGCGGCGCGTCATGTCACTGAGTGATCCGGCCGGCGCTCGCGCGACCGGCGACACCTCGCCCGTCGGCGGCGCTGACGACGTGACGCGGCAGCGCCTGCTGGCCCTGCTGGAGAGTGAGATCGGCAAGGCGGCCGCGGACGCGCTCGCCCGCGGCACGGACCCGGGGTCGCTGGCCGCATACGTCGACTCCCGGGCCGCCCTGTTGCGCGCGGAGATCGCCGCGGCGTCAGCCGCCGGCGAGGACGGCGCGGACCGCGGCGACGATGCGGCGTAGCTCAGCCCCGTCGTCCACGAGCGCGTCGAGCCCGTCGGCCGTATGCGGCGCGCAAGCCATCGCCCCGGCCGTGTCGACCCGGCCGAACACCTTCGTGATGATCCGCTCGATCGCGGCGTCGTCGCACGGGTCGGCCTGCCGCAGCGCGATCAGCGCGAGCGCGGCGAGCTCCGCCAGCCGGCCGTCGGCCAGCTCGTGCGGCTCGGTCAGCAGCAGGGCGGGCGGCTCGACCACGGCCGCGTTCCGGTCCACGAAGGCAGGCGCCGTCGGCGGGGTCTTGGCCCCGAGCGGCCGCTCCACGTAGTCGGCGTACCAGCGCTCCTTGGTGCGCATCACGGCGAGCACGCGGTCGACGTCGCGCTGCACGGTCCGCACGTCGCTGCCGGCCACGTCGCCGGTGACCGCGACGCGGCGCTGGGCCCAGCTGTCCAGCGGCCAGAGCAGGCCACCGGCGGTGCCGGGCACCCCGACCCAGACCAGGATCTCGACGGCGAGCACGGTGAGCCACGGGTCGTGGCCGAGGCCGTCGGCGAGCCACCGGGGCAGCCGGGGCCGCTGCTGCGCGCCGCGGGCCCCGCGGCGGCGGCGGTGCGCGTCGATGGTGACCGCGCGCAGCCGCCCGCTGATCCAGCCCTCGGCGTTGTGGATCTTCATGGTGGCGTGGGCCAGCAGGTCCTCCACCACCGCCTCGACGTCGTCGTAGAAGCGGTCCAGGCAGGCGTCGGCGAGCCGGTTCACCGCGATGGCACACGTCCAGTGGCCGCGGCGCTGCTCGTTCATCCGGGTGAGCCGGTGGAACACGACGGGCCAGGCCAGCGTGAACGCGGCACCGGTGAGCGCCGTCCGCTCCCGGGGCGTCGCGGTGCGCGCGGTCGCGGCCAGCCGGCCCTGGCTCGCCAGGAAGCGCAGCTCGGCCACCGCGGCCGAGCCGCCGGTCGGATCGACATCCACCACGTCAGGGTTCTCCTCTCTCCCAGCAGGAGGCTTGCGGAAGAAGATGGCACGTTCAGGGGAGGGGGCGCCGTCACCGGCGTGTACGGGCTTGTCCGGAGCCGACGTGATCGAAATCGACCAAGCTGTGCAGAAGCTAGCCCACGGACGGTAATCGAGTACAGACCCAGCGTTGTTTATGCCCGGTCAGGCAAGCCACTTCGGAATCGAAGAGTCCGTTTCCGTGCCTAAGCGGTCGGTCGCCCTGCCTATGTGGTCAGAGCGGACGGGAACGGGTGGCCGGGGCATGGCCCGATCGCCGGGCGTCACGCCGGACGGCGTCGCACGATGTCCGATCATCTGGAGCCCCCTCGACCACCGATCTCCACTCGATCGTGGCCAAGTCTGCGCCCACAACAGCTGCGGGAATGGCCAACATAATGGCCAATGTGGGCTATCGATGCTCGTCAACGGCACGAGCCGTACCGGACCCCTGACGGACAGCGCCGTCAGGAGGCGGCCGGCGCCCAGCGCACCCCGTACACCATGCCCTGGCGCAGGTTGGTGAACGTCCGCTGCACTGCACCCCGGCCGTCCGGCACCAGCCGCTCTGGTTGCGCCTGCTGATGGTCGAGCGCCCGCAGCATCAGCCCGTCGATCAGCCAGACGTGCTCCGGCAGCCGGGCCGGGTCGAACCGGACCTCCAGCTCGAACCGCTCGCACGGCACCAGCGGCTGGAACACGTAGTGCGGCCGCATCCGGCGGCCCGGCGGGATGGTGAAGTCCACCCCGTACTCATGCGTGTCGCCCAGCCGCAGCGTACGCGGCAGCCGGAGGGTCCACTCGAAGTCCACCGGCGAGGTGCGCCGCAGCTCCCCGACCTCCCCGCCGAACCCGCCGCAGATCTCGACATCGCTCTCGGCGGCGTCCGGCTCGGGCTGCGGCACGGTCAGCCGGACCGCGATCCGGTCGAGCCGGTCGACGGTCACCTCCACCGTGCGCCGCTCGTACAGTCGCGGCTGGGCCGCGTCCAGCCGCATGCGGGCGTGGAAGGTGCGCACCACGATGCCGTCGTCGTCGCAGCGGACGCCGGGGGCCGACCGGCCGTGGTGCTCCTCGGCGAGCGCGTCCACCAGCTCACGGATGGCCCGGCGCATCCGGCGGCGGGCGGTGCGGGCCTCGAAGCTGCGCATGCGGGCGAACGCGGTCTCGCGATCCTTCAGCAGGCCCTGATCCGCCCGGGGCAGCAGGGCCAGCGCCGCGAGCGCCGCCTTCTGCAGCTCCTCGTCGTGCAGCAGGCGGCGTACGCACGACCGCACCTTGCTGCGCACGGCTGGCGGCTGGTCGGCGTCCTCGATGCCGAACGCGGCCCGCGCCTGCGGGCCGAGCCGCTCGCGCAGCACGGGATGCAGCATCGCCCGCCCCTTGCACAGCAGGGCCAGCTCCTTCGCCAGCGCGGCGCTCTCGATCGGCACGGCTGGTCTCCCCATCCGGCGCCTCCGGCGCTCCGCTCACCACCGTGAATGTCTCGTCCACTATAGGCAATCCTCCGGCAGGGCGGACCTCCCCGCACGGCTGAACCGCGCACCCCCGTCGCCTGCCCGGACCGCGTCCGGGACTGTCCGGAGTGGCCGCGTTTCCGGCCCGGGGACACCCCGCGGCGGTGTGCTGACCGCGTACCACCGGCCGGGCGCACGGCCCGGTGGCACGCCTGGGAGAAGGGAGGTGACCACCATGGAGTCGCATTGCGTCTCGGGCTGGGGCTGGCTGCTCGGCAAGGTGTTCTCGATGTTCCGCGCTTCCTGCTGACGTGCCCGCGCGACGGGCGTCGCCGGGATCGAGCAGACCCGGAACGCGGCGGGAGGCGCGCGCGAGCCTCCCCCGCTGCCCGGAAGGCGACATTGACTGCCGCCGCGCCGCGGAGTTGGCTGGCAGAGACGGCCGACGACGGAGGGCGCAGCGCAGTGACCAGCGATCCGCCCCTGCCGCCCGACCGGCCCGAGCCCCGGCGTATCGCCACCAAGACCGACTTCGCCCGCGAGCTGACCCTCGCCAAGGACCGCGCCGGGGTGACCGTACGCGAGATCGCCGCGGCCGTCGGCGCCCCGGCCAGCACCATCGGCGGCTACCTCAGCGGCAAGCACCTGCCCGCGCTGCGCCCGGCCGACCAGCTCCCCCGGATCCTGGCCGCCTGCGGCGTGACCGATCAGGGGCAGGTGAACCTGTGGTGGCAGGCGCTGCGACGGGCCCGCCGGGCCGGCGGCGACCAGACCTCCCCCACGTCTCCGGCCGGGCCGCCCGTCCCGGTGCCGCCGGACACCGCCCCGGCCCGGCCCGACGGGCGCCGCGTGCTCGTCTCGACCAGGCCGCCGGTGGACCGGCTCACCCGGGGGCCCGAGGTGCGCGGCCGCCAGGAGGTGACCGAGCGGCTGCGCCGCGACCTCGACGCGCTCGCCGGGCAGCGGGCCGCCCTCGCCGCCGACGTGCTGGTCCTGTGCGGGCTCGGCGGCTCCGGGAAGAGCACCGTCGCGCTGCTCGCCGCCCGGATGGCGGCCGAACGCGGCATCCCGGCCTGGTGGGTGTCCGGACAGGACCCGGACACCGTCATGGCCGGCATGCAGGCGCTGTCCGCCGAGCTGGGCGCCGACCCGGACCAGATCAAGGCGGGCAGCCCGCCCGATCTCGTATGGCGGCTGCTGGAGGCGTACCCGGGACCGTGGCTGCTGGTCCTCGACAACGCCGACGACCCGCCCGGGACACTGGCCCTGCCCGGCGCGGCGGTGAGCGACGGCAACGGCTGGATGCGTTCCGTCCGCACCGGACGGGGCCTGGTGCTGGTCACCACCCGGGACGGCAGTGTGGGCACCTGGGGCGATCCGCTGCCCCCGTGGCTGGAGCTGATCCCCGTACGGCCGCTGGACGCCGCCGACGCGGCCCGGGTGCTCATGGATCTCGCCGGGCCGGGAGCGGGCACGGACGAGCAGGCCCGGGACCTCGCCGCACGGCTGGGCGGGCTGCCGCTGGCGCTGTGCCTGGCCGGGCGGCACGTCGCCGAGGTGGCCGCGATCCCCGCCGCGTTCGCCGGGCCGCGGGCCGCGCGCACCTTCACCGACTACGACCGCGCGCTGGACGAGGGCCGCCATGCCGAGGTGCTGGCCCGCACCGGGCCGCCCGGCGACGGCCCGGCCGGGGACGCGGTGGGCCGCACCTGGGAGCTGTCGCTGGACCTGCTGGCCGGACGCGGCCAGCCGACCGCCCGGCCGCTGCTGCGCGTGCTGTCCTGCCTTGGCCCGGCGCCCGTGCCGTGCGGGCTGCTGCTGCGCCCCGCCACGCTGGCGCTGTCCCCGCTGTTCGGGCCGGTGTCGGGGCGTGAGGTCTGGGAGACGCTGCGGGCGCTGGCCGGCCTCGGCATCGTCGAGCCCGCCGGCCCCGGCACGACCGACGTCGTCGTGGTGCACCAGCTCGTCCGGGACATGTCCCGGCGCGCGCCGGACGTGCGGGACCGGATCGGCGAGCATCTCGCCCTGGTCACCGAGCTGGTGGTGGGCGCGGCCACCGAACTCGACCCGCGCGACCCGGCCACCTGGGAGCAGTGGCGGTCGCTGGTCGACCACACCTTCAGCCCGCTGGACCTGGTGCTCGGCTTCGGCATCAGCCCGCGCGCGGTGCCGCCAGGCGTGCTGACCGCCGCCACGCTCGCCGCCCGCTACCTGCGCGCCTCCGGGCAGCCCGCCCGCGCCGAGGCCGCGTACGCCCGGCTGGTGCGCCTGGGCGTCGCCGCGCTCGGCGAGCACGACCCCCGGGTGCTGGAGGTGCAGCACGACCTCAGCCGGGTCTGGTACGACCTGGGGCGGCTCGGCGACGCGAGCCGCGGCCTGCGCACGGTGCTGCGGGCGCGCTCGCAGACGCTCGGCCCGGCGCACCCCGACACCCTCACCACCCAGCACTACCTGGGCCGGGCGCTGCGCGACGCCGGGCAGCTCGACGCCGCCTGGCGGCTGTTCCGCAAGACGCTGGACGCGCGGCGGGCCGTGCTCGGCGAGGACCACCCGGACACCCTGACCAGCCGCAACAACGCCGCCGACGCGCTGCGCGCGCTGGGCCGCCACGAGCAGGCGGGCCGCGAGCTGGCGTCGGTGCTGGCGGCCCGCACCCGGCTGCTCGGCGCGGAGCACCCGGCGACGCTGGTCACCCGCTACCACCTCGCGCGCCTCGCGCACGACCGGGACGATCTGGCCGGCGCGCGGGCGGCGCTGCGCGCGCTGGTGGACGACTACCTGCGGGTGCTCGGGCCCGAGCATCCGCGCACCCTGCTCAGCCGCCAGGCGCTGATCGAGGTGCGGCACGACCTGGGCGAGCGCGAACAGGCCCTGGCCGAGGCCCGCGAGCTGCTGGCGCAGCGGCGCCGGCTGCTCGGCGACCGGCATCCGGCGGTGCTGGTCACCCGGCACCGGATCGGGCTGCTGCTGGTCGACCTCGGCGCGTACGCCGCGGCGGAGGCGGAGCTGGCCGAGGTGCTGGCCGCGCGGCGGCTCGTGCTCGGCCCGCGGCACCCGGAGACGGCGCTGGCCCGGGCCTCGCTCAGCGCCGTCCGTGCACGTCACCGCTGACCTGTCGGAACGGTTGGCGTCCGTCGTTGTCGGACAGTTGCTTTCCGCGTGCCGCCAGATAGCACAGACTGCGTCGGGAAGGTCACCGTCAGCGAAGGGATTCCTGATGAAACTCCGCGCCGTCCTGTGTGCCGCCGTGCTGGCCGCCACCGCCACCGCCGTCGGTCTCGAACCGGCCGCCGCCGCGCCCGCCGTGCCCGCCGCGCGGGCCGCCGTCGCGCCCACCGCCTCCGCCCACCCGTCCCGCGGCCTGGACGCCTACACGTACGTCATCGTCAAGGGCAGCGGCCTGCCGCCGAACACCCTCGTCCGCGTCGTGCAGTGCGACCAGCCGTCGTCCGAGGTGGACGGCGACGTCCTCGGCTGCCCGGTGCTGCGTACGGGAAGCACCGGCGAGGCGGGCACGTACAACGACTCGTTCTACCCGTTCCCGCTGGTCTACCGCAGCCTGGAGTACGGCGACCCGGTGCCCGTGTACTGCCGCGCCGACATCTGCCGCTACTACCTGGAGTGGACCGACCCGCTGACCGGTGAGCTGCGCTCGGTGCCGAGCAGCCTGCTCTACTTCGTCGGGGCCCCGGCGACCATCGCGCTCTCGCAGGCCACCGGGCTGACCGACGGGCAGCAGGTGATCGTCACCGGCTCGGCGAAGGGCTCCCAGGGCCGCTACGTCACCATCGTGCAGGCGCGCTGCTACCAGCTGGTCCAGGGCAGCGGCTGCAGCGGGCAGCTGCCGCTGGTGTCGGTGCCCCTGCGCCACAACGACACCTTCCGGGTGAAGGTGCCGGTGTACCGCTACCTGGCCGACCTCACTGACTGCCGGGACGAGTTCTTCCCCTGCCGGCTGATCGCGGTGGTCCTGGACACCGACGGCCGCCCCGACGACACGTTCGGGGTCAGCTCGCTCGGCGACCCCGGCGTCGTGGTGACCTTCGCGCCCTGACCCTCCCGCCCTGCCCGGTCAGGCGTTGCACAGCCGCTGGTGGGCGTACTCGTTCGCGCCTGCGGCGCAGCGGTACGGCGTGCCCATGATCTGGCGCAGGTGCGGGGTGAGCGGGACCAGCTCGATGACGCCGGGTGCGAACACGCGCAGCCGGTAGCCGTCCCCCGCGACGGGCAGCCCCTCCAGGCTGTCCGGCACCACCACCGCCCCGCTGCCGTCGGTGTACCGGAAACCGGTGTAGACCAGCTCCGGCTCGCCCTTGCTGAGGTCGGCGCGCAGCGTGGCGGTAGCGACGCAGTCGATCCCGGCGGACAGGCCCCGGCACGGCCCCAGCCGGAGGATCTCGGTGGCGCCGTCCGGCCCGATGGTCAGCTCGGAACCGTGCGCCCGCCAGGTGCCGGTGTAAGGCGCGAGGGTGGTCGGGGCGGGCGTGCGGCCCACCATGGTCGGCGCCGGGCCCACCGGCGTCCGGCCCACCTCGGTCGGCGAGCCGGAGGGCTCGGTCGGCCAGGTCGGAGCGTGGCGGGCCGGGGCGGCCGCGCGCGGTGGCCTGGGCACGGCGCCGGTGTCGCCGGTGCCCGGATCACGCAGCACGACGGACATCACGGTGAGCCAGATACCGAGCGCCATGACGGCGCTCGCGGCGGTCAGCGGCTGACGCACCCGCACCCGTACCTCCCCGCGCTCCCGAGCCAGCCTTGCGGCATTTGACCCTATTTCATGCCCGCGAAGCGCGGCCGGGAAACGCGAAGATCGCCGTCCCCGGCCCGGGAACGGCGATCTTCGGAAAGGTCAGGTCTACGGCAGGGGCTCAGCGCACGCCGCGCAGGAAGTTCCAGGCGTCCACGACCCAGTCGATGCTGCTCAGGTAGGACACGCCGGCGGCGACCAGGAACAGGCCGATGAACGCGTGCGACAGCCAGGCGCTGCGCCGGGTCCGGCCCATGATCTTCTCCAGCACCACGCCGCCGACCAGGCGGCTCAGCGCGAACAGGCCCACCGCCACCACCAGCACCAGGAACAGCGCCAGCGTAGCGGTGCCGTGGTCGCCGTCGCCGCCCGCCGAGGCCGCCCACAGGCCCCAGCTGACCAGCAGGAAGATCGCGCCGGCCACGCTCCAGCGGCCGCCCGCCTTCAGCTGGCGCAGGCGCACGTTCAGCGGCACGTCCGGCCGCTTGAGCTGGCCGGACGTGACGATCTGGCCGGGCGCCAGCGTCGGCTCGAAGGAGACGGTCTGCTCCACCTGACGCTGGGCCGGCACCGCGGCCACGCCCGTCCTGAAGTCTTTCTGACCGGGCGTGTTCTGCTGCGGGTGCAGCGCCTCGGTCGGGATCTCCTGCGTACGGTCCAGGCGCAGTTCGTGTGTCGGATCGGTCCCCTCAGTCACGCCGCCATGCTAGTCGGCTCGCACGACACCGCCAGCCGAGTATTCCGGCGCCCGCGCGCACTCGGCTAGCCTGGCGGGATGCAGGAGTACGAGCGCCGGCGGCACCGTGGTCGCTCCGACGACGATGACGACCACGACCTCGAACGCGGCCTGCGCGGCCTGATCGGGCCCGGCGCGTCGCAGATCAGCCTGTCCGCGGCGCTGCGGGCGCGCGACGCCGCCCGGCCCACGGCCGACGACCTGGCCCGCGCCGAGGCCGAGCTGGAGATCGTCCGCCGCGGCTGGGTGCCGCGCGACCCGCTGCGCTGAGCCCGCGAGGTCAGTCGGAAAGCCGTCAGTTCGGCAGCGGCGGCAGCTCGCCCGTCTTCTCGAACAGGGCGACCTGCTCGATCCGCCGGGAGTGCCGGTCCGCCTGCGAGAACGGCGTGCTCAGGAACGCCTCCACGATCGCGGTGGCCTCCTCCAGCGAGTGCTGGCGCGCGCCGATGCCCACCACGTTGGCGTCGTTGTGCTGGCGGCACAGGGTGGCCGTGTCGATGTTCCAGGCCAGCGCGGCCCGCACGCCCGGCACCTTGTTCGCGGCGATCTGCTCGCCGTTGCCGGACCCGCCGATCACCACGCCCAGGCTGCCCGGGTCGGTGACCACGCGGTGCCCCGCGTGCAGGCAGAACGACGGGTAGTCGTCCTCGGCGTCGTAGGCGTGCGCGCCGACGTCGACCACGTCATACCCCTTGGCCTGCAGTTCCGTGAGCAGGTGGGCCTTCAGCTCGAATCCGGCGTGGTCCGCCGCAAGATATACGCGCATGGTCAAAGTCTGCCAGCCGCGTGCCCGGACCCGCGCGGGACCCGGGCACGTGGCGGCGACATCAGGGCAGCTGGGCCACGACCAGGCCGGCGCGGGCCTTGGGGGTGAACCAGGTGCTCTTGCGCGGCATCTTCTGCCGGGCCAGGTTGACCTCGACGAAGTCGTCCACGGTCACCGGGGCGATCAGCACGGCCAGCGCGGCCCGCCCGGCGTCGACCTCACCGGTCAGCCAGGAGGCCGGGTAGTCGCCGCCGACGTAGGTGATCCGCTTGTCGCCGGGCTCCAGGTCCAGCGCCTCGCCGAACAGCACCCGCTCCACCAGCGCGTGGTCGATGTTGTCCACCACCGAGCCGGCCGGGTCCCGGGGCAGGGTGACCGCGTAGGCGCGGCCGCCCGCGTACAGGTGGATCGTGCCGCCCGTGGCGGGCACCTCCGCGGTGCCCTCGCCGACCGTGGCGCCGGCCTTCTCCAGCCGGGCCAGCAGCTCCTCGACGGTGACGTCGAGCTTGTGCACCAGGCGGTTGTAGGGCTGGATCGCCACCGACGCCGGGGTGGTCACCACGGCCAGGAAACGCTCGTAGCCGCCGGTCTGCGCGGCCAGGCTGCGGTGGTTGCCGTCGGCCACCACCAGGTCGCCGCCGCCCGCGAGCGCCCGCAGCGCGTCGGCCTGCGGCCCCGCCGGCAGCGGCCAGATCGCGTGGGTACGCCCCGACGGGTCCACGTCGGTCGCGGCCGGCTCGCCCGCCTGGGCGACCGCCTCGGCCAGCGCCGCGTGCAGCTCGTCGCCGCGGCCGGTCTGCAGCAGCAGCACCGGCGACAGCAGGTGACCGAGCGCCTGGGCCAGGGCCACCCGCTCGCGCACCTTCTCGAGGAACACGTCCTCGTTGCGGATGACCAGGCCGGGCTCGTCGGCGCTGGTGGAGATCTGGTCGGTGTCGACCATGCTCCACAGGCCGTACGCGGTGGCGCCGTCGGGCGCGGTGATGGCGTAGAGCACCACCACGTCCTGCGCGGCGCGGTATGCCCCGGCGTCCTTGGCCTCGGTCAGCCGCGCCACCGCGGCGGGCAGGCTGTCCGTGAAGGAGCTGCCCAGGCTGTCCGGCGCCCGGTGCGGCATCTCGACGGCGAGCGCGCTACGCGGGTTGGCGGCGATGATCTCGGTGATCTCGGCGTCGTCGGCGAACTCGTCGTAGTTCTGCGCGCCGGTGGCCCCGGTGGTCAGCCAGGCCGTGTGAATCGGGTGTACGACTGTCACGCCTGCTCACGCTACCGCCGTCCACCGGCTGGGACGGCGAGGCCCCGCGCGGCGCGCCCCGGAGAACCTGCCCCTGCCTCGGGGGTCGCCGCGGGCGGAAGGTCAGAGCCGGCCGCCCACCAGGAAGCCCGCGGGCGACGCGCCCACCACGACCGGCTCTGCGAGAAAGGCCGTGACCTCGGCGGGCAGGTTCGGCTGCCACGTCGCCCAGCGGCTCTCCTCCACGCTGACGTACGAGGTGCCCAGGCTGTCCGCGACGGCCTGCGCCGGTGCGACCAGCCGCCACGGATCCGCGACGACATCCGCCATGTCTCTCTCCCGACTCATCGGTGAAGCACTGTGTCCCACTTCACCAACGACCCAGCCGCCTCCCGGACGCATGCCTCACGCCGCGGTGTCACTTTCGGGGAAACTGCACGAATCCCGGTCGGCTTAGACGCGGTTTCCCCGAAAGTGCAGCCGTTCACTCGAAGATGGGGCCGAGGTCCCGGGTGCGCTTCAGCTCGTAGAAGCCGGGGGTGCCCGCCACCAGCAGCACGCCGTCGTAGAGGCGGCCGGCGTCCTCGCCCTTGGGGGCCGGGGTGACCACCGGGCCGAAGAAGGCGATGGTCCTGCCCTCCGGGCCGGGGGCGTGGATGACGGGGGTGCCCACGTCGGTGCCGACCGGCTTCATGCCCGCGTTGTGGCTGGCGGTCAGCGCCTCGTCGTACTGGGTCGAGGTGGCGGCGGCGGCCAGCGCCGGGTCGAGGCCCACGTCGGCCAGCGCGGCGGCGTCCAGCTCCGGCCCCAGCTCCTGCTTGTTCAGGTGGATCCGGGTGCCGTACGCCGTGTACAGGTCACGCAGCACCTGCTCGCCGTACTGCTGCGCGGCGGCGACGCACACGCGCACCGGGCCCCAGCCCTTCTCCATCAGGGCGACGTACTGCTCGGGCAGGTCACGGCCGGAGTTCAGCACGGACAGGCTCATCACGTGGAACTCGACGGTCACCGGGCGGACCTTCTCGACCTCCAGCAGCCAGCGCGAGGTCATCCACGCCCAGGGGCAGAGCGGGTCGAACCACATACCGATGGTGGAATTTTCAACTACAGCGGTCATGGGTGAAATCATGACGCGCTGCTCTCACCCGCGCGCGTGACCTTCCCCACGCGCGGCGGGCGACAATGTGAAACAGTTACTTCGCGCCCGCGAGGGTGCCGCAATGGAAGACTGCCCTGGGCAGCGATACTGCCCTCCCCGCTGCTCAGCACCGCAGCCCGACAGGAGTAAAGACGCCGTGACCGGTACGCGCAATCTCACCCAGGCCGAGGCCACCGACAGAGCCCGGCTGCTCGAGGTCAACTCTTACGACATCTCGCTGGACCTGACCGACGGAGCCGGCAACCCCGGCGACGGCACCTTCCGGAGCGTGACCACCGTCAGCTTCACCGCCACCGAGCCCGGTGCGAGCACGTTCATCGAGGTCGCGGCCGGCAAGATCCTGCGCGCCGAGCTCAACGGCCAGGCCGTGGACACCAGCGCCTGGGCCGCCGACAAGGGCCTGGTGCTGACCGGGCTCGCGGAGCAGAACACGCTGGTGGTCGAGGCGGACTTCCCGTTCTCCCAGCAGGGGCAGGGCCTGCACCGCGCGGTCGACCCGGCGGACAAGGAGGTCTACCTCTACAGCCAGTTCGAGACCGCGGACGCGCAGAAGGTCTTCGCCTGCTTCGACCAGCCGGACCTGAAGTCCGTCTACACCTGGCACGCGACCGTCCCCAAGCACTGGAAGGTCGTCTCCAACGCCCCGGTCGAGCAGACCACCACCGAGGGCTACGGCAAGACGGTCCACTTCGCGCAGTCGGCGCGCATGTCCACCTACGTCACCGCGCTGTGCGCCGGGCCGTACCACGAGGTCCGCACCACGCACGACGGCATCGACCTGGGCGTGTTCTGCCGGGCCTCGATGGCCGAGCACCTGGAGGCCGACGAGCTGTTCGAGATCACCACGCAGGGCTTCGACTTCTTCCAGGCCCAGTTCGGCGTGCGCTACCCGCTGCCCAAGTACGACCAGCTGTGGGTGCCCGAGTTCAACGCGGGCGCGATGGAGAACTTCGGCTGCGTGACCCACGCCGACGCGTCGTACATCTTCCGCTCCGAGGTCACCGACTTCGAGCGCGAGCAGCGCGCCAACACGATCCTGCACGAGCTGGCCCACATGTGGTTCGGCGACCTGGTCACCATGCGCTGGTGGGACGACCTGTGGCTGAACGAGTCGTTCGCCGAGTGGGCGTCGCACTGGTGCAACGCCGAGGCCACCCGCTTCTCCGACGCCTGGACCACGTTCCTGTCGCTGCGCAAGAACTGGGGCTACAGCCAGGACCAGCTCTCCAGCACCCACCCGGTGTACTGCGACATGCCCGACGTGTCGGCGGTCGAGGTCAACTTCGACGGCATCACGTACGCCAAGGGCGCCAGCGTGATCAAGCAGCTCGTCGCGTACGTCGGCATCGAGGCCTTCGTGGCCGGCCTGCGCAGCTACTTCAAGCAGCACGCCTGGGGCAACGCCACCTTCGGCGACCTGCTGTCCGCGCTGGAGGAGTCCTCCGGCCGCGAGCTGCGCCCCTTCGCCGCCGCCTGGCTGGAGACCGCTCAGGTCAACACGCTGCGCCCGGTCGTCGAGATCGGCCCGGACGGCGCCTACCAGCGCGTCGCCGTGCAGCAGGAGGCCCCCGCCAGCCACCCGACGCTGCGCCCGCACCGCCTCGCCATCGGCCTCTACGACCTGGTCGACGGCAGCCTGGTGCGCCGCGACCGGATCGAGACCGACGTGGCCGGGGCCGAGACGGAGATCGGGCAGCTCGCCGGCGTACGCGCCGCGGACGTGCTGCTGCTCAACGACGAGGACCTCACCTACGCCAAGCTGCGGCTGGACGACCGCTCGCTGGCCGTCGTGGTCGACAACCTCAGCGGCTTCGACTCCTCCCTGGCCCGCGCGCTGTGCTGGGCCGCCGCCTGGGACATGGTGCGCGACGCCGAGATGGCCGCCCGCGACTACACCGCCCTGGTCACCGGCGCCCTGCCCGGCGAGCGCGACATCAACCTGGTCACCGCCACCCTGCGCCAGGTCCAGACCGTCCTCAGCGTGTACGCCGACCCGGCCTGGGCCCCCACCGGCTGGGGCCGCCTGGCCGACACCGCCCACGCGGCGCTCGCCGTCGCCGAGCCCGGCAGCGGGTTCCAGCTCGCCTGGACCCGCGCCTTCATCAACGCGGCCCGCTCCGCCACCGACCTGGCCGTGCTGCGCGGCTGGCTCGACGGCGACGGCGTGCCCGAGGGCATCACCATCGCGGGCGAGCTGCGCTGGCAGCTCGTGCAGGCGCTGGTCGCCATGGGCGCGCTGGAGCCCGCGGCGATCCAGGCCGAGCACGACGCCGACCGCACCGCCTCCGGCGACATCGGCGCCGCGCTCGCGCACGCCCTCATCCCGACCGCCGAGAACAAGGCCGCGGTATGGGCCGAGCTGACCGGCCCGGCGGCCCTGCCGAACTGGCGCAACCGCGCCTACATCCAGGGCTTCCAGCACACCGCTCAGGTCGAGCTGACCAGGCCGTACACGGCCCGGTTCTTCGCCGACGCGGCCGGGGTGTGGGCGGCCCGGGACAGCGAGCCGGCGCAGGAGTTCGTGATCCTGAACTACCCCGCGCTCGACGTGTCGGACGAGACCGTGGCCGCCGCGCAGGCGTGGCTGGCCGAGGAGGGCCACCCGGCCTCGCTGCGCCGCCTGATGGCCGAGGGCAACGACCGGATGCTGCGTGCCCAGAAGGCCCGCGCCAAGGACGCCGCCTCCGCGTGAGCACGAGCAGAGGGGCCGGACGCGATCGCGTCCGGCCCCTCTTTGCATGTCCTGCTCTTGAAACGACGCCGGAACCCGGCGCCCAGACCGTCAGGAGGCCGGCTTGCCGGCCAGGCCGGTGAGCTGTGCGAGACCGCTGACCAGGCCGCCGGCCAGGTCGCCGCCGCCGAACGCCGCCGCCATGGACAGCGCGGCGAGCTTGCAGTCGCGGTCGGACAGCCGACGGCGCGCCTGCGAACCCGTGACGATCTCCAGCTGGCGCTGGTCCGGCGCGACGGCGAGCAGCACCGACTGCGCCGGGTGGGCGAGGCGGGCGTGCAGCTTCTCCGCGCCCTCGCGCACCGGCTCGGTGATGTCGCCCACGTACACGCTGAAGGTCAGGCCGGTGGTCTCGTCGGCCTTGCGCAGCGCGTCGTCGAGCCGCAGCAGCTGACGGGTCGTGAACGGCCCGTCGAGCACCTCGTGCACCGCCACGTCGTGGCTGTCGTGCTGGTCACCAGCGGTCACTTGCGCCCCCTGTCACATCCACGACCGGCGACAGGTCGCCGGACGCGGTCAGCTCCGCGCGGGCGGCCGCCTCGAGCGCGCCGTGCGCCGCGGCGGGGCCGTCCGATTCGGGCCGGGCGAGGAACCACACCGGCTTGAACTCGTACGGCCGACCCGGACGGTAACGCTTGGCGTTGCGGCCGCCGGCCGCGTACACCAAGGCGAAGATGATGCCGATCACCGCGAGCGGGATGCCCGCATAGATCAACAGATCGGGTAGATCTGGCGTGGACACCTGGAAGCCCCCCGGGCTCGAATCCGATCCCTTACCGTCTCAACGCTAGCGGAGTGAGCGCCGTCACCTGCTCAGGGGTGGTCAAACTGCTGCCGGAAACGACAGCCGCTCGAGTTCGGCGAGCACCGCCGGCCAGGCCCCCGACAGCGGGTCGATGACGGCGAAGTGGGCCGCACCGGGCACCGTGACGAGCCGGCTGCCCGGGTGGGCGGCGGTGTACGCCTCGGCCACCGCGACCGGCACGATCTCGTCGAGCAGGCCGTGCAGCAGCACCGTCGCGCCCGCCGGGGCGGGCAGCCGGGCCGGGTCCAGGTCGGCCCGGGACGCCGCGACGGCGCCCAGGAAGTCGCGCACCGCCCCGTCGTCGAGGTGCAGCTGCTCGGCCAGCCGGAGGTCCGCCACCGGCGCCAGGGCGAGCGTGCCCACCTGCCGGGGCGCCGGGGCCGCGCTCGCCGCCCACAGCGCCAGGTGACCGCCCGCCGAGTGCCCGGCCACGATCACCCGCCCGTCGTGCCCGTCCACCTCGCCCGGCATGGCCGCGAGCGCGCCGGCGACGTCGCGCACGGCGTGCTCGGGCCTGCCGGGCTCGCGGCGGTACTCGATCGAGCACACCGTCCAGCCCGCGTCGCGGATCGCGGCGGCCATCGGGTGGGTGTGCGCGCGGTCGTACTCCGGCCGCCAGAAACCGCCGTGCACCAGCACGACCAGCGGCCGGGCCGCCGCACCCGCGCCGCCGTGCCAGGCGTCGGCCACCTGCTCGGGCAGCGGGCCGTAGCGCACGGTCGCGTCGGGCGCGGGGGCGCTCCGGGAGAGCACCGAGCGGTCCTCCGTCACGCCGCCCGCCCGAGGAAGGTCAGTGCGTTGCCGCCGAGCAGCTTGTCGCGCTGGCCGTCGGTGAGGAAGTCGGACTTGCGCACCACCGCGCCGACCGGGCGCTCGCCCAGCGGGTAGGGGTAGTCGCTGCCCAGCAGGATGCGGTCCTCGCCCATGGTGTCCACCAGCAGCCGCAGGGCGGCCGGGTCGAAGACGACCGTGTCCACGTAGAACCGGTGCGTGTACTCGCTCGGCGGCAGCGCGGACTGCCCGCGTACCACGTCGCCGCGCCGGTGCCAGGCGTTGTCCGCGCGGCCCAGCCAGAACGGGAAGCTGCCGCCGCCGTGCGCGAAGCACAGCCGCAGCGTCTCCGGCACCCGGTCGAACACGCCGCCCAGGATCATGGACAGCACGGACAGGTGCGTCTCGGCGGGCATGCCGGTCAGCCAGCGGGCCATCCACCGGTCCAGGCGCGGCCCGTTCGGCATGTCCCACGGGTGCACGAACACCGGCGCCCCGATCTGCGCGCAGTGCTGCAGGAACTGGATGATGCCCTCATCGTCGAGGTCGCGGTCGCCGACGTGGTTGCCGATCTCGACGCCCGCGTGCCCGTTCGCCATACAGCGGTCCAGCTCGGCGCAGGCCAGGTCGGGGTCCTGCAGCGGCACCTGGCAGAACGGCACCAGCCGGTCTACCCCGCCCGCGCAGACCTCCAGGGCCAGGTCGTTGAAGATCCGGGCCACCTTCATCGCCTGTGCGGCCGGTCGCTCGTACGAGAAGAACACCGGGGTGGGCGAGACCACCTGCACGTCCACCCCGTCGTCGGCCATGTCGGCCAGCCGGGTGGGCGCGTCCCAGCACTGGGCGCCGATGGGGCGGAACTCGCTCTCCCCCACCATGATCATTGCTTCGTGCTCGGAGTCCACCCGCAGCCAGGGCCAGCCGTCGCCGCCGCACGCCGACGACAGCTCCGGCCAGCCCTTCGGCACGACGTGGGTGTGCACGTCGACTACGGGCGCCATCAGCCCTTGCCCGGGTGCAGGGTGCCGCACTTGCCGCAGGTACGCGCCTGCTCGTCGCCGTAGAAGGCGGTGAACACCGGCGGCAGGTCGGCGACGATGTCGCGCACCTGCAGCTCGACCTCGTGCACGATCTCGTGGCAGTTCGGGCAGTACCAGCGGAACTTCTCCAGCGTGCCCTCCTCGCGGACCCGCTCCATGACCAGGCCGATCGAGCCGGCCTCGCGCTGCGGCGAGTGCGGGGTGAGCCGGGGCAGCATCCACATGTGGCCCTCGGGCACGGTGATCGTGCGCGGGCCCTCCGGCGTCATCAGGTTGATCCGCAGGGTGCCCTTGATCTGGTAGAAGAACTCCTCGTACGGGTCCACGTGGAAGTCCGTGCGCTGGTTCGGCCCGCCGACCACCATGACGATGAAGTCGTCGCCGGTCGGGAACATCTGCTTGTTGCCGACCGGCGGCTTGAGCAGGTGCTGGTTCTCCTCGATCCAGCCGGGGAAGCTCACCGGCTCGGTGATCTCGGTCATCACGACTCCTTCTGTGGCAGCAGTGCGACGGCTTGGATCTCGATCAGCAGGTGCGGGTGCGGGAGCTGGTGCACCGCGACCGTGGTGCGGGTCGGCCCGGTGGCGTCGAAGAACTCGCCGTACACCTCGTTGTACCCGCCGAAGTCGTTCATGTTGACCAGGTACGTGGTCACCTGGACCAGGTCGGACAGGTCCGCGCCGACCGAGCGCAGGATGTCGCCGATGTTCTCGATCACGGCGCGGGTCTGCTCGCGGATGTCCAGGCTGGTCGTGCCCATCTCGTCGACCGACGCGCCCGCGATCGTGTTGTCCGGCCGCCGGCTCGACGTCCCGCTCACGAACGCGAACCCACCCGCCACCTTCACGTGCGGGAACCTTCCGCGCGGCGTCGCCTTCCCCGCGACCGTCTTCGCCCCGCTCATACCGCCTCCTCGCTTCCCGCCGCCCGCCCGGGGGCGCTGTGCAGTTTCGGGGAAACTGCAGCTTGCGAGCCGTGGATGCGTGCAGTTTCCCCGAAACTGCACCGGCCCATCCCACAGACGTGAGCGTGGGAGGTCATGACGCCACCACCGAGGTGCTGCCGAGGCCCTCGACGACGGCGCGGACGTGGGCGCCCCGGGTGAGGGGGACGGCGGCGGTGGCGGCGCCGGCGAGGAAGATCCAGCCGGGCTCCAGCGCGACGCCGTAGCGGGCGGTCAGCGCGCGGCCCTCGTCCAGCGCGCGGCGCGGGTCGCCGAGAATCGCGGCGGTCGATCCCGCCTGGACGACCTTGCCGTCGACCTCCAGCAGCACGCCCAGGTTGCCCAGCCCCGCCGGGACGGGCTGCCAGGCGCCGAGCACGAACGCGGCGCCGGAGGTGTTGTCGGCGACCACGTCGGGGTGGGTGAACTGGAAGTCCGCGTACCGCGAGTCGATGATCTCCAGCGCGGGCGCGACCGCGGCGATGCCGTCCTCGCCCAGCAGGAACGCGACCTCCGGCTCGATCCGCGGGTGGATGAAGCCGTCGAGGGCGAGCCGCCCGCCGTCGGGCACCCGCATCGCGTCGGTGAGCCGGCCCCAGATCACCTCGTGTACGCCGACCTGCGCCATCTTGGCCCGGCTGGTGAGCCCCATCTTGATGCCCACCAGGCGCTGGCCGCGGTCGAGGCGGCGCGCGATCAGCGCCTCCTGCACTGCGTAGGCCCCGTCCACATCCAGCTCGTGCCCCAGCGTGAGCTGCGGGATCGCCTTCGCCCCGGTCGCCGCGTCGTCCAGCAGCGCGGCCATCTCCGTGATGCTCATGCCCGCTCCCCCGTGCTCGCGGCTGCCTGCTCGGCGTCGCGGACCAGGTCCAGCGCGACGTCGACGATCATGTCCTCCTGGCCGCCGACCATGCGGCGGCGGCCCAGCTCGACCAGGATCGAGCGCACGTCCACGCCGTACTTGGCCGAGGCGCGCTCGGCGTGGCGCAGGAAGCTGGAGTAGACGCCCGCGTAGCCCAGCGACAGCGTCTCCCGGTCCACCTGCACCGGCCGGTCCTGCAGCGGCCGCACGATGTCGTCGGCCGCGTCCATCAGCGCGAACACCTCGCAGCCGTGCTCCCAGCCCATCAGCTCGGCGGTGGCCACGAACACCTCCAGCGGCGCGTTGCCCGCGCCCGCGCCCATGCCCGCCAGCGAGGCGTCGACGCGCACCGGCACGCCGGGACGGTCGCCGTGCTCCACGGCCACCACGCTGTTGGCTACGCCGAGGGACAGGTTGTGGTGGGCGTGGATGCCGACCTGGGTGTGCTCGTCGAGCACCTGCCGGTAGGCGTCGACCCGCTCCGCGACGTCGCGCATGAGCAGCCGGCCCCCGGAGTCGGTGACGTAGACGCAGTGCGCGCCGTACGACTCCATCAGCTTGGCCTGCCTCGCCAGGCCGTCTGGGGAGTTCATGTGGGACATCATCAGGAAGCCGGAGACGTCCATGCCGTTCTCCCGCGCCCAGCCGATGTGCTGGGCGGAGATGTCCGCCTCGGTGCAGTGCGTGGCGATGCGCACGCTGGTCACGCCGAGGTCGCGGGCGGCCTTGAGGTCGGCGATGGTGCCGATGCCGGGCAGCAGCAGCGTGGTCAGCTTCGCGTTCGGCATCACCTCGGCCGCCGCGGCGATCCACTCGGCGTCGGTCGCCGCGCCGTGGCCGTAGTTCACGCTGGAACCGGCCAGGCCGTCGCCGTGCGCGACCTCGATCGCGGCCACGCCCGCCGCGTCCAGCGCCGCGGCGATCCGCCGCACCTGCGCCACCGTGTACCGGTGCCCGATGGCGTGCATGCCGTCGCGCAGGGTCACGTCCTGTACGTAGATCCGAGTCGTCATTTCTTCAGCTCCATCAGGCGCTCCGCGGTACGCAGCGCCGCCGAGGTCATGATGTCCAGGTTCCCGGCGTACGCGGGCAGGTAGTGCCCCGCCCCCGACACCTCCAGGAACACCGACACCTGCAGCGCGGGCGCGTCGAACATGGGCACGGTCACCGTGTCGAACTGCACCTGCTGCTTGAGCCGGTAGCCGGGCACGTAGCCCTGCACCTGCTTGACCATGTCCTCCACGCTCGCCGCGATCGCGGCCCGGTCGGCGTCCGCGTCCGGGCAGAGGCAGTACACGGTGTCGCGCATCAGCAGCGGCGGCTCGGCCGGGTTCAGCACGATGATCGCCTTGCCGCGTCCCGCGCCGCCGACGACCTCGATGGCCCGCGCCGTGGTCTCGGTGAACTCGTCGATGTTGGCCCGGGTGCCGGGACCTGCCGAGCGCGACGCGATGGACGCGACGATCTCGCCGTACGCCACCGGCGTCACCGCGCTGACCGCCGCCACGATCGGCACGGTCGCCTGCCCGCCGCAGGTCACCATGTTCACGTTGGGCTGGTCGAGGTGCTCGTCCAGGTTCACGGTCGGCACCACGTACGGCCCGATCGCGGCCGGCGTCAGATCGATCACGACCTTCCCGTGCCTGCGCAGCACCTCGTCGTGATACCGGTGCGCCTTCGCCGACGTCGCGTCGAACACGACATCCACCTCGGCGAACTCCGGCATCCGCACCAGCCCGTCCACGCCCTCGGCCGTGGTCGCCACCCCGAGCCGCGCAGCCCGCGCCAGCCCATCGGACTCCGGATCGATCCCCACCATCGCCACCATCCGCAGCGACTCACTCAACCGCAACACCTTGATCATCAGGTCGGTCCCGATGTTCCCCGACCCGATGACCGCCACTCCGGCCTTCACCAGCTGCCTCCGTTACCGCTCGCCCGCCCCGCACCGGGTTCTGCTTCGGTGATCACGGCGCCGGGGTAGCGACACGCCGTCGAACACGTCCTCAAGTTCATGATCAACGCACTCATGGGGTGAACCGGGTGCGGACGGAGCCGAGGCCGCTGATGCGGGCCTCGTAGGCGGCGCCGGGGGTGACGGGGACCATCGGGCCCAGGGCGCCGGACAGGACGACATCGCCCGCCCGCAGGGGGGTGCCGGCGACGGCCAGGGTCTCGGCGAGCCAGGCGACGGCGTGCAGGGGGTTGCCGAGGCAGGCGGCGCCTGCGCCGACGGAGACGGGCTCGCCCTCGTGTTCCAGGACCATGCCGCAGAGGCGGAGGTCGACGGAGGCGAGCGGGACCGGGCGGTTGCCGAGCACGAACATGCCGCTGGAGGCGTTGTCGGCGACGGTGTCGACGATGGAGATGTCCCAGTCGGCGATGCGCGAGCCGACGATCTCGATGGCGGGCAGCAGGTGATCCGTCGCGCGGATCACGTCGGCGACGGTGACCTGCTGGTGCGGCAGGTCACCGCCGAGTACGAAGGCCACCTCGGCCTCGACCTTGGGCTGCAGGATGCGGGTCACGTCGACCTCGGCGCCGTCCCAGGCGGCCATGTCGGCGAACAGCACCCCGAAGTCGGGCTGGTCCACCCCGAGCTGCCGCTGCACGGCGGGGTTGGTCAGGCCGATCTTCGCGCCGACGATCCGCCGCCCGGCGGCGACCGCGTCCTGGGTCATGGCGCGCTGCACGGCGTATGCCGAGGCCACGTCGCCGACCGGCAGCAGGCGTTCCCGGAGCGGGGCGCACGGGGTGCGGGTCTCCTGCGCGTCGCGCAGCAGGCGTACCGCCTCGTCGATCTTGTCCTTGCCGATGGTCACGACAGCTCCACGCAGACGTTGGTCAGTTCGGAGTAGAAGGCCAGCGAGTGCACGCCGCCCTCGCGGCCCACACCGGAGGCCTTCACCCCGCCGAACGGGGTGCGCAGGTCGCGCAGGAACCAGGTGTTGACCCAGACCAGCCCGGCGTCCAGGCGGGATCCGGCCCGGTGCGCCCGGCCCACGTCCCGCGTCCACACCGTGGCCGCCAGGCCGTAGGCGCTGTCGTTGGCCAGCGCGAACGCCTCGTCCTCGTCGTCGAACGGCAGCAGGCTGCACACCGGCCCGAAGATCTCCTCGCGGTTGACGCGCGCGTCCTGCGCCAGCCCCGTGAGCACGGTGGGCTGCACGTACGCCCCGCCGTCGCGCGCGTCGCCGAAGCTCGGCACGCCGCCACCGGCGAGCACCGTCGCGCCCTCGCTGCGGGCCAGGTCGTAGTAGGACAGCACCTTCTCCCGGTGCTGCCGCGAGATCAGCGGCATGTTGGCCGTGGCCTCGTCCTGCGGCCACCCGAACGGCAGCTCCGACGCCTTGGCCGCCAGCTTCGCGGCGAACTCGTCGAAGATCGAGCGGTGCACGTACAGCCGCTCGGTGCACAGGCAGACCTGGCCGCCGTTGGTGAAGCTGGACCGCACCGAGCCCGCGACCGCCGCGTCGAGGTCCGTGTCGGGGAAGACCAGGCCCGCGTTCTTGCCGCCCAGCTCGAACGAGACCGCCTTCACCCCGTCGGACGCGGCGCGCATGATCGCGCTGCCGGTGGCCGACTCCCCGGTGAACGTGATCGCGTCCACCCCCGGATGCCTGGTCAGGAACTCGCCCGCCGAGTCCGGCCCGAAGCCGTGGACCAGGTTGAACACGCCCTCGGGCACGCCCGCGGCGGCCATCACCTCGGCCAGCAGCGTGGCCGACGACGGCGTCTCCTCGGACGGCTTCACGATGACCGCGTTGCCGCAGGCCAGCGCAGGGGCGACCTTCCAGGTGAGCAGCAGCAGCGGCAGGTTCCAGGGCACGATGATCGCGACGACGCCGACCGGCTTGCGCACCGCGTAGTTCAGCGCGCGCCCGCCTGCGGCGGTCGCGGTCATGAACGATTCGGTGGGCGCGGTCGTCACGATGTCGGCGAAGGCCCGGAAGTTGGCCGCCCCGCGCGGGATGTCGAGGGTACGCGCCTGCGAGATGCTCTTGCCGGTGTCCGCGACCTCGGCGGTGACCAGGTCGTCGAAGCGCCGCTCCAGCTCGTCGGCGACCCGCCGCAGCACCGCCGCGCGCTCGCCCTCGCTCATCCGCCCCCACGGCCCGCGCATCGCCGCCCGTGCGGCGGCCACGGCCGCGTCCACGGTGGACGCGTCCGCCTCGGCCACCTCGAAGATCTTCTCGCCGGTCACCGGCGACACCTTCGCGAACGTCTTCTCGGCCGGCACGAACGCGCCGCCGACGAAGTTGCGCAGCAGGCCGGGCTCGCCCGCGGGGCGGCCGGTCATCAGCGTCGGGTCCCAGTTCACGCGCCCGTCCCCTTCCGGAAGGCCCACGCCGCGAGCGCGCCCGCGGCCAGCACCACCGCGCCCGCCGCCGCGCCGAGCAGGCGCTGCTGGCGGCGCACCCGGCGCTGCACCTGGGCGTACGGCGTGGTGGAGAACGACACCAGCTCGTAGCGGGAGACATAACGGCCGGGCAGCGCCCGTTCCAGCGCGTGCTCGACCTTCTTCTGCGCCTGGAACACCGGGGAGGCGACCTTGTCCCGCATCTCCACGAAGTTCTCCAGCGCCATCTGCGCGATGGCCTCGGTGTTCTCGCGCCGGCGCGCCTCGAACTCGGGCAGCGCCCGGTCCCAGTCGTCGCCGGTCTTGTCGAGCACCCGGTCCAGCTCCACCACGTCCTCGAACGCACAGTTCGCGCCCTGGCCGTAGAACGGCACGATGGCGTGCGCGGCGTCGCCGAGCAGGCCGACCCGGCCGTACGCGTGCCACGGCGCGCAGCGCACCGTGCCCAGCACGCCCACCGGGTTGTGCAGGTAGTCGTCGACCAGGTTCGGGGCCAGCTCGATCAGGTCCGGGTACACCGCGGCGAAGTGCTTCTCGATCGCGGCCGGGCTGCTCAGCGACGCGAAGGCGCTGGTACCGCCGGTCGGCCAGAACAGGGTGCAGGTGAACGAGCGGTCCGGGTTGGGCAGCGCGATCATCATGGACGCGCCGCGCGGCCAGATGTGCAGCGCGCCCGGGTCCAGCGCGAACTCGCCGTCCCGGGCCGGGATGGTCAGCTCCTTGTAGCCGTGCTCCAGGAAGTCCAGGCTCTCGGTCAGGCCGGTGTGCGCGAGCAGCTGCCCGCGTACCGCCGAGCTGAACCCGTCGGTGCCCATGACGACATCGGCCTGCGCGGTGACCGCACCACCGGGGGTCTCGAAGCGCATCTCGCCCGTCTTGGGGTCGAGGCCGACCAGGCGGTGGTCGAAGTGCGCGGAGACGTCCGGCAGCTCGGTGGCCGCCGCGAGCAGCGCGTTGTTCAGCGCGCCCCGGCTGATCGAGTTGATCGCCCGCTCGCCGTCCGCGCTGTACTGCTGGAAGTCGAGCTCACCCTCGACCGGGTGGATCATCCGGCCCCGCATCGGCAGCGCGTCGGCCATCACCGTCGTGTCCAGGTCGATGCGGCGCAGCGCGTCCAGCCCGCGCTCGGACAGGGCCAGGTTGATGGAGCGGCCGCGCTCGACCTTGCCGGTGCGCGGGTCCGGGCGGCGCTCGTACATGGTCACCGTGTAGCCGCGCCGGGCCAGGTAACACGCGAGCAGGCAGCCCGCGAGCCCCGCGCCGACGACGGCGACGTTCTTCTCCCGCGTCATGCCTTCTCCTCGAAGATCGCCGCGAGGGCCTGGGCCACCCGCCAGCAGTCGTGGTACGTCGAGTACAGCGGCACCGGCGCGAAACGCACGATGTCGGGCTGGCGCGCGTCGGCGATCACGCCGTGCTCGTGGCGCAGCCGCCGGGCCAGCTCGTTCGCGCCCATCGCGGCGGTGCGCACCGACAGCTGGCAGCCGCGCCGCGCCGGGTCGCGCGGGGTGACCTGTGCCAGCGGCCGGCCGGGCAGCACCTCGTCCAGCAGCGACTCCAGGTACGCCGTCAGCCGCAGGCTCCGGGCGCGCAGCGCCTCCATACCGACCTTGTCGAACAGCTCGAGCGAGGTCCGCACCGGGCCCATGGCGAAGATCGGCGGGTTGGAGATCTGCCACGCCTCGACCGTCGCCGGGGGCCGCGAGGTCGGCGTCATCTCGAACCGGGTCGCCGCCGCCGTGCTCCACCAGCCCTCGAACCGGGGCAGGTCCGGGTCGCCCAGGTGCCGCTCGTGCACGAACACGCCGGACAGCGCGCCCGGCCCCGAGTTGAGGTACTTGTACGAGCACCAGGCCGCGAAGTCCACGCCCCACTCGTGCAGCCGCAGCGGCACGTTGCCGGCCGCATGCGCCAGGTCCCAGCCGGCCACCGCACCCGCCGCGCGGGCCGCGTCGGTGATCGCCGGGATGTCCATCAGCTCGCCGGTGAGGTAGTTGACCCCGCCCAGCAGCACCAGCGCGACCTTGTCGCCCTCGTCCCGCAGGTATGCCAGCACGTCCTCGGTGCGCAGGCAGTCCTCGCCCTCGCGCGGCCGCAGCCGCACCACCTCGGCGTCCGGGTCCAGCCCGTGGAAGGCCACCTGGCTGCGCACCGCGTAGCTGTCCGACGGGAACGCCGCATCCTCGATCACGATCCGGGTCCGCCTCCCGGACGGCCGGTAGAACGACACCATCAGCAGGTGCAGGTTGACCGTCAGCGAGTTCATCACCACGGTCTCGCTCGGCAGCCCGCCCACCAGCCGCGCCGCCTGCTCGGTCAGCAGCTCGTGATACGGCAGCCACGGCCGCCCCGCCTCCAGATGCCCCTCGACCCCCAGCCGCGCCCAGGCGTCCAGATCCTCCAGTAGCTCATCCCGCGTGGCCCGCGGCTGCAGCCCCAGCGAGTTGCCCGCCATGTACGCCACCTCGGCGTACCCGCCCCCCTCGGCGGGCGGGATCCGGAACAGGTCCCGGTGCCCCGGGTCGGCCTCATCGCGCCTGCGCGCGTCAACCTCGGTCATTGCCATCTACCGTCTCGCTGTCTGGTGTCCTGCGTTGATCATGAACTTATGGACGTGGTGGACGGCGTGTCCCGACCCCGACGCCGTGATCAACACTGTCTTACATGTGGGTGCGGGCGGACCAGAGTTCGGGGAAGACCGTTCTGGCCATGCTGCGCTGGAGCCAGGCGTATCCGTTGGAGCCGCCGCTGCCCACCTTCGCACCCATGGTGCGCGCCACGGCCATCAGATGCCTGTGCCGCCACACGTCGAAGCGCTCGGCGACCTCGGTCAGGGCCTCACCGAGCTGGCGAAGGTGGTTGTCCGCGGTGTCCTCGGCGTAGACGGCGACCCAGGCGGCCTCGACGGCGGGGTGCGGCTCGTGCTCCTGCGCGAAGTCGCGTTGCAGCAGGTCGGCCGGGATGTCGTGACCCTGCCGAGCCAGCAGGGCGATCACGTCGTCCCACAGGCTCGGGCCGTTGAGGGCGGCCAGCAGATCGTGGTAGACGTCGTCCTGGCGCTTGAACGGGCGGACCAGCGACGCGGTCTTCAGCCCGAGCAGGAACTCCAGGTGGCGGTACATCGCCGACTGGAAGCCCGAGCCCTCGCCGAGCAGGTTGCGGAACTTGTTGAAGTCGGCCGGGGTCATCCAGCGCAGTGTCTGCCACGCGGCGTTGAGGCCGTCCAGGTGCAGGGCGCAGCGCCGCAGCGGGGCCAGCGCGCCGTACACGTCGTCCTCGGCGAGCAGCCGCTGCGTCTGGCGCAGCTCGAAGCGGACCAGCCCGAAGTACAGCTCCATCACCTGGCTGATCATCAGGAAGGACATCTCGCCGGGGTCCTTGCTCAGCGTCTGCTGCAGCGTGTGCAGCGTGCTCGCGTGGACGTAGGCGTCGTACGGGGTCCGCTCGGCGAACTCCAGGGTCGGCTCGCCGCCGTTGGCCTCGGCCCGCGCGGCACGTTCCTGCGCGGTGGCCGGGCGTACGGCCGACGTCATCGTCGATGGGGCGTTCACGCGTTCCTCCAGGTTCTCCGGACCACGTCATGATCTCTCCGGAGGGCGTGCCATCGGAATGCCGGTTCAACGGCGCTCGGGCCGCTCTGCTTAACGTTCATACTGAGGTAGGGGCGTTTCGTTTACGAAGGGAAAGCGCGTCGTGGACGACATGGACTGGGCGCTGCTGCGTGAGCTGCAGGCGGACGCGCGGCTGTCCTTCAGCGAGCTGTCCCGCCGGGTGCACCTGTCCCCGCCGGCCGTCGCCGAGCGCGTGCGCCGCCTGGAGGAGGCCGGCGTGATCACCGGCTACCACGCGCACGTGGACCTGGCCCTGGCCGGCCGCCCGGTGATCGCCCTGATCCAGATGTCCTGCTACGGCGCGGGCTGCATCCTGCGCGACCCCGCCGTGTCCACCTGGCCCGAGATCCTGGAGATCCACCGCATCACCGGCGACGCGTGCAGCATCCTTCGCGTCGCCGCCACCTCCATGGACGCCTTCGAGGCCGTCATCGACCGCCTCGCCCCGCACGGCCGCCCCTCCAGCACGATGATCCTCTCTACCCCCCTCCCCTGGCGCCCGCTCACCCCACCCCCGGACCCCGCTTGACGGTCCGCCTCGGCCGCCCGCGGCGCGCTTGATCGTCCGCCCGGCCCCCTTGATCGTTCGACTTGCCAGGCAGATGGGCGAATGGGCGCCCAAGATACGCCCAGGTGCCAGGCAAGTCAGATGATCATGAAGGTCCGGTTCGGGTCGTTTTTCATGTTTCGGGAGGGTGTGGGTGAGAGGATGCCTGGGAGCCCCGGGTTCGGGGGTGGGGGTACCGGTTTGGGGGAATCATGCGGTCTGCTCTACGGGTGGCGGCCGGCGTCACGGCGCTGGTCGTGGCGGCGCTGACGGCGCCTTCGCCCGCGCACGCCGAGGGGGTCTTCGTCGAGGTCAACCCGAGCACCATCCAGGCGGGGTTCCAGGTGGCGATCCGCGCGAGCTGCGGTGACGCGCTGAACAACGCGAAGGTGCACTCCGAGGCGTTCGGCACGGTGACCGTCGAGCCGGTCAACTCGTACCTGATCGCGGCGGCGACCGTGCCCGAGAACAAGAGGGCCGGCGGCTACAACGTGAAGCTGACCTGCCCCAGCCGGCAGACCGCGACCACCACGCTCTGGGTGGTCAACCACGACAGCCCGGAGCACGGCCCGAACACCGGCGGCGGCGCGCTGGCCGACAACGGCGCCACGCTGATCGGCGGCGGCGCGGCCGTGGTGGGGCTGGGCCTCGGGCTGCTGGTGCTGATGCGGCGGCGCGGGCGCTCGCCGCTGACCCCGGCCTGACCGCCGTGCCACGGCGGCTGGGTGTCCCGCTGGCGGTGCTGCTGGTCGTGGCCGGCCTGTTCGGGGTCGGCATCGGCCTGGGCAAGGCGAACGGGTTCTCGCTGGCGGAGCTGTTCCGGGGGCCGGGCAAGGCCCCGCCGGGCGAGTTCCCGGTGCTGGGCCCGAGCCGCC
The DNA here is from genome assembly GCF_018326265.1 of Catellatospora sp. IY07-71. Taxonomy (GTDB): domain Bacteria; phylum Actinomycetota; class Actinomycetes; order Mycobacteriales; family Micromonosporaceae; genus Catellatospora. Next base: position 146,671 of record NZ_AP023360.1, read on the forward strand.
CGCTGCGGATCCAGATCCCGGACATCAAGGTGAAGGCGTACATCCACGGCGTCGGCCTGGACGAGCGGGGCGCCATCGACACCCCGTCGCTGCTGCTGCGCAACGAGGCAGGCTGGTTCGACGACGGGCCCTCACCCGGCCAGTACGGCCCGGCGATCATCGTCGGCCATGTGGACACCAGGGACAAGCCGGGCGTGTTCCACCGGCTCAACGAGCTGAAACCCGGCGCGAAGATCGAGATCACGCGCCGGGACAACCGGATCACCGTGTTCGAGGTGAACACCGTCGAGCGGTTCGGCAAGGACAGCCTGCCCGTGGACCGGATCTACCACGACTTCAGCCGGCCGGGGCTGCGCCTGATCACCTGCGGGGGCCGGTGGGTGGGCGGCGAGCTGGGCTACGCCGACAACATCGTGGTGTTCGCGAGCCTGATCAGCGCCCGCAGGGCCTGAGCCTCAGACCGTCTCGAGCCACTGCGCCCAGCGCGGGTCCGGGGTGCGGTGCCCGATGACCCGCCAGATCGCGCCGTGCGGCACGGTGGGCTTGACGGGCAGGCGCCAGCCGAGGTCGGAGAGGGTCTTGTCGCCCTTGTGGTGGTTGCAGCGCGCGCAGGCCGCGACGACGTTGTCCCACGCGTGCTGGCCGCCCTTGGAGCGCGGATGCACGTGGTCGATCGTCTCGGCGGGACCCTGGCAGTAGACGCAGCGCCCGCCGTCGCGGGCGAAGATGGCCCGGCGGGAGAGCCCGACCTGGGTGCGATACGGCACCCGGACGTAGCGGGTGAGCTTGGCCACCAGGGGGACGGGCACCCGGTGGCGGGAACTGTGCAGCACCCCGTCGCCGTCGGCGACGCAGACGGCCTTGCCCGAGAGGATGAGGATGGCGGCCCGGCGCACGGACACGACACACAGCGGTTCGTAGGTCGCATTGAGGAGCAACGCGGCGGAGGAGGCTGCGGGTCGTATGTCAGGCATCGGTCTCACCCTCCGAGGTCACTCATGTCATGGCGTCATTGTGACCATCGTCCCCGATAGATCTGGTGAATGCACCTACAATTTGCGGCGGTCTCATGAATTCTCAGGCACGCTTTGCCCAGCTCATTGGCATATGCGAGCTAAATCCCCGCGAGACCCGCCCGCACCCGGCCCCGACCCATGAGGTAACTACGTAGCCATGCTGAGTCTGTTCGACCCGAACCCCTCCGAGACGCCCTCCGTCGGCTGCATGGCGGACAAGATCTGCAAGGGCGTCTACGAACTGTCGGACTCGCAGTGGCTGGCCGACGGCGGCTACTACCTTCTCATCAAACCGCTCCGCATCATCGTCATCATCATCGTCGCGATGATCGCCCGCGCGCTGCTCAACCACACGATCAACAAGATCGTGGGCCGCACCGCCCAGGGCAAGGTGCCGACGATGCTGCGCCCGATCCGGGAGAAGATCCCGGCCTCGGTGGTCAACGCGACGTCGGTGTTCCCGGAGCGGCGCCGGCAGCGTGCCGAGGCCATCGGCTCGGTGCTCAAGAGCATGGTCACCGTCGGCGTCTTCTCGGTGGCCTTCCTGATCGTGCTGAGCGAGTTCGACATCAACGTCGGGCCGCTGATCGCCAGCCTCGGCATCGCCGGCGTGGCGCTCGGCTTCGGCGCGCAGTCGCTGGTCAAGGACCTGATCGCGGGCCTGTTCATGCTGCTGGAGGACCAGTACGGCGTCGGCGACGTGATCGACACGGGTGAGGCGGTCGGCGTCGTCGAGTCGGTGGGCCTGCGCACCGTGACGATCCGCGACGGGCGCGGCGTCATCTGGTACGTGCGCAACGGCGAGATCATCCGCATCGGCAACAAGAGCCAGGGCTGGGCCACCGTCATGATCGACGTGCCGATCGGCTTCGTCGGGGTGGAGGAGGCGACCTCCGTGCTGCGCCAGGCCGTCGACACGTTCGCGCACGATCCGGAGTGGGCCGCCGACTTCGTCGAGCCGCCGCAGGTGCTGGGCGTGGAGAACATCAGCGTGGACGGCGCGGTGATCCGTACCGTGTGCAAGACCTCCGCCGACCGGCAGTGGGACCTGCAGCGGGAGATGCGCCGCCGGCTCACCGAGGCGCTGGAGGCGTCCGGCATCGCGGCGCAGATGCAGGCCGCGCGGACGCTGCGCGCGTCGGTGCCCGCCGAGGAGCCGGCGGCACAGAATCCCTGATGGACTGACGGGTATCAGCCATAGAGGCTAGCGCTTTATCCACCGATCGGGCAGAATCAACCGACGATATCCCGCATGGGGCGGTCATTCGGCGGACTCTGCGACAGGATGACGGTCCTCGACAACACGTCGTGTGATCCATGGAGGACCATCCGGTGGTGCACCACCCCACGCGCACCGACCCCCCGCCGAATGAAGCAGCAGCGCCGTCAGCCTCGCAACCCGAGGAGCGCGCGACCTTCGGTGAGGTGCTCGCCGACCGCGAGTACCGGGGTGTCTTCGGCGCGAGCGTGCTCTCCTGGATCGGCGACTACCTGGCCAAGGCCGCCGTCACCGCGCTGGTCTACCAGCAGACGCAGTCGGCCGGCGCCGCGGCGGCCACGTTCGCGATCAGCTTCGCGCCGTGGGTGCTGCTCGGGCCGCTGCTCGCCGCGGTGGCGGAGCGGTATCCGTACCGCACGGTGATGATCGTCAGCGATCTCGCCCGGATGGTGCTGATCGCGCTGGTGGCCCTGCCGGGCCTGCCCGTGCCGCTGCTGATCGGCCTGCTCTTCCTCACCGCGCTGGGCAACCCGCCCTACGACGCGTCCCGCTCCGCCCTGCTCCCGTCGATCCTCAGCGGGGACCGGCTGGTGGTCGGCCTGTCGCTCAACCTGAGCGCCGGGCAGGCCGCCCAGATCGTGGGCTACCTGGCCGGCGGTTTCCTGGCGGCGCTGAACCCGCGGGTCTCGCTGCTGCTCGACGCCGCCACCTTCGCGCTGTCGGCGCTGCTGCTCAGCCTGTTCGTCAAGGCCCGCCCGGCGGCGAACGCCCGCGCGGCACGGCGCAACCTGGTGCGCGAGACCGCCGACGGCTTCAAGGTGGTCTTCGGCATCCCGGCGCTGCGCGGCATCGCCATCCTGGTCTTCAGCGTGGCGCTGTTCGCCATCGTGCCGGAGGGCCTGGCCGCGGTCTGGGCACACCACCTCGATCCGGGCGCGAGCCCCACCGAGCGCGGCTTCGCCCAGGGCCTGATCATGCTGGCCAACCCGGCCGGCTACGTGCTGGGCGGCATCGTGGTGGGCCGCATGCTGGCCCCGGCCACCAAGCGGGCGCTGATCCGGCCGCTGGCGCTGCTCACCCCGCTGGTGCTGGTGCCCGCGCTGCTGAACCCGTCGCTGACCGCGGTCTGCCTGATGGCCGCCGCCTCCGGCTTCTGCGTGGCCGGCATGATGCCCGTCGCCAACGGCCTGTTCGTGCAGGCCCTGCCGAACGTCTACCGGGCGCGCGCGTTCGGCGTGATGCAGAGCGGGGTGCAGATCATGCAGGGCGGCTCGGTGCTGGTCGCCGGCCTGCTCGCCAACCACTGGGCGCTGCACCAGGTGGTCGGCCTGTGGAGCGTGGCGGGTGTGGTGCTGGTGCTGGTGGCGCTCAGCGTGTGGCCGCCGCAGGACCGGTTCGCGGCCGCGATCGAGCGTGCCCGGCGGCTCAACGAGGCTCCGGCCGCCGGGTAGCCTTGGCCCGGTGAGTGACCAGGCCGCTGCCCCCGTGACGTCCCTGCCGGTGCCGAACTACTTCGAGCTGCTCGGCGGCGAGGACACCTTCCGCCTGCTCGTCGACGAGTTCTACGCCGGGGTCGCCGAGGATCCGGTGCTGCGCCCGATGTACCCGGAGGAGGACCTCGGCCCGGCCAAGGACCGCCTGCGGCTGTTCCTGATGCAGTACTGGGGCGGCCCGAACACCTACTCGCAGGAGCGTGGCCACCCGCGGCTGCGCATGCGCCACGCGCCCTTCGTGATCGGCGAGGTGGAGCGCGACGCCTGGCTGCACCACATGCGCCACGCCGTGGACGTGCTGGAACTCACCCCCGAGCTGGACCGGATGCTCTGGGACTACCTGGAGCGCGCGGCCTTCTTCATGGTGAACAAGGATCTCTGACGGGGTCCGGTGACCCAGGGCACTTTCCTGACCGTACGGGTCAGGCGAGTGCCCTGATTTCTGTCGCCTCGTTGGGCACTGGGAAATCGCCCCAATGACGAGGAGACGTCCTGATGCACCGTCGTGTCGTGTCACTGGCCGTGCTCGCCGCGATCGCGCTGCCCGCGGCGGTGGGAGCCGCGCACGGCCCGCCGCCGGAGTACCTTGGCGCGCGCCAGGTCCGCACGGTGAGCGAGGACCCGGCCGACTGGACGCCGCACATCCTGGACGGCGAGGTGCACGCGCTGGCGGTCGTCGGCGAGACCGTGGTGGTGGGCGGCGACTTCACGAAGGTGGCCGACAGCACCCTGGAGCAGGAGTACGACCGCGCGCACCTGTTCGCCTTCGACCTGCGCACCGGTGCGGTGCTCGACTTCGCCCCGGTGATCGACGGCATGGTGCTCTCGCTGGCCGCGGGCCCCGGCGGGACGGTGTTCGTGGGCGGTCCCTTCGAGGAGGTCGGCGACGCGGACGTACGCGGCATCGCCCGGCTGGACCTGGCCACCGGCGGGCTCGTGGAGGGCTTCGACGCCTCGATCAACTGGGGCGACGTGCGAGGGCTCGCGGTCTCCGGCGGCTGGCTCTATCTCGGCGGCTCGTTCAGCGCGGTCAACGGCGTCGAGCGGCTCGGCCTGGCCCGGCTGGACGCGCTGACGGGCGAGGTCGACCCGTGGTTCGACCCGCGGCTGGAGGCGCCGGAGATCGGCCGGGTGAAGGTCGAGGACATCGCCGTCTCGCCGGAGGGCGACCGGCTGCTGGCCGTCGGCGCGTTCACCCGGGCCGGTCGCGCGCGCCGGGTGCAGGCGGCCATGTTCGACCTGACCGGCGACAACCCCGCCAGGGCGGCCGACTGGTGGACCGACGCGTACGTGCCGCTGTGCCGGGAGGGCTTCGACACGTACGTGCGGGCGGTCGACTTCTCGCCGGACGGCGAGTACCTGGTCATCGTGACCACCGGCCGGCTCAGCGGGGTCGACCTCACCTGCGACACGGCGGCCCGCTTCGAGACGTACGCCACCGGCCGGGTGCGGCCCACCTGGGTCAACCACACCGGCGGCGACTCGCTGTACGCCGTGGAGATCGTCGGCGGCGCCGTCTACGTGGGCGGCCACCAGCGCTGGCTGGACAACCCGTACGGCATGGAGTCGGCCGGCCCCGGCGCCGTGGAGCGCCCCGGCGTGGCCGCGATCCACCCGGTCACCGGGATGGCGCTGCCGTGGAACCCGACCCGCAGCCGCGGCGTGGGGGTGCGCGCGTTCGCCATCACCCCGCTGGGGCTGCTGGTCGGCTCGGACACCGACGAGCTGGGCCGGGAGTACCACGGCCGGGTCGGGCTGTTCCCGCGTACGGACTGACGAGCCCGTAGGCCGCCTTCAGACGGCCGTCACGAAGACAGCCGCCTGTCCGGGTGTACGAGCCCCGGTCAGGCGGCTGTCGCCGTCCGTGCGCCCCGTCACCGGGCCACGCGGACGCGGGTCACAGCAGGAGGCCGCCGTCGCTGTGCATCCAGTCGACGAAGGTGGTGGACACCGAGGCGGCGCAGTCGAGGATCTCCATCAGCAGCGCGTCGTGCGCCCCGGAGCGCAGCGGCACCTGCCACTCGGCGTAGATCGGCAGCTGGCCGCGCTCGGTCGGGTCGCCGACGTACGCCTTGGCGAAGCGGCGGGTGTGGTTCCACTCGTTGACGGCGCGGTAGGCCAGGTCCGCCAGCTCCGGCGGCACGGTGGCGTGCGGCCGGGCGCGGATGACCAGGATCTCGTCGTCGGGGCCCTCGACCGCGAACAGCAGCGCGTGCCGCTCCCAGAGGGCCAGCAGGCTCTCCTCGCCGTCGGAGAGGTAACGGATGTCGAGCAGGTCCAGCGTGGCGGCGATCCGGCGCAGATTGACCTGCGGCGTCTCCGCCGCGGCGAGCGCGGTGGGCGCCGGCGGCAGGCTGTCCATCATGGACAGATCGTCCGGCACTTCGAAGAGACTTCGCTGCTGCGGCACGGTGCGCGGTCGCGCTGTCCCCGTCGCCGACTGACCCACCCGCAAGCGTTGCCACGAGAACCACGCCATCGCCAATGCTCCTGTCCGACCGTAGCCTGAAGCCGACAGATCAATGCTGAGGGAGATTGCGCGCCTACCCTCAGTTCCATCCCCGGCGAGGAGGCTACCCGGACAGCCGTCTTTCGTCATCCCCTTACCGAAGGTCCCGGGCTGAACAGACGATGGCTCATCAGCTGATCGGGCTGCGGGCAATAGGCCTTACGGACAAAGTCGGTGTCCGGAACCAGGCAGTCCCGTAGGCGCCCGCCAGCCCCGTCCACGGCCCGGCGGTGAGCACGCTCACCGCATCGGCGCCGAGGAAGCCCATCCGCACCAAGCCCTGCACGAGACGCTGCGGCACGGCGAAGGCTACACCGTCCACATCGGAGGCTCCGCGCACCACCACGTGGTCGAGAAGTGCGTCACGCAGCACCCGCTGCCCCACCGCGCGGCCCTGCAGACCGTCCTTCGTGACGTCGCGCAGCGCCTGGGCCGCGGCGGCGGCGGCGTCCTGCACCACCTCGGCGGGCAGCCGTTCCACCACCGCCGCCGTCGCGGGCGGCAGCGCGCCGCGCCACTCGGCGTCCCGGGCGGGCGGCGTGGTGACACCCTCCAGCAGCGCCGCCGCCGAGGTGACCCGCTCCCGGTCGACCGTCCCGGCGACGGTACGCGTGACCAGCACGCCCCACGGCAGCGGCGCCCACAGCGCCACCCGGTCCGGCCCGGCCGGCCGCAGCCGCACCAGGGTCGCCGGGTCCAGCCGCAGCAGCCGGCGCAGGAACACCGCCGCGTCGGCGCGGTCGCTCAGTTCGACAGCCATGGCTTCAGGAAACTCTGCTCGGACTCGGACAGGCGCCGCGGCCGCTGCCGGACCAGGTCGTAGGGCACCAGCACGGACTTGGCCCGGCTGGCCAGCAGGTCGCCGTCGAACAGCTCGTAGGCGACGGTGAACCGGGACGGCCGCAGGTCCTCGACCCACAGCTCGATGCGCACCGGGTCGCCGTAGTCCACCGGCCGCAGGTAGTCCACCTCGTGCCGGGACACCACGATGCCCTCCTCGAAGGAGGTCACCCCGGCCTCGCGCGCCCCGACGAACATCATCGCCACCCGCGCCTCCTCGTACAGCGTGAGGAACCGCGCGTTGTTCACGTGCCCGTACGCGTCAAGATCAGACCACCGCAACGCGCAGTGGTAGGTGAATCTCATCATTCTCCGCTCCGCTGGAGATCATCGAACTTGCCAGGCACCCGGGCGCATCTTGGTCGCCCATACGCCCAGGTGCCTGGCAAGTCGGTCGATCTTGGGTCAGTCGCGGGTCAGCTTGCGGTGGGTGACGCGGTGGGGGCGGGCGGCTTCGACGCCGAGGCGCTCGATCTTGTTCTTCTCGTACGCCTCGAAGTTGCCCTCGAACCAGAACCACTTCGACTCGTCCTCGTCGGTGCCCTCCCACGCCAGGATGTGGGTGGCCACGCGGTCGAGGAACATCCGGTCGTGGGAGATGACCACGGCGCAGCCGGGGAACTCCAGCAGCGCGTTCTCCAGGCTGGAGAGCGTCTCGACGTCCAGGTCGTTGGTGGGCTCGTCGAGCAGCAGCACGTTGCCGCCGATCTTGAGGGTGAGCGCCAGGTTGAGGCGGTTGCGCTCGCCGCCGGACAGCACGTTGACCGGCTTCTGCTGGTCCGGGCCCTTGAAGCCGAACGCGGCGACGTACGCCCGCGACGGCATCTCGACCTTGCCGACCATCAGGTAGTCCAGGCCGTCGGAGACGACCTCCCACACGGTCTTGCCGCTGTCCAGGCCGGCCCGGTTCTGGTCCACGTAGGACAGCGACACGGTCTCGCCGATCTTGACGTTGCCCTCGTTCGGGTCCTCGATGCCGACGATGGTCTTGAACAGGGTGGTCTTGCCCACACCGTTCGGGCCGATGATGCCCACGATGCCGTTGCGCGGCAGCGAGAACGACAGGTCGTCGATGAGGACCCGGTCGCCGAAGCCCTTCTTGAGGTCCTTGACCTCGATCACCGTGTTGCCCAGGCGCGGGCCCGGCGGGATCTGGATCTCCTCGAAGTCGAGCTTGCGGGTCTTCTCGGCCTCGGCCGCCATCTCCTCGTAGCGGTCCAGGCGGGCGCGGGACTTGGTCTGGCGCGCCTTGGCGTTCGACCGGACCCACTCCAGCTCCTCGGAGAGGCGCTTCTTCATCTTGGCGTCCTTGCGGCCCTCGACCGCCAGGCGCGCCGCCTTCTTCTCCAGGTAGGTGGAGTAGTTGCCCTCGTACGGGTGGGTGCGGCCGCGGTCGAGCTCGAGGATCCACTGCGCCACGTTGTCGAGGAAGTACCGGTCGTGGGTGATCGCGATCACGGTGCCCGGGTACTTCGCCAGGTGCTGCTCCAGCCAGAGCACGCTCTCGGCGTCCAGGTGGTTGGTGGGCTCGTCGAGCAGGAGCAGGTCGGGCTGCTCCAGCAGCACCTTGCAGAGCGCCACGCGGCGCTTCTCGCCACCGGACAGCGGGCCGACCGGCAGGTCGGGCTCCGGGCAGCGCAGCGCGTCCATGGCCTGCTCGAGCTTCGAGTCGAGGTCCCATGCGTCGCTGTGGTCGAGCTGCTCCTGCAGCTTGCCCATCTCGTCCATGAGCTCGTCGGAGTAGTCGGTCGCCATCAGCTCGGCGATCTCGTTGAACCGGGCGAGCTTGCGCTTGGTGTCGGCGACGGCGAGCTCGATGTTCTCCAGCACCGTCAGCGACTCGTCCAGGCGCGGCTCCTGGGCCACCATGCCCACGGTGTAGCCGGGCATGAGCCGGGCCTCGCCGTTGCTGGGGATGTCCTGACCGGCCATGATCCGCAGAAGGCTGGACTTACCCGCGCCGTTCGGGCCGACCACGCCGATCTTGGCACCCGGCAGGAAGCTGAGCGTGACGTTGTCGAGCACAACCTTGTCGCCGTGCGCCTTGCGTGCCTTTTCGAGCGTGTAGATGTACTGGGCCACGGTCGGGCCAACCCCCTTCAGACGTCTTCGCCATCAATACTCCCAGGTCGCCCCCGAAGCTGCTCTTCGGGGTTTGGGCGGTTACGCTCCGGGCATCACGCAGCGGGTTGTGATCAATGCACAGCGCTGGGATGATCTACACGTATCACCATCGCCCGCCGCGCCGATGATCCACCATTCAGAGGACTTCAGTAGTCTCAGAGGATGGCCCACGATCCACCGATCGGAGGAGAGGCAGCGATGGTCGATCGCAGCCCGTTCGTCGTCGTCGCCAACCGGCTGCCCGTGGACGAGGTGACCACGGACACGCCCGGGGGGCGCGACACCGGTTCCGGGCGCCGCTGGCGGCGCAGTCCCGGCGGACTGGTCACCGCACTGCACCCGGTGCTCGTCGAGCGCCACGGCACCTGGATCGGCTGGGCAGGGTCGCCCGGTCCGGCCCCGGAGCCGTTCGAGCTGGACGGGATCAACCTGCGGCCGGTGCCGCTCTCCGAGGAGGATCTCGAGCGCTACTACGAGGGCCAGTCGAACGCCACGATCTGGCCGCTCTACCACGACAACGTCGAGCCGCCGGTGTTCCGGCGGCGCTGGCGCGAGGCGTACCGCGTGGTCAACCGGCGCTACGCCGAGGCCGCGGCGGAGGTGGCCGCCCAGGGCGCCACGGTCTGGGTGCAGGACTACCAGCTCCAGCTGGTCCCCTCGATGCTGCGGGAGCTGCGGCCCGACCTCAAGATCGGCTTCTTCCTGCACATCCCGTTCCCGCCCATCGAGCTGTTCATGCAGCTGCCGCAGCGCGCCGAGGTGCTGCGCGGGCTGCTCGGCGCCGACCTGGTCGGCTTCCAGCAGCGGCTGGCCGCGCAGAACTTCATCCGGCTGGCCCGCCACCTGCTCGGCACGCCGTACCACGGCAACGTGATCGAATACGAGGGTCGCCAGGTCAAGGCGGACGCGTTCCCGATCTCCATCGATGTGGGCGAGATGCAGCGTCTCGCGGACAATCCACTTGTCCGGGAACGTGCGATCCAGATCCGGGCCGAGCTGGGAGACCCCAAAACGGTTATTCTGGGCGTCGACCGCCTGGACTACACCAAGGGCATCGAGCACCGCCTGAAGGCGTTTCGCGAGCTCCTGGGCGCGGGCCGGCTCTCCGTGCCGGAAGCGGTGATGGTGCAGGTCGCGACGCCCTCCCGGGAACGGGTGGAGCACTACCAGGCACTTCGCATCAAGGTCGAGCGCGAGGTCGGCCGGATCAACGGCGATTTCGGTCGCGTCGGCGTGCCTGCCGTGCATTACCTGCACCAGTCGTACAGTCGCAGTGAGTTGGCCGCGCTCTACTGCGCGGCCGATGTGATGATGGTGACCCCGTTGCGGGACGGTATGAACCTGGTGGCCAAGGAGTACGTGGCGGCGCGCCTCGAGCATGGGGGCGCGCTTGTGCTCAGCGAGTTCGCGGGCGCGGCCGGAGAGCTGCGCCAGGCGTTCCTGTGCAATCCACATGATCTGGACGCGGTCAAGGACGCACTCATGCGCGCGGTCACCGTCGACGAGCACGAGGCCCGGCGCCGGATGAGCGTGATGCAGCGGCACCTGCGCCGCCACGACGTGGCGCGCTGGGCGTCAGACTTCCTGACCGAACTGGGAGCCATACCATGACCCTGGGCATGACCGTCGATCTGGATCGCGACGGCTTCGACCCCGCCCTGCGCTCCGCGCTGACGCAGCTGGCCCGCGTGCCCCACCTGCTGGTGGCGTGCGACTACGACGGCACGCTGGCGCCGATCGTGGAGGACCCGTCGGCAGCGGCGCCGCTGCCGGAGGCGGTCGCCGCGCTGCGCTCGCTGGCGACCCTGCCGCAGACCACCGTCGCGGTGGTCTCCGGCCGGGCCCTGCGCGACCTGGCGGCGCTGTCCCGCCTGCCCAGCGAGGTCCACCTCATCGGCAGTCACGGCTCCGAGTTCGACATCGGCTTCGTGCAGCGGCTCGCCGCCGACCAGGTCGACCTGCGCAGCCGGCTGCAGGCCGAGCTGGAGCGCATCGCCGCCGCCCACCCGGGCGTACGCCTGGAGAACAAGCCCGCCAGCGTCGCCGTGCACCTGCGCACCGCCTCCCGGGCCGTGGCCACCGCGGTGACCGACGCCATCCGGTGCGGCCCGGCCGCCTGGCCCAACGTGCACACCACCGAGGGCAAGGAGGTCGTCGAGCTGTCGGTGCTCGCCTCGAACAAGGGCACCGCCATCGACGAGCTGCGCCGCCAGGTCTCCGCCGGCGCCGTGCTGTTCATGGGCGACGACGTCACCGACGAGAACGCCTTCCGCACGCTGTCCGGCAAGGACGTCGGCGTCAAGGTGGGCACCGGGGAGACCGCCGCCGGGCACCGGGTCGGCGACCCGCTGCAGGCCGTACGCATCCTGGCGCTGCTGCTGGAGACCCGGCGGCACTGGCTGTTCGGCGAGCGGGCGGTGCCGATCGAGCGCCACTCGATGCTGGCCGACGGCCGCACCGTCGCGCTGATCAGCCCCGACGCGCGGGTCAGCTGGCTGTGCCACCCGCGGCCCGACTCCGCGGCGATCTTCGCCGACCTGCTCGGCGGCGCGCCGGCGGGTCACTTCACCGTCGCGCCGCAGCGCGGCGGGCACCCGCTGGGCCAGCGCTACCGCCCCGGCACGATGACGGTCGAGACCCGCTGGTCCGGGCTCACGGTCACGGACTGGCTGGAGGGCGACAGCCTGATGCGCCGCCTCACCGGCAACACGGTGGTGCGCGTCGAGTACGCCCCCCGCCCGGAGTTCGGCCAGGTGCCGGTGCAGCTGCAGCCGCTCACCGACGGGCTGCTCGTGCTCGGCACCAGCGAGCACCTGTGCCTCTACTCCCCCGGCGTGGAGTGGGACGTGGTCGACGACGGCGGGCACGACACCGCCCGCGCCGTGATCGACCTGTCCCGGATGAACGGCGAGGCGCTGCTGGAGATGCGCATGCGCAGCCACAACCTGACGGCGCACCCGCTGACCACCGGCGAGCGGCTGGAGAAGTCCGAGTCGTCGTGGCGGGAGTGGGCCAACTCGCTGGAGCTGCCGTCGGCCGAGAAGGAGGTCGTGCTGCGCAGCGCGCTCACCCTGCGCGGCCTGTGCCACTTCGAGGGCGGCGGCGTGATCGCGGCGGCCACCACCTCGCTGCCGGAGACGCTGGGCGGCATCCGCAACTGGGACTACCGGTTCTGCTGGCTGCGCGACGGCGCGATGACGGTGAAGGCCCTGGTCGAGCTGGGTTCGCTGACCGAGGCCGAGGCGTTCCTGCGCTGGGTCGACGGCGTCGTCGACCGCACCGGCGGGCACCCGGAGCGGCTGCACCCGCTCTACACCGTCGACGGCTACGAGCTCGGCCCCGAGGCCGTGATCGAGAGCCTGCCCGGCTACGCCGGCTCCCGCCCCGTCCGCGTCGGCAACGCCGCCAACAAGCAGCTCCAGCTGGACGTGTTCGGTCCGGTCGCGGACGTGCTGATGGCGGTCGCGGACAAGCGCGGCAAGATCCGGCACGAGGAGTGGCGGGTCATGGAGGCCATGGTGCAGGCCGTCAGCCAGCGCTGGCACGAGCCCGACCACGGCATCTGGGAGGCCCGCCTGCCTCCGCGCCACCACGTGTACTCCAAGGTCATGTCCTGGATGACGGTGGACCGCGCGATCCAGGTGTTGGAGCGGCACACCAACGAGGAGCGGCCGGAGTGGCTGGAGCTGCGTGACCGGATCGCCGACAACGTGCTGCACCAGGGCTGGCACGAGGGCACCAAGGCGTACACGGTGGCGTACGGCTTCCCGGAGATGGACGCGTCGAGCCTGTGGATCGGCCTGTCCGGCCTGCTCGCCGACGACGACCCGCGCTTCCTGGACACGGTGCTCGCGGTCGAGGCCGAGCTGCGCTCCGGTCCGGTGGTCTACCGGTACAAGTGGGACGACGGCATGCCCGGCAAGGAGGGCGGCTTCCACATCTGCACCGCCTGGCTGATCGAGGCCTACCTGCGCACCGGCCGCCGCGCCGACGCCCAGGAGCTCTTCGACCAGATGCTGGCCACGGCGGGCCCGACCGGCCTGCTGCCCGAGCAGTACGACCCCGACCTGGAGCGGGGCCTGGGCAACCACCCGCAGGCCTACAGCCACCTCGGCCTGATCAGGTGCGCCCAGCTCCTCTCCGCCTGAGCTAAAGGAAGGGCACCTTCTTAACGCTATGCGTAGAAGAAGGTGCCCTTCTTACCACTCACGTCGGCGGGGCTGAGCGATCCGGGGCGATGATCGGCAGTTCGTGTCAGAAAGTGCAGCTCAGCGCAAGGTTCTGACACGAAACAGCGATCTTGCCCACCGCCGGCGAGACTCAGAGCCGCGGCAGCACGTCCACCACGGACCCGATCACCACGATGGCCGGCGGGTCGAAGGACTTCGCCATGGCGGGCAGCTCGGCGAGGGTGCCGTGGACGGAGCGCTGCTGGGAGGTGGTGCCCTCCTGGATGATCGCGGCGGGGGTCGCGCCGTCGCGGCCGTGGGCCAGCAGCGCCGCCGTGATCGCGGGCAGGTTCTTCAACCCCATCAGGATGACCAGCGTGCCCCGCATCCGGGCCAGCGCCGCCCAGTCCACCAGCGAGTCCGGGTGCTCGGGCCCGATGTGCCCGCTGAGCACGGTGAACTCGTGCGCGACCCGGCGGTGGGTGACCGGCACCCCGGCCGCCGCGGGCACCGAGATGGCGCTCGTCACGCCCGGCACCACGGTGACCGGCACACCCGCCTCGGCACAGGCCAGCACCTCCTCGCCGCCCCGGCCGAAGACGTAGGAGTCGCCGCCCTTGAGCCGGACCACGAACAGCCCGGCCTTGGCCCGCTCCACCAGGATGCGGTTGATCTCCTCCTGCTGCGCGGCGGGGCCGTACGGCAGCTTCGCCACGTCGACCAGCTCCACGTCCGCACGCAGCTCGTCGAGCAGCAGGCCGGGGGCGAGCCGGTCGGCGACGACCACGTCGGCGGCCGCGAGCAGGCGCCGGCCCTTGACCGTGATCAGCTCGGGGTCGCCGGGACCGCCGCCCACCAGCGCCACGGTGCCCTTGACCGAGTCGGGCACGGTGGCCTCGTCGGTGGCGAGCAGGCTCGCGATCCGGTCGCGGACGGCGACCGCGCGGCGGGGCTCGCCTCCCGCGAGCACGGCGACGGTGACCGCGCCGTGCCGGGCCACCGCCGGGGTCCAGGCGCTGGCCGCGTGCCGGTCGTCGGCGCGTACGCAGAAGATCTTCCGCCGCTCCGCGGCGGCCGAGACCGCCGCCGCCGCCTCGGGGTCGTCCACGGCGACCTGGACCAGCCAGACGCCGTCCAGGTCGGTCTCCGCGAACTGGCGCTCGATCCAGGCGAGCCGGCCCGCGTCGGCCAGCCCGCGCAGCGCGGGGGTCAGCTCGGGCGAGACCAGCCGTACGGCGGCACCGGCGGCCAGCAGCGCGGGCACGCGCCGGGTGGCCACCGCGCCGCCGCCGACGACCAGCACCGGCCGTCCGTCCAGCCGCAGTGCCAGCGGATATAGATCACTCACTGTATGTGCTCATCCTTGGAGGAGACGCCTGCACCGTCGAACGTCGCCATCTCGTGCAGCACCCGCACCGAGCCGGCGACGACCGGGTAGGCCAGCACCGCGCCGGTGCCCTCGCCCAGGCGCAGGCCCAGGCTCAGCAGCGGGTTCAGTTCGAGCTGCGACAGCGCCACGCTAGCGCCCGGCTCGACCGACTCGTGTCCGGCGATCATGGCGTCCCGGCTGCTGGGCGCGAGCGCGGCGGCGGTCAGCGCGGCGGCCGCCGCGATCACGCCGTCGAGGATGACCGGGACGCGGCGGGAGGCGGCGCCGAGGATGAAACCGGCGAGCGCGGCGTGCTCCAGACCGCCGACCGCGGCGAGCACCGCGACGGGGTCGGTGTGCGGGTCGCCGCCCCAGGTCGGGCCGTGCAGCGCCAGCGCGCGCTCGATGACCTCGACCTTGCGCCGGTGGGTGGGCGCGTCGATGCCGGTGCCGTAGCCGGTGACGACGCCGGGGTCGCGGCCGGTGAAGGCGGAGATGAGCGCGGCGGACGCGGTGGTGTTGGCGATGCCCATGTCGCCCGTGAGCAGCACCCGCGCTCCGCCGTCGACCAGGGCGTTCGCGGTGGCGATGCCGACCTCCAGGGCGGCCAGGGCCTCGGGCCGGGTCATCGCGGGCTCGACGGTCATGTCCCGCGTGCCGGCCCGGACCTTGGCCGAGACCAGGCCGTCGGCGCGGGGCACGTCGGCGGCGACGCCGACGTCGACCACGGTCACCGCCACCCCGGTCTGGCGGGCCAGCGCGTTCACGGCCGCGCCGCCGGCCAGGAAGTTGGCCACCATCTGCGCGGTGACCTCCTGCGGCCACGGGGTGACACCCTGGGCGTGCACGCCGTGGTCACCCGCGAAGATCGCGAGGTGGGCGGGCTCCAGCAGCGGCGGCGGCGACAGGGCGGCCAGCCCGGACAGGCGCACCGACAGCTCCTCCAGCTCGCCGAGCGAGCCCGCCGGCTTGGTGAGACGGGCCTGCAGCTCCCTGGTCTGGGCCATGGCGGCGGCGTCGAGCGGCCGGACCGCTCCGATCGTTAGTCCCAACAGCTCACTCGTCACGCCCCCACCTCATCACGTTCAGTGTCGTGATGCCGACTCGGGGGCAGAAAACGTCGCGTCGTTTACTGCTTTGAATCCATCGTCTACGTACTTTGTCCTACCTTTGTAGGGTGAAGCCGCTTAGCCGCCTAAAAGGTGCAATTTCTGCTACCGGACGTCTCGCGCCGATCCTCCGCTCAGGCCTGCTCGCCGGCGTCGTCGTAGCCGCGGTCACGTACCCGCTGGCCGCCGTGGGCGGTCTCGGGCTGAAGGCCGGCGCCGACTTCTACGAATCGCTGCCCGCGGAGCTCAAGAGCCTGCCGCCCGCGCAGACCAGCTACGTGTACGCCGCCGACGGCAAGACGCTGATCACCAACTTCTACGAGGAGCACCGCAAGTACGCGCCGATCGCCGACATCTCGGAGAACATCACCAAGGCGATCGTGGCCAGCGAGGACGGGCGCTTCTACGAGCACAACGGCGTGGACGCCAAGGGCATCGCGCGCGCCTTCGTGGCCAACCACACCGCGGGTGAGGTGTCCCAGGGCGCGTCGACGCTGACCATGCAGTACGTGCGCATGGCGCTGCGCGACGGCGCGACGACCCCGGCCGAGGTGATGGCGGCGACCGAGCAGACCCCCATCCGCAAGATCCGTGAGGCCCGGCTCGCCATGAAGGTCGAGAAGGACCTGTCCAAGACCGAGATCCTGGAGCGCTACCTGAACGTGGCCTACTTCGGCCACCGCGCGTACGGCGTGTTCGCCGCGGCGCAGATCTTCTTCTCGAAGCTGCCCAAGGACCTCACCCTGGCCGAGTCGGCGATGCTGGCGGGCCTGGTCAAGGCGCCCAGCGCGTACGACCCGGCGGGCAGCGACCAGAGCGCGGCCAAGCAGCGGCGCAACTACGTCATCGACCGGATGGCGGAGCTCGGCTACATCACCCCCGCGATCGCCGCGGCCACCAAGGCGGAGCCGATCAAGCTGAAGATCACCGAGCCGCCGAACGACTGCATCGCGGTGTCGAAGAAGAACAACAGCTGGGGCTACTTCTGCGACATGTTCAAGAGCTGGTGGCTGTCGCAGCCGGCGTTCGGCGCCAACCCGGGCGAGCGCGAGGACAACCTGCGCCGCGGCGGCTACCGGATCACCACGTCGCTGGACCCGAAGATCCAGGACATCGCGATGGAGCACGTGACCAAGCGGCAGCCCATCGGCAGCGCGTACGCCCTCGGCGAGGTCGTGGTGCAGCCCGGCACCGGCCTGGTCAAGGCGATGGCGGTGAACCGGGTCTACTCGCTGGACCAGTCGAACAACGGTGCGCACAGCGACCCGAAGCGCTACGGCAAGATCAAGGGGAACTACCCGAACACGGTGAACCCGCTGCTCGGCGGCGGCAACCTGCCCGGCTACCAGGCCGGCTCGACGTTCAAGCTGTTCACCATGGTCGCCGCGCTCGACGCGGGCCTGAAGATGAACACCTGGTTCTACGCCCCGAACCGCTACAAGTCGCAGTACTTCGCCGGCTGGGGCGAGCGCGGCTCCTGCGGCGGCGGCCACTGGTGCCCGAGCAACGCCAGCGGCTCGATGACCGGCAACCACGCCATGTGGTCCGGCTTCGGCAAGTCGGTCAACACCTACTTCGTCCAGCTGGAGCAGAAGGTCGGCGCGGACAAGGCGGTCAAGATGGCCGAGCGGCTCGGCCTGAAGTGGCGCACCGACATCGACAAGCTGCAGGCGTCGCCGGGCAAGTCGAAGACCTGGGGCTCGTTCACCCTCGGCGTCGCCGACACCACCCCGCTGGAGATGGCCAACGCGTACGCCACCATGGCCGCCGACGGCAAGTACTGCGAGGCGCTGCCGGTCACCGGGATCATGAAGCCGGACGGCACCCCGGCGATGATGGACGTCAAGGGCCGGCAGGTGCCCGTCGCGACGCCGCGCTGCCGGCAGGAGGTCTCCAAGGACGTGGCCCGCGCCGCCACCGACGCGATGCGCTGCGTCACCGGCTACGGCGCCGCGAAGGGCTCGTGCGGCGGCTGGTCCACCGCGCCCGGCGTGTACGGCATGGTCGACCGGCCGGTGGCGGGCAAGACCGGCACCACCGACGACACCCGCGCCGCCTGGTTCGTCGGTTTCACCAAGGAGCTGGCCGCGGCGTCCTTCATGGCCGACCCGGACAACCCGTTCCATGCCACCGGCGACGGCAACTCCTGGAAGCCGATCGAGACGGTCGCGTACACGCTGAAGGACGCGCTCGAGGGCGAGGACATCCAGAAGTTCACCCCGCCGTCGGACAAGATCCTCGGCAAGAAGCCGGCCAACCTGCCCAAGATGAAGAAGAAGAAGAAGAACTGAGACGGCTCACCGGAAGGGGCCCCGCCGCGCGGCGGGGCCCCTTTCCTGTGCGGTCAGCGCAGATCGGCCGCGACTATCGACCAGACCTCCAGGTCCACCCGGCCGCTGTGCACGTAGCCCGCGTTGCGCAGCAGGCCCTCGTAGGTGAAGCCCGCCTTCTCGGCCACCCGGCGCGAGGCCGTGTTGCCCGGCGCGACCCGCAGCTCGATGCGCTGGAAACCGTGCTCCAGCACCAGGGCCAGGGTCAGCACGTCCACCGCCTCCGGCGCGATGCCCAGCCCGCGCGCGTCCGCCGAGACGGCGTACGAGATCTCGGTGACCCGGCCCACCCAGTCGGTCCGCTTGGTCCACAGGCAGCCCACCAGCCGCTGGTCCTCGCGCCGCACGATGCCGTAGTGGTCGCCCATGCCGCTGTCGCGGCGCTCCCCGGCCATCTCGGTGCACCACGAGCGCCCGTCGATCTGCCCGAACTCCTTCGGGAACGGCAGCCAGCGCTGCGTCTGCTTGTCCGCGAAGATCTCGGTCACCGGATCGGCGTCGGCCGCCGTCAGCGGGCGCACGTCCAGCCGCGGCGTCTGCACGGTGAGCGTCGGAAAGCGGCGTACGGCGAGGTTGCCCAGTCCGGCCATGCCGGGAATGGGATTGCCAGACATACGGGACTCCAGACGTGACGGCGCTGTCCGAAGCTGCACCATACCCGCTGGGTCGTCCGGACGCCCGAGTGACCGTTCCACCGCTCGTCCGTGATAGAACTCACAGCTCAGGGCCTGGGTAGACTGCCCGGGTGCGCGCCCTCCTGACCCGACGCTGGCTCACCGTCTTCGCCCTCGCCCTGCTCGCCTCCTTCGTGATGGTGCTGCTGGGCCGCTGGCAGTGGGGCCGCTACGAGCTGCGCAGCGCGATCAACGACCGCATCGACGCCAGCACCGTGGTGAGCCCGGTGCCCGTCGGCGACGTGCTGGCCGCCGCCCCGTCCGGGCGCGGTGCGGCGCCCGGTCCCGGCGAGGACCGCGCCTGGACCCGGGTCACCGCGACCGGCCGGTACGACACCGCCCAGGAGATCCTGATCCGCAACCGCACCGTCGACGGCCAGGTCGGCTACGAGGTGCTCACCCCGCTGCTGCTGGCCGACGGCTCGGCGCTGCTGGTCGACCGCGGCTGGGTGCCGCCCCACCCCGACGGCATCACCGTCGCCCCCGACTACCCCGCCGCACCCGCCGGCACCGTCACCGTGGTCGGCCGGGTGCACCTGACCGAGTCCGGCGCGGGCGCCGTCGACCAGCGCAACGGCCGCTGGGAGACCCGCCGCGTCGGCGTGCCCGCCATCGCCGAGCGGCTGCCCTATCCGGTGCTCGGTGCGTACGTGCTCGCCGACCAGGACACCCCCGGCGCGCAGGGCCTCACCGCCATCCAGGTCGACCACGAGAACGACTGGCTCAACCTCGGGTACGCCGTCCAGTGGTGGATCTTCGCGGTCGGCGCGCTGGTGGGTGTGGGCTACCTCGCCCGCCGTGACCTGCGCCAGGAAGCCGCGGAGCAGGCGGCGGGAGCCGCACCCGACCTGGACGCCGACGACTCCGGCGCGGACGCGGCGCCGGCGCCTGGCGATCCATCCGGGCTGGACGACTCGGCCGACCGGAAGCCGACCGCGCCTGCCGGGAGCCCCGCAGGCGCGTAGCCGATATCGTGCCGGGTGTGACCGACGAGCAGCCCGACCAGCCCGACCACCGCGACCTGCCGCCGACCCTGCCCCTGCCGACGGAGCCACTGGCCGCCTTCGGCGCTCGCGCCCGCGCCGAAGCGCCCGACAAGGCCCAGGCCAAGCTGCCCGTCCCGCCCGCGGAGCCGACGCAGCGCATCGCCCCGGCCGCCGACGCGATGCCCACGGCGCCGGTCGTCTACCTGGCCGCACCTCCGGTCACCTCGACTCCCCCGGCCTCGCAGGCGACCCCGCCGATCGCCTCCGAGCCGACGGTCGCCGTCGACCCCTCGCCCACGGTGCCGTACACCCCGCCCGTTGCCTCGGCCCCGCCCGTTGCCTCGGCCCCGCCCGTTGCCTCGGCCCCGCCCGTTGCCTCGGCCCCACCGGTGACTCCGGCCCCGCCTGTTGTCTCGGCGCCGCCCGTGGCCTCGGCTCCGCCCGTCGGCCGGTCCGTGGCCTCCGCCCCGGTGCCGCCTGTCGCGCCGGCGCCGCGCGTGTCCTCGGCACCCGTTGCGCCGATCGCATACCCCCCGCCGGTGGCCTCGGCTCCCGTGCCGCCTGTCGCCTCCGCGCCGCCGGTGGCGTCCGCCCCGGTCCCGCCGGTCGTGTCCGCTCCGCCCGTGGCCGCGGTTCCGCCGCCGGTCGCGCGGCAGCCCGCGCCGGTGACGCAGCCTGCGCCGCCGCGCCTGCAGATGCCGCAGACCCCGGCGCCGACGCCACGGGTGCAGCCCGCCCCACCGGCGCAGCCCGCCGCCGCCCCGGGGGCGGTGCTGGTGCAGCTCGGCGAGGTGCGGGTCACCTCGACCACGATCCACACGCCGACCGGCGACATCCCGCTGCGGGGCTCGCAGTGGGCGGTGAGCGACCAGTGGCACAGCCGCCAGCGCATCCCCACCTGGGCGGTGGTCTGCGCGGTGCTGCTCTTCTTCGTGCTCTGCTTCCTGAGCCTGTTCTTCCTGCTGGCCAAGGAGACGCGCTACTCCGGCACGGTGCAGGTGATGATCACCAACGGCAACCGCCAGTACGTCGCGCGCATCCCCGTCACCGATCAGCGCGTGGTCGCCCACATCCACGCCCAGGTCAACTACGTACGCTCCCTCGCCGCCCTCTGAACGCGGCACCCCTTATTCCGAACGGAACAAGGACCGCCCACCGGTCCCGCGCCGACGGGCGGGAGCGGTGGGCGGGTCTGGGCAGGTCAGGCGGCCGCGGCGGCGGCCACGTTGTGCAGAAGCAGGGCCTCGGCGAGGCAGACCCGGGCGAACTCGCCCAGGTGCAGGCTCTCGTTCGGGCCGTGCGCCTTGGCGTGCGGGTCCTCCACGCCGGTGACCAGGATCGACGCGTTCGGGAACATCTCCTGGAAGGTGGCGATGAACGGGATCGAGCCGCCGACGCCGATCTCGACCGGCTCGGTGCCGTCCCACGCGGTGGTGAACGCGGCGCGGGCGGCGTCGAAGTACTTGCCGGTGGCGTCGATGACGCACGGGTTGCCGTCGTGCTCGAACTCGAAGCCGACCTTCGCGCCCCACGGCACGTGCTTCTCCAGGTGCGCGATCAGCGCCTGGTACGCCGACTTCGGGTCGTCGCCGGGCGCCAGCCGCATGCTCAGCTTCGCGCGCGCCGACGGGACCAGCGCGTTCGGCGCCTCGGCGGTGCGGGGGGCGTCGATGCCGAGCACCGACAGGGACGGCTTGGTCCACATACGGTCGACGATGCGGCCGGTGCCGACCAGCTCGACGCCGTCGAGCACGCCCGCCTCGGCCCGGAACCGGTCCACGGGGTAGTCCAGCGGCGCGGCCTGCCCGCTGACCAGGCCCTGCACCGCCACGTCGCCGTTCTCGTCGTGCAGCGTGGCCAGCAGGCGGCACAGCACGGTCAGCGCGTCGGGCACGACGCCGCCGAACATGCCGCTGTGCACCGCGGACTGCAGCACCTGCACGTCGACGAAGCTGTTGACGATGCCGCGCAGCGAGGTGGTGAGCGCGGGCACGCCGATGTCCCAGTTGCCGGAGTCGGCGATGACGATGACGTCGGCGGCCAGCTCCTCGGAGTGCTTGGCCAGCAGGCCGGGCAGCGAGTCGGAGCCGAACTCCTCCTCGCCCTCGACGAACACGACCACGCCGAGCGGCAGCCTGTCATCGTCGGTGCCGCAGCCGAAGGCGCGCAGCGCGGCGATGTGCGCCATGACGCCGGCCTTGTCGTCGGCGGCGCCGCGGCCGTAGAGGCGGCCGTCGCGCTCGGTCGGCTCGAACGGCTCGGACTCCCACTTGCTCAGGTCACCCACGGGCTGGACGTCGTGGTGGGCGTAGAGCAGGACCGTCGGCGCGCCGGGCGGGGCCGGGCGGCGGCCGATGACCGCAGGGTGCCCGTCGCCGATCCGGCTGACCTGCACGTCGAGCCCGACACCGCGCATCAGTTCGGCCACGGCCTGGGCCGAGCGCTCCAGCGGGGCGAAGTCGAAGCCGTCGAAGGCGATGCCGGGGATGCGTACGAGCGCCTCGAGGTCGGCCCGTACCCCCGGCAGCTCGCGCTCGATCGCAGCGCGCAGCTGATCAACAGTGAGGGTCGTCATGACGATGATCCTGTCACGGCGCCCGGGCACCCGCACGGCGACCTGGCTGTTCGCAGCGGGTGCGGCCCGCTCAGGCCGAACCGTCGACGCGCAGGTCGGCCTGGATCGCGGTGGCGTCGGCGGCGAAGTGGATCGCCTCGCGGCGGCGCCACTCGCGCAGCGCGGGCTGCATCGCGGGCCCGTCGCGCACGATGCTGCGCGCCCGGCGCACCGCCGCCGGGGCGTACACATAGACGGACAGGCTGGCCCACGCGCGGCCCTCGGCCCGGCCGCAGCCCACGCCCTCGACGATCACCACGTCGGCGGGCCACACCGTGACCCACTCGGTGCCGAACCGCCGCAGGTGCCAGTCGTACGGGTGGTACCCGCCCGGCGCGCCGCGCCGGATCGGCGCGAGCACCTGCCGCTCCAGCCGCGACCAGTAGGTGAACTGGTCGTCCCAGCCGTCGAGCAGGTCGTCGGTGTGCACGGTGACCACGCTCAGCCCGCTGCCGGACAGGTCCTCGGCGAGCCGCCCGGCGTAGAACGTCTTGCCCGCCCCGCTCGGCCCGTCGATCAGCACCAGCCTGCTGCGCCCCAGCCTGGGGGGCGCCGCGAGCAGCATCGCGACGTCCTCCCGCACCGGCTCGCTCATGCCAGGGCCGGGGCGCCGGGCGGCAGGAAGGGCAGGCCGGGCGGGGCGCCCTTCTCCACCAGCCGCCACAGGGCGTCGGTGTCCAGGTGCTCCTCGACCAGGTCGCCGAGCCGGTCCACGGTGGCCTCGCGCAGCGCGGCGAAGCCGGTGTCCGGCGCCACCGCGAAGCCGTGCCGCCCGGCGAGCGCGGCCGCGTGGGTCAGGAACCGGCGCCGGAACCCGTCGGACTCGAACGCGCCGTGCCAGTGCGTGCCGAACACGTTCCCGGCGACCGCGCCTTCGCTCTCCCCGCCGGGCAGCGTGATCAGCGCTTCCAGCTCGGGCGCGCGGTGCGCCACCCGGCCGTGGTGGATCTCGTACCCGCGCACGTCCGCGCCGAGCGCCTGCCCGGCGGGCCGGGCCAGGGTCTTGTCCGCCGCGAACGCGATCCGCACCGGCAGCAGGCCGAGGCCGGGCACCTCGCCGCGGCGGCTCTCCACCTCGTCGGTGATCTGCTCGGCCAGCATCTGGAATCCCCCGCAGATGCCGAGCAGCGGCCTGCCCGCGCGGGCGTGCGCCAGCACCGCCTGGTCGAGGCCGGTCTCGCGCAACCAGCGCAGGTCGTCCACGGTCGCCTTGGTGCCCGGCAGCACCACCAGGTCCGCGTCGGCCAGCTCGCCCGGCTCGACGGTCAGCCGCACGCTCACCCCGGGCTCGCAGGCCAGCGCCTCGGCGTCGGTGGCGTTGGAGATGTGCGGCAGCCGCACCACGGCCACCCGCAGCCACTCGCTGCCCCGGGCCGGGCCGGGCCGGCCGAGCACCCGCCCGTACGCGAGCGCGTCCTCGGCGTCGAGCCACAGGTCCACATCGAACGGCAGCACGCCGTACACGGTCCGGCCGGTGGCCGACTCGATCATGTCGAGACCGGGCTGGAGCAGCGCTCGCGAGCCGCGGAACTTGTTCACCACGAAACCCGCGACCAGCGCCTGGTCCTCGGGATCGAGCAGGGCCACGGTGCCGAACATCGCAGCGAACACGCCGCCGCGGTCGATGTCGCCGACCACGATCGTCGGCATCCGGCCGTGCCGGGCCAGGCCCATGTTCACGTAGTCGTGGTCGCGCAGGTTGATCTCGGCGGGGCTGCCCGCGCCCTCGCACACCACCACGTCGTACTCGGCGGACAGCTCGTCGTACGCGGTGAAGGCGGCTCCGGACATGGTGGTCTTCAGCCGCCGGAAGTTCGCCGCGTCGATGTGGTCGACCGCCTGCCCGAGCAGCACGACCTGGCTGGTGTGGTCGCTGCCCGGCTTGAGCAGCACGGGATTGAACCGCACCTGCGGCTCCAGCCCGCACGCCACTGCCTGCAGCGCCTGCGCCCGGCCGATCTCCCCGCCCCGCCCCTGGGCGTCGACCACCACGGCCGAGTTGTTCGACATGTTCTGCGCCTTGAACGGGGCCACCCGCACGCCGCGCCGGTGCAGCCAGCGGCACACCCCGGCGGTCAGCACGCTCTTGCCGGCGTCCGAGGTCGTGCCGGCGATCAAGATCCCGCTCATGTCCCTCAGCCTAGGTGAGCCGGTGCTGTGCGCTCCGACACGCCGTGACGTGCCGGAGAGCCGGGGCGGCCGGTCTCCCCAGTGCACCCGCCGGCCGCCCCGCCCCCGTGGCACGCGGCGGTCGAACCGCGTGCCACCACCCTCCGGCCCGCATCAACGGGGATGACGGACGGGCCGGAGGCGTCCCCCTCCCCGGGTCTAGGCCGCGACGGGCACCCGGTCGAGCGCCGTCACCTCGTCGTCGAGGTCGTCGTCGGCGTCCTCGTCGGCGTCCTGCTCGCCGCCGACCAGCTCGGCCTGCAGGCCGCCGCCGCGCAGCGAGGCGACCGCGTCCAGGTCGAACGGGCCGCCGAACGACGCGTCGTCGTCCTCGGCGAACAGCGGGTCGTTCGGGTCCGGGCCGACGCGCATGTCCGGCGCGGCCACCGTCGCTTCGCCGCCGACCCGCGCCTCGGCCAGCGGGTCCTCGACGGCGCTGGTCGCGGTGCTCGGCTTGGTGCGGGCGAACTTCGCCCGGCCCCGGGACAGGTCGTGCCCGACCGCCACCGCCTCCACCTCGTACATCACCCGGCGCTGGCCCTCCTCGTCGATCCAGTCGCGGGTGTAGAGGCGGCCCACCACGACCACCGGATCGCCCACCATGATCGAGCTGGCCACGCCCTCGGCGAGCCGCCGCCAGCAGTTGACCCGCACCCGCAGGCTGTTGCCGTCCACCCAGCGGTTGTTCGCCTTGTCCAGCCGCCGGGCGGTGGACGCCACCTTGAAGTTCGCCACCAGCTGCCCGGACTGGCTCGTCCGCCGCCACTCCGGCGCGGTGAGCACGTTCCCGATCACGGTTATGGGGGTGTCAAACACTGCCTTCTCCTCTCGATGTCCGACACCGCAGAGGTTGCGCCACCCGGGCGCGGCGTACCACCGCCTGCGGCCCCGCCCTGTGGACAGAGGCGTGCTTGGGGATAACCGCCTGATCATGAAGTTGATCTGTTATGGCACATGCCTACCTCGCGGTAACATTGCGCCGTGCAGACGGACATCCTCGGCGAGCCGTACACCCAGCGCGTCATCGAGCTGCCCGACGACGACCAGGGCCGGGTCGTCGCCACCCTGGTCAGCCGGAAGGCGCCCGGCACCACGACGCGCGCGGTGCTCTACGTGCACGGTTTCAACGACTACTTCTTCCAGACGCACCTGGCCGACTTCTTCGTCGCCCGCGGCTACGACTTCTACGCGCTGGACCTGCGCAAGTACGGCCGCAGCCTGCTCACGCACCAGACGCCGAACTTCACCCGCAGCATGGCGGAGTACTTCCCCGAGCTGGACGAGGCGGCCCGCATCATCCGCGAGGACGAGGGCCACGACATGCTGGTGGTCGCCGCCCACTCCACCGGCGGCCTGATCACCGCGCTGTGGGCCGACGCCCGCGCCGACGCGAACCTGGTCGACGGCCTGCTGCTCAACAGCCCGTTCTTCGACATCAACGCCCCCTGGTTCATGCGCCGCCCGGCCGTCTCGGCGGTCGGTTCCCTCGCCCAGCGCGCCCCCTACCGGGTGATCCCGCTGAAGATGCCCGGCCTGTACGGCCGCAGCCTGCACCGCGACCACGACGGCGAGTGGGACTACCGCGTCGACTGGAAGCCGGTGATCGGCTTCCCGGTCCGCGTGGCCTGGCTGAACGCCATCCGCAGCGGCCAGCGCCGCCTGCACCGCGGCCTGGACCTCAAGGTCCCCGTCTTCGTCGGCTGCTCGACCGCCTCCTACCGCCAGCGCGTCTGGTCCGAGCAGGCCCACGACGCCGACGCCGTCCTCAACGTGGACCACATCGTGCGCTGGGCCCCCGCCGTCGGCCGCCACCTCACCCTGGTCCGCGTAGACGGCGGCAAACACGACCTCACCCTCTCCCGCCAACCGGCCCGCGACCAGTTCTTCACCGAGTCCGACCGCTGGCTCACCACCTACCTCCGCTAGCCCCCGGCCCCCGCCCGACACCCCGTTGATCATGAACTTAAGTCAGTGTTCGGCGGCGTGTCGGTGCCCTAGGATCGTGGTCAACTTCCGCCGGGTAGCCGATCACACCGGCGGTCCCGCACGGTAGCCTTCAAGTCGCGCGCTCGTAGCTCAGCTGGATAGAGCAGGGGCCTTCTAATCCTCAGGTCGCAGGTTCGAGTCCTGCCGGGCGCACCATTCTGTAAGTCGGCTGTACGGCGCCCCGCGCGTCCGCGCCGCCGGGCGTCGCGGTGTGCGCACATCGTGGTCGGCGCAGGAATCCTGTCGGGAGCGACGGGGGTCAGTGGTAGCTTCCGGCGGTGACCTACCCCTCGCCAGACCAGAACCCTCAGCCGTACCAGGACCCGCTCGCACCGCCGCCGGTCACGCCGTCCTACCCGTCGGCTGACCCGTACGCGCAGCCCGCGTCCCCGTACGCCGCGCCCGCCGACCCGTACGCCCCGGTCCCGCCGCAGCCGCAGTACGGCACGACCCCGCCGCCCCCGCCCTACGGCGCGCCGCAGTCGACCCCGCCGTACCAGGCCCCCCAGTCCTCCCCGCCTTACGGCACGCCGCAGTCCTCCCCGCCCTACGGTGCCCCGCAGTCCTCTCCGCCCTACGGCACCCCCGCCTACGGCACCCCGCCTACCGGCTACGGCGTGCCGTACCAGCAGGCCCCGGGCGCGGGCGGCACCAACGGCTTCGCCATCGCCTCGCTGGTCCTCGGCATCCTGGGCGGCATCCTGCTCAGCGTCATCTTCGGCCTCGTGGCGCTGTCCCAGATCAAGAAGCGCAACCAGACCGGCCGCGGCATGGCCATCGCCGGCCTGGTCATCAGCGGACTGTGGCTGGCCGGCATCTGCACCGTCGTGGGCCTGGCGATCGCGCTCGACGACACCCCGAGCACGGGCAGCCCGACCAGCAACTCGACCGCCGGCGACGACACCTCGGTGCACTCGCTGAAGATCGGCGACTGCCTGAACTCGCTCGAGGACGACGACGAGATCGAGTCGCTGCCGGTGGTCGCCTGCTCGACCCCGCACGACGGCGAGGTGTACGCCGAGTTCCGGCTCACCGGCTCCACGTACCCCGGCCTGGACGCGATCCAGAAGGAGGCCGAGGAGCGCTGCGGCAAGCTGCTGGAAAGCTACGCGCCGAAGGCGGCCGACGACGCGTCGGTGGACACCTACTTCCTCTACCCGACCGACGAGAGCTGGCGGCTCAAGTCGGACCGCCTGGTGACCTGCGTGGCGAGCTTCGATCCGCCGCGCACCGGCTCCATCAAGGGCTGACCGCGTGCGATGCGAAGCTCCCCACCGCGGGGGCTTCGCATCGCGAAGAAGGCATCAGGAAAGGAACAGGCGCGCGTTCGCGAGCAGGCGGCGCATCGGGCCGGCCGCCACGGCGGGCGCGTTGCGCGGGATGCCGTCCGGGTCGCGAGGCGGCATCGGGATGTGCCGGGCGGCCGCGACCCCTGCGTCGACGGCGGCCAGCGCCGTGTCCGGCACCGACCACAGCGCCGGTTCCAGGTGCAGCGTGACGCCGTCGTATCCGATGAGCCGCCGCGCCCCGTCGGGCCAGGCCAGCAGCGCCGCGCACTCGCGGTAGCGGACCGTGATCCGGGAGCCGGGCCGGGTGATGCCGACCGCGTCCGGCCCGATGACCAGCCGCGCGGCGGCCGCGTCCCGCGGCGCGTACCGGTGGCCGGCGACCTCGGCCGGCGACGACGTCGGGGCGGGCGCGAACCCGGCCGGAGCTGCCGCGGTGCCCCGGGGCACCTGCAGCAGTGTCGTCCCGGCGGCCTCGGCGGCGACCGCGTGCACCTGCTCGTCGGTGACCGCGGCCAGCTCCGCGCGCAGCTCGTCCACGGGCAGGTGACGCTGCCCGGTGAGCAGGTTGAGGGCGTGGCCGGGCAGGCGGGTCGCCTCGATCTCCGGGTGGTTCAAATTCTCCAGAGCCTTGGTGCGTACGGCCGTGACGCTGCGCGCATCCAGCTCACCTCGCCGCATCCGGGCCAGCACCTCGGTGAACCCGCCGAGCACCGCGTCCTGCTTCTCCGGCAGCGCGTCGGCGTACGCGGTCACCGTCGCGTACCCGTCGCCGCGCGGCTCGTACGACGACGAGGCCGTGTACGAGTGCCCGCCCTCCTGGCGCAGGTCGCGATACAGCTCCCGTTCCAGCACGCCGGAGTAGACGCTCGCGGCGGTGCTGCGCCGGACGACCGCGCTGGCGAGCACGCCGGTGCCGTCTCCGGGGTAGTACGCGGGCAGCCGCGGCAGCACGGCCGCGGCCGGCGGCACCGGCCGGCGCGCGCCCTCGGGCAGCCGCAGCCGCAGCCCGGCGGGCACGTCCGCGCCCGCGATCCAGAGCACCGCATTCTGCCTGGTGAACCAGCGGGCGGCCCAGCGTCGCAGGTCGTCGGGGCCGAGCCGGGCCAGCCCCCACTCGGGGCAGCCGGGCAGGCCGTAGCCCTGCGCGCCGTAGCGCCGCAGCGGCAGGCCGGGCAGCGGGCCCCGGGTGCGGCTCTCGGTGCGCAGGATCTCCTTCTCCGTCTCCAGCCGGTACATCGGCAGGCCGGACAGGGCCGCGCAGACCCGGCCGAGGAAGTCCACCACGTCGGACTCGCTGCCGCGCAGGTGGAAGTGCGTGTAGACGGACGAGGTCTCACCGTTGTAGTGGTGGTCGGACAGCCCGCTGTCGTGCAGCGCCAGGTGCTCCACCAGGTGGGTGACGCCGTGTTCGGCCAGCGTCTCGTCGGCCTGGCCGACCCGGAACATGAGCCCCGCGCTCATCGCGCCGGCGGACGGCGCGATGAGCGCGGGCACACCGTCGACCTCGGTGGTACGCAGCACGGCTCAGTGGGCCCGCGGGGCGGGCCGGCCGGGCGTCCACGTCGGGGCCGCAACGGTGATCGTCACGCGGGGAATCCTAGTGACCGGTGCCGCTGCGCGATGCCCCGTGGCCCACGGCCTGGGACGTCAGAGGTTGACCAGCATCTTGCCGGTGTTGTCGCCGCGCAGCAGGCCCAGGAAAGCCTCCGGCGCGTTCTCCAGCCCGGCCACGAAGGTCTCCGGCGCCTTGATCCGGCCCTCGGCGTACCAGCCGCCGACCTCGCGGATCAGGTCCGGCATGCGGTCGTCGTGGTCGCTGACGATGAAGCCGCGCAGGGTGAGCCGCTTGCCGATCAGCATCATCATGTTGTTCGGGCCCGGCACGGGCTCGTTGTAGCCGGCGATCGCGCCGCAGATCGCCATCCGGGCGCCCACGTTGGCGCGGTTGATGGCAGCGGTCAGGTGGTCGCCGCCGACGTTGTCGAAGTACACGTCGACGCCGCCGGGCGCGGCCTGCTTGAGCTGCCCGCTCAGGTCGCCGTCGCGGTAGTTGAAGGCGGCGTCGAAGCCCAGCTCCTCGGTCAGGTAGGCCACCTTGGCGGCGCTGCCCGCGCTGCCGACCACCCGGCCCGCGCCCTTGAGCTTGGCGAGCTGCCCGGCCAGGCTGCCGACCGCGCCCGCCGCCCCGGACACGAACACGGTGTCGCCCGGCTTCATCGCGGCGATGTCGAGCAGCCCCACGTACGCGGTCAGGCCCGGCATGCCGAGCACGCCGAGGAACGCGCTCGGCGGCGCGACGGGCTCCAGGCGCCGGAACCGCCGCGCCTCGCCGACCACCCAGTCGCGCCAGCCGTAGCCGTGCAGCACCAGGTCACCGGGCTTGAGGTCGGGCGAGGCCGACTCGACGACCTCGCCGACGGCGCCGCCGTCGAGCGCCGCGCCGACCTGGAACGGCGGCACGTACGACTTGACGTCGTTCATCCGCCCGCGCATGTACGGGTCGACCGACATGACGAGGTTGCGTACCTTCACCTGCCCCTCGGCGGGGGCGGGCACGTCGACCTCGACGAGTCGGAAGTTGTCCGGGGTGGGCACGCCCTGCGGGCGGGACGCCAGGTGGATCTCACGTCCGGTGGTCACGTCGTCTCCTTGTCCTCGGCGGCCGAGTGGGCCGCCTGGGTGATCATGCGCAGCGTGTCGCGCAGGTCGGCGAGCTTGTCGGCGGGCACGCCGGTGGCCTCGGCGATGGCCCGCGGGATGCCGGCGGCCTGCGTGCGCAGCGCGTCGCCGGCGGCGGTGAGGCTGATCAGGACCGAGCGCTCGTCGCGCGGGTCGCGGGCCCGGGTCACCAGCCCGGCCGCCTCCAGCCGCTTGAGCAGCGGCGACAGCGTGCCCGAGTCGAGCTCCAGCGACGTGCCCAGCGCCTTGACCGAGGTGTCCCCCCGCTCCCACAGCACCAGCATGACCAGGTACTGCGGGTACGTCAGGCCGAGCCGGTCCAGCACCGGCCGGTAGAGCGCGGTCAGCGCGCGGCTGGCCGCGTACAGCGCGAAGCAGACCTGCTTACGCAGGTCGAGGTCGGTCTCGTCGGGCACGCGGGCGGTCATGCTCTCAGCGAAGCACGAGTTGCACGTCGATGTTGCCGCGGGTCGCGTTCGAGTACGGGCAGACCTGGTGCGCGGCCTCGACGAGCTGCCGCGCGGTGTCGGCGGGCAGGCCCGGCATGGTGATCTCCAGGGTCACCGCGAGCCCGAACCCGGCTCCGGCCCGGCCGATGCCGACCTGTGCCGTCACCTCGGTGTCGCCCGGCTCGACCTTCGCCCGCCGCGCCACCACGCGCAGCGCGGAGTGGAAGCACGCGGCGTAGCCCGCGGCGAAGAGCTGCTCAGGGTTGGTCGCGCCGCCGGCGCCGCCCAGCTCGACGGGGGTCGCCACGGCGGTCTCCAGCAGCCCGTCCGAGCTGCGCACCTTGCCGTCACGGCCGTCACCGGTCGCGGTCGCCACCGCTGTGTAGAGAGGAGTCATGCCCCCGACGCTAACCGCAATTTAAGTTGTACACAATTAAAACGCCTGCGATCAGAATCACCGCCCCGAACCAGCCCGAGCACCGGAGCGGCCGGTGCGACGATGAGCCGGTGAACCATTTAGCGAAGATTTGAAGTTCGCGTCATGGCTTTGCGCGTGCAATTGCGGAAGAATCCCGCCCGTGGATGTCCCCATCGGCACGGCGCTGGCCGGGCGATACGTGCTGACCAGGCCACTCGCCCGGGGCGGAGTCTCCACTGTGTACCAGGCGGTGGACGCCGCCAAGGGCGCCCGGCTCGCGGTCAAGGTGGTCGACAGCCACTACTCCCGCCTGATCCGGCACGAGGCGGCGATGACCGACCGGCTGCGCCACCCGCACGTGCCCAAGGTGATCGACGTGGGCGTGGAGACCGGCCCGGACGGCCGCGACTTCGGCTTCCTCGCGCTGGAGCTGCTCAGCGGCGAGGCGCTGATGGACGTGCTGGCCGACGGCCCGCTGCCCTGGACCGGCGCCGTCCGGGTCGCGGCCACCGCGGCGGACGTGCTCGCCGTCGCGCACCGCCGCGGCGTCGTGCACCGCGACCTGACCCCGGGCAACGTCATGCTGACCACCAAGGGCCCGAAGGTGGTCGACTTCGGCCTCGCCGAGCTGATCGGCACCGGCACGCCGACCTTCGCCAGCCCCGCCGACGACGTGTACGCCCTCGGCGCGCTGCTCTACACGTCGCTGACCGGCAAGTCGCCGTACGCCGGGCCGCGGCGCAGCCCGCAGGAGACCGCGGCGCTGCGCCACCTCGCGCCCACGCCGGTGCTCGGTGTGCCGGGGCTGCCGCAGGCCGTCTCGGACCTGTGCCGCGCCTGTATGGACAAGAACTCCTCGGCGCGGCCCAGCGCCCGCGAGGCCGCCCTGCGGCTGTGGACCATCGCGGGCAACGCCATGCACTAGGCCGAGCACGGCTGGCAGGCAGTCATCGTTCGTTGACGTGGGTCGCTCTATTCGTCACCACGGATCGATGCTGAGGCGTGGTCCGGCGAAGCTGCCCGCGAGCTATGCACTTTCACTGCTCACGACGACGATGCTCATCGCCGTGGTACTGCTGTCGCCGCTGCTGCTCGAAGCCGCGACGAAGATGATGTCCGGCGACTGGGCTCTGCTCAGCGATGTCGGCCAGACCTACGGCGCGGCGTCCGCGATCCTCTCCTCGTTCACGCTGATCGGCATCGTGCTGTCCATCGCCGTCAGCTTGCGGCAGGCCCGCGTCGGCCAGCAGGATGCCGCGCGCTCCATGCAGTTCGAGCTGATGAAACTGCAACTGGACGACCCGACCCTGAGCTCGTCGCTGCCGCCGGACGCGAGCGGGGAGGACATAGCCGCCTGGCGGCGCTCCATCTACCGCAACATGACTTTCATGTATCTCCGATCCAGCTACTTCACCGAGGACATCTCACCCGATGCGCTTCGGCTGCAGGCAGGGCTCATCTTTCGCAATCCCGACGCGCGCGCGTGGTGGCCGCAGGCGCGGCCGGCTTACACAGCCGGCAGCAGGTTGCGAATGGAGCGGAGATTCGTGCAGATCGTCGATGAACAATGGCGAGCGGCCACGGCGGAGGAGGGTGGACCGGGCTCGCCGGCTACGAAGATGAACGAGCCGGCACCACCACCCGCCAGGGGCGACGATGCCGGCCGAGAAGCCGATCTAGGCTAGATCGAACTCACCGGCCTTCACACCCTCGATGAGGGCCTGAAACGACTCCGGCGACAGCACGATGTGCTGCAGCGGATCCGTGGAGTCGCGCAAACCGACGGCCCCCGGGAACACGGCGACCTCCACACACGTCACCGAGTCGCAGCGGCTGCTCTTTCGCCAGGTCGCTGCCTGAACTGATGTCATCTTCACTCCGAAGATCAACAGTAATGGCGGAACTGCCCACACATCCGCGTGCTGGCAGATTGGACAGCGTCCAGGTTAAACTCAAGTCACTGAATGGTGGCAGGCAGCCCTAGTCGATTGGCCAGGTCGCACGCTGCCACATGGTTGATCAACCGCGTCGTGAAGGTGGGCCGGTCAGGTGAGCCCCAGGACGAATCCAGCAGTCGCCCGGCTTCGCCTGCGAAACGCCCTTCGATCGGCGCGCGACTCCTCGGATCTCACCCAGAACCAGGTGGCGGATTCCCTGGACTGGTCCCTGTCGAAGATCATTCGGATCGAGAACGGCTCCGTCGGCATGACGGTCACCGACGTCAAGGCCCTGCTGCAGCTTTACGGCATCCAGGATCCGTCTGAGGTGTCGCAGATGGTGTCGCTCGCGAAAGCCGCCCGGCAGCGCCCGTGGTGGAAGGAGGCGGGCGCCGACGCTCCCAAGCTCTCGACCTACATCGGGCTGGAGGATGGTGCCGCCGAGCTGCGCTTCTACCAGCTCCTGGTGATTCCCGGCCTGCTTCAGACCGCCGGTTACGCAAGATCTGTCCTGCTCGCCGGTCATGTGACCAGCGCTGACAACGCGGACAGCATCATCGCGATCCGCATGCGCCGGCAGCAGGAGGTGCTTGATCGCCCTGACCCGCCACAGATCCACGTGGTCCTCGACGAGGGGACGCTCTACCGCACGAACGGCAACGCACACATCCAGCGAGAGCAGCTCCGGCACCTGGTGCGACTAGGCCGCCGAAGCAACATCCACATCCAGGTGCTGCCGTTCCGTGCGGGGCTCCACGTGCTGGAACCCGCGTTCGTCGTGATGTCGTTCCCCTATGGGCCGGAGTTCGACGTCGTCTACCTGGAGTTCAGCAACTACAGCCCGACGGCGCAGGACCTAGGCGAGGTCCTGGAGCGTGACGAGCTCGTGACGCCATACCGTGATGCCTTCGCCCGGCTGACCCAGGCCGCGCTGAGTGAAGAGGATTCGCTGACCTTCCTCACCCGCGTCGCCGACGAACTCGACGAGTAGGCGACCACCGCCACCGCGCCGCGCCCAGACCCCTACTCGGTGCGGATCACCGTGAACGCCTCGGCGAGCCGGCCGGGCAGGCCGAGCGACTCGGCGAGCCCGCTGAGCCGCTCGCGCAGCATGCTGTCCAGCTCGGGCAGGTGCGCGGTCTGCGAGACGTGCGCGCGCAGCGCGGCGAGCTTGCGGTCGAACGTGTCGGTGATGTCGACGGCGTGGTCCGGGTCGGGGCCGCCGGAGTACCAGATCTCCCGCACCGTCCAGGCGGCCAGCCCGGCCGCGCCCAGATCGGGGTGGGCGAACTGGTTGCGCGCGTCCGGGTAGACCGCGCAGGTGACCGCCTCGCCGACGGCCAGGTGGTCGGGGTGGCTCGGCCCGGCGAGGCGATCCCAGCGGCGCAGCGGCGCGCTGGTCAGGATGCGGTCGGGCCGCGCCCGGCGGATCGCCGCGACCAGCTCCTTGCGCAGCGCCAGGCTGGGCGTGACCGAGCCGTCCGCGTACCCCTCCAGGAAGTCGACCTGCTTGACCCCGACGGCGGCCGCGGCGGCCCGCTGCTCGGCTTCCCGCAGGGCGGGCATGCGGTCGCGCGGAGTCTCGTCGAAGCCGCCCGCGTCACCGCGCGTGACCAGCAGGTATGACACCTCGATGCCCTGGTCGACCCACTGTGCCACGGTGCCCGCGGCGCCGAAGTCGACGTCGTCGGGGTGGGCGAACACGCACAGCACGCGCTCGACGTCGGGGCAGGGCGCGGCGGAGGGCGGGAAGCTCATGCGGCCGAGCATATGCCGCCGGCGGATACGGTCAGGCGCTGCCGCGGGGCGCGGCAACGCCTGGTCGCGAGGGGCCGCCCACTCAGGCGGCGCGTTCCCAGCCGGACCGGCCGCCACCGGGGACGAGCCGGGAGGGGTGCATGTTCGACGGGTGCGGCACGCCGCGGGTGGGGCGGTGCGGGATGTCGAGGTGGCCGAGGCGGGACTCGACGAGCACCCGGCGCAGGTAGCGCTCCACCCCGCGGGACAGCCACCAGTCGTCGCTGACGAACAGCTGGGTGGGGTGCCCGTGGTAGTCGGCCCACAGCTCCAGCCGGCGCGGCCTGCGGCGGGAGCTGACCAGGGTGAGCACGGTGAGACCGCTGAGCACCACGATGGCGGCGACGATGCCGGCCGGGCGCAGCAGCGGCGCGAACGCTCCGAGCAGAACCAGCCCGGCGGCGGCCATGGCGCCGGCCCGGCGCGTCAGCGGGTCGTGGCCGGCCTGTCGGGTGTGGACGTTCTCCAGGGCGCTGAGGGTGAAGTGCCGCCCGCCGACTTGGAAGCAGGTCGACGAGAAGTGCAGTCCGGGGCGGATGGTCATGATCATCTGTTCTGGTGGCCGATCCGACGCCCGTGTAGGCTTCATAGAAGTCTCCCAACTGCTTGTACGCGGGCTCGGCTGGTGGTTGATGCCCGCAGGTGGCGACGCCTGGCATGTGGTGGACCTGAGGCCGGTATCCGGTGGCCGCCGGATGCCGGTCTTCTCTCGCTGTCGAGCCGCCGGTGAGCTGGTGCGCTTCAGGATGTCCGGCCGCCTCGTGACCTCAGTGTGACCGAGGACAGCAATCGTTGTGAAGTCCCTCAATCCGCCACCTGGCAGGTTGGCACGTTCCAGAACCTAATGTGCGTTCAGGAATCACTCGATGTGACGGAACTTTTCCCGCAAGCCAGAGCAGTTCGGGCACTTCGGTCAACGCGCACTTGGGGCTCGCCGGATCCGCGGATACGGTTGCCGGCACTGGACCGGTTGTCCGCCGCCCACCCCCGGGTGGCACCGGACCAGCGCCGCCGAGTCGCCGAGCGATCGGGACGATCGATGTCGTCCGGAGCGCCGCGAGCCGGGGACCCACCACCACTGGGGTGAATCCGCAGTCACCATGTGTGACCGCGGTAGGGCGCCCTTCGCCCGAACCCGTCAGCTAACTCGGTAGGCGGCCACGGAGAAGGGCCACCCATACCTTGTCATCCCCCCATGGCAGGGGCTGGCGCGCTGCCGCGCGCCTGCTCGCCCCCGCCGGTGCACTGATCATCGGGCTGCTGGCCACCGCGGCCCCCGCCCACGCCGAGCCCAGCGCCGCCGAACTCCGCAAGCAGATCACGGCGAAGTCGACGCAGCTGGAGAAGATCGTCGAGCAGTACAACAAGCTGAACAGCCAGCTCAAGCAGACCCGCGCCGAGGTCGCCCAGCTCGAACGTGATCTCGGGCCGCTGGAGGTCAGGGCCGACGCCGCACAGCAGAACGTCGCCCGCATCGCCGCGACTGCCTACCGGACGGGCGCCTTCCGAGGCTGGAACGCACTGCTGGACAAGTCTGCCGACGGCGAGCTGCTGGCCCGCCTGAGCACCCTGCACCAGCTCGCCGCCAGCCAGCAGGAGCAGCTGGACGAGGCGCACCGCGCCGCGGGCGACCGGTTCGCGGCCAAGGCCGCCCTCGACACCCGGCTGCAGGAGCAGGCCACCCGGGTCAAGGCGCTGTCCACCCAGCGCAAGGCCGTCGAGAAGGATCTGGACAAGCTGAAGGCCATGCGCCGGGCGGCCGGCCTCACCGACGAGGCGACCTCCACCTACACCGGCGCGGTGCCCGCCTACGCGGGCAAGGCCGGGATCGCGGTGAAGTTCGCGTACAGCGCGCTGGGCAAGCCGTACATCTGGGCCGCCGACGGTCCCGAGGGATACGACTGCTCGGGCCTGACCCTGGCCGCCTGGCGCGCCGCCGGGGTGAGCCTCTACCACCAGGCGGCGACGCAGTGGCGCGAGGTGACCCACATCAAACGGTCCCAGCTCGCGCCGGGCGACCTCGTCTTCTACTCCGGCCTGGGGCACGTCGCGCTCTACGTCGGCAGCGGCAAGGTCATCCACGCGCCGACGACCGGCGAAGTGGTCAAGGTCGCCAGCGTCGACATGATGACGCCGTACGGCTACGGCCGCGTGAAGCTCTGACCGCAGACGAAAGGCCCCTCCCGGGTGCTGGCGGATTCTAGGGGTCGTTGCAACACGTGGTTGGTTGTCTAGGCCGCGAGCAGTGTACGCAGGCGCTCGGCTGGGGTTTCCCAGCCGAGCGTTTTGCGTGGTCGGCCGTTGAGTTCGACGGCGACGGCGTCGAGGTGGTCACGGCTGTGGACGGATAGATCGGTTCCCTTGGGGAAGTACTGCCGCAGCAGGCCGTTGGTGTTCTCGTTCGAGCCGCGCTGCCATGGGCTGCCCGGATCGCAGAAGTAGACCGGAATGTCGGTGGCCACGCTGAAGGCGTGGTGGGCGGCCATTTCGGATCCCTGGTCCCAGGTGAGGGAGCGGACCAGGTGGGCCGGTAGGGCTTGCACTGTCGCCTGGAGGGCGTCGCGCATGTGTTCGGCGCTGCGGCCGGTGGGCAGGTGGACGAGCATGACGTAGCGGGTGGAGCGTTCGACGAGCGTTCCGATGGCCGAACCGCCGTCCTTGCCGATGATCAGATCGCCTTCCCAATGGCCGGGCACGGCACGGTCCTCGACCTCGGCCGGCCGCTCGCTGATCATGACCATGGGGTGCGTGAACCGTGGCTGGCGGCTGGCCGCCTGCCGGTGCGGCTTGCGACGGGCACGGCCGGTGCGCAGCGCACGGGTGAGTTCGCGGCGTAGCTCGCCTCGGCCCTGAACGTAGAGGGCCTGGTAGATCGTCTCGTGGACCACGTGCATCTCCGGCCGCGCGGGGAATCGTCTGCGCAGAGCCTGACAGATCTGTTCCGGGCTCCACCGTTTGTCCAGGTGATCCTGGATGAAGTCCCGCAGGGCGGCATTCTCTCCGATCTTGCCGGGCTTGGGGCGTGGTCGGCGGCCGTCGGCCCGGGCCTGAGCGGCATACGGTCGGTACTGGCCGTTACCCGGATGCCGATTACGGCGGATCTCCCGGCTGATGGTGGACGGGCTGCGGCCGAGCTCTGCGGCTATCGCCCGCACCGAGGCCTTGTCCCGCAGCCGGTCGGCGATGTGGAGACGATCAGCCTCCTGCAGATACCTCGACGACGCTCCGGGCGCCCGCTCTGCCTGAGCGGGCGCCCGGAGCCGGTTGGGGGCCATCCGGCCGTTGCGCCACTCGCGTCCGGTCCGTTCATGAACACCGACGCGTCGGGACGCCTCCCTGTTGCCATAGCCCTGCTGCACGAGCCGGAAGTATTCCTCCCGTTCAGCACGCAGCTTCTTCGGCCCCTGCGCCGTACGGTCAGTACGGATCTTGAAGTCCATCGCACCCCTTGAACTGGGGTGTTGCGACAACCACCAGAACTCAAGGCTCCGGGAGGGGCCTTTCGCCGTGTACGGGACGCGTGCGGGATCAGACGGACTGCAGGCCTTCGGCACGGGCCAGCTCGCGCAGCCGGCCCAGCGCCTGGATCTCCAGCTGCCGGATGCGCTCGCGGGACAGCGAGAAGCGCGACGCCACCTCGGTCAGCGAGTGCTCCCGGCCGTCCTCCAGGCCGTAGCGCGCCCGCATGATGCCCGCGGAGCGGTCGTCGAGGTGGTTGAGCAGGCCCTCGATCCGCTGCCGCTCCAGCGCCGAGAGCACGATCTCCTCCGGGCTGGGCGTGTCGCGG
Source organism: Catellatospora sp. IY07-71 (assembly GCF_018326265.1). GTDB lineage: Bacteria > Actinomycetota > Actinomycetes > Mycobacteriales > Micromonosporaceae > Catellatospora. The sequence goes on from NZ_AP023360.1 coordinate 185,634, forward strand.
TCGGCGACCAGGTCACCCAGGTTGGTGTCGCCGTCGTCGCCCACCGGGGTGTCGAGCGAGACGGTGTCCTGCGACCAGCGGATCAGCTCGGTCACCCGCTCGACGGTCACGCCCAGCGCGGTCGCGATCTGCTCCGGCTCCGGCTCGCTGCCCAGCTCACGGGTGAGCTGGCGGGCGACGTTGCGCATCCGGTTGACGTCCTCGACCAGGTGGACGGGCAGCCGCACGGTCCGCTCCTGCTGGGCGATGGCGCGGCTGATCGCCTGCCGGATCCACCAGGTGGCGTACGTGGAGAACTTGTAGCCCTTCACGTAGTCGAACTTCTCGACGGCGCGCACCAGGCCGGTGTTGCCCTCCTGGATCAGGTCGAGCATCGGCATGCCCGAGCGCACGTAGCGCCGCGCGATCGAGACCACCAGGCGCAGGTTCGCCCGGATGAACAGGTCCTTGGCGCGCTCGCCCTCGGCCACCAGCTTCTCGAGCTCGTCGCGCTTGAGGCCGCGCTTGAGCTTGTCGCCCTCCAGCAGGTGCTCGGCGTAGAGGCCGGCTTCGATCGCCTTCGAGAGGTCGACCTCCTGCGCGGCATCCAGCAGCGGGGTACGTGAGATCTCGTGCAGGTATACACCGACGAGGTCGCGCTCCTCAGCCACCTGGTCGGTGCGCAGCATGGTCATGTTCTCCACGTTCGGGTCCCTCCCACGTAATCGCCGCAGGGCCTTGCGGTACTGACACCTTCACAACAGATGACGCCTGCGAATGATTCCGCGTTGCCCATCGAAACTGTCACGAAAAGCTGTGAACTCGCTGATACCGACATACCGACTCGCTGGACGCGCGCCTATCGGTCCGCAATGCCCCATTTATGACACCATGCAGCGCCGCCCGGACACAGCGATCCACCTCACTACAACGCTGTGACCTGCGTCGCCATTTCTTGTGACGTTCGAACGGGCACGCTATTGCACGGTTCCACACCAGCCGCACCTGATCGCATGACCCGCATACCCCGATGAGTGAAACCCACACCCATTCGGCCACCAAAAGCCCACGATCGGACCACCCCAATAGCGCCGTGAGCGCCCAAGATTGCTGTTTCGTGTCAAGATCTGCGGTGTAGCCGCAGGTTCTGACACGAGACGGCGATCTTGCGCAGCCGCGCGGAGTCAGTCGGCCAGCGAGGCGATCGCGTCGCGGATGCGGTTGCCGTGGCCGGCCAGGGCGCCCCGGGCGGCGGCGACCTCGCGCCCGGCGAGCAGGGCGACCAGGGCGGCGCGCAGGTCGCCGCCGGCCGCGTCGAGCGTGCGGCGGCACTCGTCCTCATCGTGGCCGGTCGCCTCGACGAGGATGTTCAGCATGCGGCCGCGCAGCTTCGCGTTGGTCGGCACCATGTCGATCATGAAGTTGGAGAACACCCGGCCCAGGCGCACCATGACCGCCGTGGAGAAGGCGTTCAGCAGCAGCTTCTGCGCGGTGGCGGCCTTCATCCGGGTGGAGCCCGTGACGACCTCGGGGCCGGTGTCCACGCCGATGAAGACGTCGACCCAGGCCGCCGCGGCGGCGTGCGGGTCGGCGGCGATCAGGCCGGTGCGGCAGCCCAGCTCGCCCGCGGCACGCAGCGCGCCGAGCACGTACGGCGTGCGCCCGCTCGCGGCCAGGCCGATCACCACGTCGCCGGTGCGCACGCAGCGGGCGATCTCGTCGGCGCCCGCCTCGGTGTCGTCCTCGGCGTCCTCGACCGCCGCCAGCAGCGCGCCGGGGCCGCCCGCGATGTGCGCGCAGAACCAGCTGCGCGGGGCGTTGAAGGTGGGCGGCAGCTCGGCCGCGTCGACCACGCCCAGCCGGCCGGAGGTGCCCGCGCCGACGTAGTGCACGCGGTTGCCGCGCTGCAGCGCCTCGACCGCGTCCTCGACCGCGACGGCCAGCGGGTCCAGCACGGCGCTGACCGCGTCGGCGACGGTCCGGTCGGCGTCGTTGATCACCTGCAGGATCTGCCGGGTGTCGAGCATGTCGAGGTCGGCGCTGGGTGCGTACCGCTGTTCGGTCGGGGCGCTCACGCGCACCGAGGCGGTGGGCAGCTCAGGCATCGCCGGACCGGCGGCGCGAGGTGCCGACGCGACGCCCGCGCACCGCCTCGGCGGTGACCTCGAGCGCCTTGCGGGCCTTGGTGCGGGTGCGCGCGGCGACGGCCACGAACAGGCAGTCGACCACGGTGAGCTGCGCTAGGCGGCTGGCCATGGCACCCGAGCGGTACGTCGTCTCGCGCGCGGCGGTGGTCAGCACGAAGTCGGCGACGTCGCAGATCGGCGAGCGCGGGAAGTTGGTCAGCGCGACGGTCGTGGCGCCCCCGGCCTTGGCCCGCTCCAGCACGTCGATGGTGTCGGCGGTGGTGCCGGTGTGCGAGATGCCGAGCGCCACGTCGCCGGGGCCGAGCAGGGCCGCCGAGGTGAGTGAGGTGTGCAGGTCGGGCCAGTAGTACGCCACGCGGCCGATGCGGTGCAGCTTCGCCTGGAAGTCCGCGGCGACGAAGCCGCTGGCGCCGGCCCCGAACACCTCGACTCGGGAGGCCTTGACCAGCGCGTCCGCGATCTTGTCGCAGACCTCGGGGTCGAGCTGCTCCGCCGTCTCCTCGACGGCGCGGGCGTCGTTGAAGGCGATGGTGGCGATGATCTGTGCCATGTCCGCGCCGGGCGGGATGTCGCCGCCGACGACCCGGGAGTCGGCCGGCTCGACCCGGCGCGCGGCCTCGGCGGCGAGCCGGATGCGCAGCTGGGGGTAGCCGGACATGCCGATCGAGCGGCAGAACCGGATGACCGTCGCCTCGGAGGTCTCCGCGGCGGCGGACAGGTCGGTGATGGTGCGGCGAGCCGAGGCGGCCGGGTCGGCGAGCACGAGCCGCGCGACGCGCTGCTCCGCCGGGGAGAGCGCGGGCAGCAGGCCGTTGATCTGAACGATCAGCCCGGCCGGCTCCTGTGCGGCGCGCGCGGCGTCGCTCTCCTCAGAAACTTTCGACTTCTTCGCCACGCTTGAAACTTACTTTCACGACTGCCCGGCGTCAACTGCCAAACCGTGTTCGATGCCCGGCCAGACGGCCGCCCAAACGGCCTGAGCGACGGTGTCGGGATCGCCGGTGCCGTCGACATGTACCGCATCCGACAGTACGTCTTTGTAGGCGGCATGGCCCACGTTCAGATATTCGATGTCCTCGTGGTCGTCGCCGCGCTGCTCGATCCGGTCGTAGGCCAGGGCAGGCGGGACGTCGAGAAAGATGATGACAGCCGGGCGGGGGAAGGGGGCATAAGCCGCGCGTACCAAGCGCTCGAGCCGGTCGCCGCCGCCGTGTGCCCGAATGCTCACCAGCTGGCAGGGCGTGTAGCGGTCCATCACCGCGATGCGGCCGGTCAGCCGGGCCGCCACCAGCGAGCGGGCGATGGCCAGCCAGCGCAGCACCGCCTCGATCAGCAGCAGCCCACGGCGGCCGACCAGGGCGATCGCGTCCGGCCGGCCCAGCCGGCGCGCGACACGCCCGAGGAAGCGCCGGCCGCCCGGATTCGGGCCGTACCGGGCGCTGATGCCGGCCGCGCACAGCGCCGCGGCCAGGCGTACCGCCTGGGTCGTCTTGCCCGAGCCGTCGATGCCGACCAGAGCGATCACCGACGCGCTCGTGCCTGCCATGCACCAGACGCTACCCTGCACCCGCCACAGGGTGATCCACAGTGCGGTCACGGACACGCTGTGCGATGGTCCGTGCAACTTCCATGACGCAATGGCATCTTCGGCTACCCCGGAGGCGCTCCCATGGCAGAAGTGCACCATTTCGCGTACGGCTGGTTCAACCCGGTCGCCGCGTACCTGATGGCGTTCATCGGCTCCCTGCTCGGCCTGGTCTGCACGGCCCGCGCCCGGCGCGCCCCGACGGGCGGGCGGCGGGCGCGCTGGCTGATCATCGCGTCGCTGTCGATCGGCGGCACCGGCATCTGGTTCATGCACTTCATGGCGATCATCGGCTTCGACGTGCCGGACAGCCCGGTCCGCTACGACGCGGTGGTCACGTTCATCAGCCTCGCGCTCGCCGTCGCCACCGTGGGCATCGGGCTGTTCATCGCCGGGCAGGGCCCCCGGTCGGCGCTGCGCGTCGTCGCGGGCGGCGGGTTCACCGGCCTCGGCATGGTCGCGATGCACTACACCGGCATGGCCGGGATGCGGGTGGCCGGCGACGTCGGCTACGACCTCGGCCTGGTCGGCGCGTCCGTGCTGATCGCCGTGGTCGCGGCGACGGTCGCGCTGTGGTTCACCGTGACGGTGTCGGGCAGGCGCGCCATCACCGCCGCCGCCGCCGTGATGGGCGTCGCCGTGTGCGGCATGCACTACACCGCGATGGCGGCGGTCCGGATCACGCTGCGCACCGACGGCGACGGCGAGGTCTCCGGGCTCAGCCCGTTCGTGCTCATCGTGCCCATCGTGGTGCTGTCGGCGCTGTGCCTGATCGGTGTGATGTTCAGCGCACTGCAGGCCATGATGCAGGAGGAGTTCGACGGCACCGGAGTGGCCCGGCCCGGGCCGCACGCCGCCAATGCCGCCCTGGTCATCCCTGATCCGCGCGGCACCGACGACGAAATGGCACCGGTCAATCCACCGTTCAGCCTGGCCCGTGCGCTGGCCGACCGCAACAGTGCCAGGGTGCCGCACTGAGGCTCGGCTCCACATCGGAGGGACGACGCGGGCTGCGCCGATCGGATATAAACACCGGCATGGACGCGACCGCGCCGGCGTATCTCATGACCATGCCCCTGCACGCCATCACCGAGGTGCTCGGCGAGCAGGGGCTGCGCGACCGGTTCGCCCTGGAGATCGAGCGGCTGCCCGAGGCCGACCGCGCCGTGCTGGCCGAGGCCCTGGAGCTGGCCGCGCGGCTGCACGCCGAGCAGCGGCGGGTACGCGAGCCGTACCTGAACCACCTGCTGCGGGTCACCATCCGGATCATCCACTACTACCGGATCACCGACCGGGACGTGCTGGTCGCCGCCCTGCTCCACGACTCGGTCGAGGACCAGCCGTGGGGCATCACCGGCCAGACCCACCGCAGCGGTCCGCCGCCGCGCGAGCAGGCCCTCGCGGTGCTCGCCGAGCGGTTCAGCCCCCGGGTCGCCTCGCTGGTCGCCGCGGTCACCAACCCGGAGTACGACCTCGACCGCGACAAGGACGAGCAGTACCGGGCGCACGTGGTCGAGTCGCTGGACGTGGACCCGTGGGCGCGGGTCATCAAGGTCTCCGACTTCACCGACAACGGCGTGGGCGTCATCCACACCATCGGGCCGAAGGTACGCCGGGCCGCGACGAAGTACTCGCCGCTCGTGCCCGCCCTGCGCGAGCTGGTCGCGCGGGCGGACACGCCGCTTATCGGCGAGGTCAAGGCGCACATCTTCGCCCAGTTCGACCTCGCCGAGAAGCGGTTCGCGGCGATCCTCGGCCAGTAGGAGAGGTCAGAAGTCCTCGTCGAGGGTGACCGTGCCGGGCACCGCCACCTGGTACGCCGTCACCCGGCGCTCGAAGAAGTTGGCCAGCTCCTGCACGTCCTGCAGCGCCATGAACGGGAACGGGTTCGCCGCGCCGAACCGGGCGGGCAGCCCGAGCCGGGCCAGCCGCTGGTCGGCGACGTACTGCAGGTACTGCCGCATGTCGGCCAGGGTCATGCCGGGCAGCCCGGCCCCGCACAGGTCCTCGGCGAAGGCCAGCTCGGCGTCGACGGCCTCCTCCATCATCCGGGTGACCGCCTTGCCCATGTCCTCGTCGAACAGCTCCGGCTCCTCGGCCCGCACCGTGTCGACCACCGCGAACGCGAAGTCCATGTGCATGGACTCGTCACGGAAGACCCAGTTGGTGCCCGCGGCCAGCCCGTCCAGCAGGCCGCGCGAGCGCAGCCAGTACACGTACGCGAAGGCGCCGTAGAAGAACAGGCCCTCGATGCAGGCGGCGAAGCAGATCAGGTTGAGCAGGAAGCGGCGGCGCTCGTCGGCGGTGTGCAGCGCGGGCAGGTCGAACACCGAGTCGATCCACTGGAAGCAGAAGTTCGCCTTGCGGGCGATCGACGGGATGTTCTCCACCGCCGCGAACGCCTTCGCCCGCTCCTCGTCGTCGGGCAGGTAGGTGTCCAGCAGGGTCAGGTAGAACTGCACGTGCACCGCCTCCTCGAACAGCTGGCGGCTCAGGTAGAGCCGGGCCTCCGGGGCGTTGATGTGGCGGTAGAGGTTCAGCACCAGGTTGTTGGCCACGATGGTGTCGCCGGTGGCGAAGAACGCGACCAGGCGGTTCACCAGGTGCCGCTCGCCCTCGGACAGCCCGGCCAGGTCGGGCAGGTCGCTGCCGAGGTCCACCTCCTCGACGGTCCAGGTGTTGCGGATGGCGGCGCGGTAGCGCTCGTAGAAGTCCGGGTAGCGCATCGGCCGCAGGGTCAGGTCGAGGCCCGCGTCGAGCAGCATCTTCTTCGGGGTGGTCACTGGCATGCCTCGCAGATCTCCGGGTTCTCCAGGTTCAGGTCGATCAGGCTGCTCGCGGTGCGCAGCGGCTGCGCGGGCGCGGGAGCCGCCGCCTTGCGCACCGTGGTCTGCGCGATCGCGGTGGCGGGGCGGGAGCGCAGGTAGTAGGTGGTCTTCAGGCCCTTGCGCCAGGCGTAGGCGTACATCGAGGACAGCTTGCCGATCTCCGGGGCCGCCATGAACAGGTTCAGCGACTGCGACTGGTCGATGTACGGCATGCGCGCCGCGGCCAGGTCGATCAGCGCCCGCTGCGGCAGCTCCCACGCGGTGCGGAAGCGCCGCCGCAGCTCCGCCGGGATCTCCTCGATGCCCGCCACCGAGCCCTCGGCCGCCAGCACCCGGTCGCGCACCGCCGGCGTCCACAGGCCCCGCGCCTTCAGCTCCTCCACCAGGTAGCGGTTGACCTGGAGGAACTCGCCGGACAGGGTCTCGCGCTTGAACACGTTGGCCACCGGCGGCTCGATGCACTCGGCGCTGCCCGCGATCGAGGCGATGGTCGCGGTCGGCGCGATCGCGATCAGCAGCGAGTTGCGCAGCCCGGTGCGGGCCACCTTCGCGTGCAGCTCGTCCCACGCCCAGGGCCGGGTGGACACCGCGTCCGGGAAGTGGTCGGCGTGCAGCACCCCGCGCGCGGCGCGGGTGTCCCCGTACGACGGGTGCACCCCCAGCTCGACGGCCAGGTCGGCGCTGGCGTCGTACGCGGCCAGCGCGATCTCCTCCGCGATCCGGGTGGACAGGGCCAGCGCCTCGGGCGAGTCGAAGTCCAGGCCGAGCGCGAAGAACACGTCGGCCAGGCCCATCACGCCCAGGCCGACCGGCCGCCACCGGTTGTTGGCCCCGGCCGCCTCGCCGGTCGGGTAGTAGGACAGGTCGATGGAGCGGTCCAGCATCCGCACCGCGACGCGCACGGTGTCGCCCAGCGCGGCGAAGTCCACCCCGTCCGGGCCCAGGTGCGCGGCGAGGTTGATCGAGCCCAGGTTGCACACGGCGGTCTCGCCGTCGCTGGTGACCTCCAGGATCTCGGTGCACAGGTTGGACAGGTGCACCGTGTTGCCGGGCACGGCGGTCTGGTTGCAGGTCCGGTTGGCCGCGTCCTTGAACGTCATCCAGCCGTTGCCGGTCTGCGCCAGGGTGCGCATCATGCGGCCGTACAGCTCCCGGGCCGGGACGGTGCGCACCGCGCGCCCGGCGGCCTCGGCGGCCCGGTAGGCCCGGTCGAAGTCGTCGCCCCACAGGTCGACCAGCTCGGGCACGTCCTTCGGGTCGAACAGCGACCAGGCCGTGTCCGCCTCCACCCGGCGCATGAACTCGTCCGGGACCCAGTTGGCCAGGTGCAGGTTGTGGGTGCGCCGGCTCTCCTCGCCGGTCGAGTCGCGCAGCTGGAGGAACTCGTCGAGGTCGGCATGCCAGGTCTCCAGGTAGACGCACGCCGCGCCCTTACGTCGGCCGCCCTGGTTGACCGCGGCCACGCTGGCGTCCAGCGTGCGCAGCCACGGCACGATGCCGTTGGACAGGCCGTTGGTGCCGCGGATCAGCGAGCCGCGGGACCGGATCCGGCTCCACGACACCCCGATGCCCCCCGCGTACTTGGACAGCCGGGCCGCCTGGGCGTAGCGCTCGTAGATCGACTCCAGCTCGTCGCGCGGCGAGTCGAGCAGGAAGCAGCTGCTCAGCTGCGGGCGCCGGGCCCCGGCGTTGAACAGCGTCGGCGAGCTGGGCAGGTACGCCAGGCGGCTGAGCTTCGCGTACACCCGTGCGACCGCGGCCGTGCTGCCCGGCAGGCGGCGCCCGGCGGTGCCCGCGTCGCCGACCTCGCCCATCAGCCCGCAGGACACCCGCAGCAGGAAGTGCTGCGGCGTCTCCAGCACCTTGCGGGTCACCGGGTGGCGCAGCAGGTAGCGGTCGTAGACGGTGCGCAGCCCGAAGTACTCGAAGCGGTCGTCGGCGGCCGGGTCGACGAGCTCCCCCAGCTCGTCCGCGTGCGCCGCGACGAACGCGGCAAGGTCGTCGGCGAGCAGCCCCGCCTCGTGCCCGGCCCGCACCGAGCCGGCGAAGTCGTGCACGCCCTGGGTGGCGGCCTCCTCCGCGACGTGCACGGCGAGCAGCCGCGCGGCGAGGCGGCTGTATCCGGGCTCCTGCACCACCAGCGCGGCGGCGGTCTCGACGGCGCGCAGCCGCAGGTCGGCCTCGGTCGCTCCGGGCCAGATCCCGGCCGCCACCGGGTCGAGCACCGCGCGGTGGTCCACGTCAGGCAGTCCCCGCGCGGCCTCGGCGAGCAGCGCCCCCAGCGCCGTGATGAGCGTCGTCGCGTCCTCGGGCGGCGTGCCCGGCCCGCCGGACCCGGACGTGCCGGTGGCGGTCGTGTTGCGGAAGGTCGTGCTGGTCAAGCGTGCGCTCCCCCTCATCGAACGCGGGAGGGCACGCGAACAGCACTCATCCTGAGCCGGATGGGCACGGTCCACCGTGGACCGTCCCGCGCGGCCCGGTGTCCTCGACTCGTTCTGGTCCGGATGGACAGACGGGTCGAGGGCGCGTCGCGGGCTGGGCCGCGGCGCGCACGCCGGCAGGTCTTCGGGCTCGTGGGCGCGGCCGACCGGCCCGGCTCACGCCGCGCCGCACGTCGACCCCCTACGCCGTCGCTTCCCAGGCCGGACCCGGCCCAGTGCTGCTCCGCACCCTCTTCGCGGGAGGGCGCGGGACGGCTTCGTTCCCACTCACCGCTGCGGGGCAGCTCCGGAATCGCACCGGATTCCCTCAGCGCGAGGCCGCCTCACGACGGCTCGCGCGCACCCCTCGACCCCGTGCCTGAGGGCACCGGAGGGGTGGACCAGCGATGGATTCACACTACATCTAGTGGCACCGCGAGGAAAGCGACCCCATATGAAGTTCGGCGTGTCATCGATGGTCCATCGCGACAGTCGTCGATGGGCGCGCTCAGCAGGCGCAGGCGGCGCCGCTCGCGGGCGCCGTCAGCGGGTCCACGTCGTGTTTCTGCAACCCGAGCAGGCCCTGCGTGTCGAAGCCCTCGCGCACCCAGTACTCGTACCCGCCGAGCATCTCCTTGACCTGATAGCCCAGCCGGGCGAAGGCCAGCGCGGCCCGGGTGGCGCCGTTGCAGCCGGGCCCCCAGCAGTAGGTGACGACGACGCTGCCGGCGGGCACCACCTCGGCCGCCCGGCGGGCGATCTCCGCCGTGGGCAGGTGCACCGCGCCCGGCAGGTGACCCTGCTCCCACGCCTCCCGCGAGCGCGAGTCGACCAGGACGAAGCCCGGCGTGCCCGACGCCAGATCGGCGTGTACATCGGACACGTCGGCCTCGAACGACAGGCGGGCGGCGAAGTGGGCGGCGGCGACGTCGGCGGCGGCCGGCGGGGTGCTGAGAACGGCGGACATGAGCTGCTCCTCTACGACTCGATCAACCACGTCCATCCTCGGCGGGCCGGGCTCCGCGGACGAGTGGCGGTGACGCCGCTGTTCGCTAAGATCTCGCCATGGGTACGCCGCTGACGCTGGAGACCCGGCCCCGGCACCGGATCGCGGTGCTGGCCTTCGCCGGGATGGCCCCGTTCGAGCTGGGCTGCGTGGTCGAGGTGTTCGGCCTGCCCCGCCCGGAGCTGGACGTGCCCTGGTACGACCTGGCCGTCTGCGCCGAGACGCCCGACCCCATGCCGGCCGTCGGCGGCTTCACCGTCACCGCCCGGCACGGCCTGGACGTGCTCGCCGCGGCGGACACGGTGATCGTCCCCGGCGTCGCCGACGTGCACGCCCCCGTCTCCCCCGCCCTGGTGGCGGCGCTGCGCACGGCGGCCGCCCGGGGCGCCCGCATCGTGTCCATCTGCTCCGGCGCCTTCGCGCTGGCCGCCGCCGGGCTGCTGGACGGCCGCGCCGCCACCACGCACTGGCGCTACGCCCCGCTGCTGCGCGAGCGGCACCCGCTGGTCGAGGTCACCCCCGACGTGCTCTACGTGGACAGCGGCCAGGTGGTCACCAGCGCGGGCAGCGCCGCTGGGCTGGACCTCTGCCTGCACCTGGTGCGCCGCGACCACGGCGCGCAGATCGCCAACACGGTCGCCCGGCGGCTGGTGCTGCCGCCGCACCGCGACGGCGGCCAGGCCCAGTTCATCGAGCTGCCGGTGCGCGACGTGGTCGACGACGACGGGGTCGCCCGCGCGATGGCCTGGGCGCTGGACCACCTCACCGAGCCGCTGACGGTCAACCTGCTCGCCGCGCACGCCCGGATGTCGCCGCGCAGCTTCCTGCGCCACTTCGCCCGGCACACCGGCACCAGCCCGATCCGGTGGCTCATCGAGCAGCGGGTGGCGGCCAGCCTGCCGCTGCTGGAGACCTCCGACTCCCCCGTGGAGCAGGTCGCCGCCGCCGTCGGCTTCGACTCCCCCGCCACCTTCCGCCACCACTTCAGCCGGTGTATGCGCACGTCGCCGTCGTCATACCGCCGCACCTTCCGCACCCGCCCCTGACCGCGGGCGTCAGAAGGGCATGCGGGTCATCTCGACGGTGGACTGCAGGCGCCGGGCCTCGGCGAGGTAGGCGTCGGACAGGCCGTAGCGCGCGTCGCCGCGGTGGAGTTCGCCCAGGCGGCGGGAGGTCTGCGCCTGGGCGCGCCGGTCGCCGATCCGCTCGAAGATCTCCAGCGCCTGGGTGAGCCGCCGCACCGCCACCTCCGGCGCCTCCAGCGCGGCCAGGTCGGTCAGGCAGTACGCCTCGCAGTGCGCGTCGCCGAGCACGGCGAAGCGGTCCAGCGCGGCGGTCAGGTCGGCGCGCGCGTGCGCCAGGTCGCCGCTGCGCAGCCGGGCCAGGCCCAGCTGGCGGGTGAGCAGCGCGGACCGGTGCGCGTCGCCGATCTCCTCGGCCAGCCGCAGCCCGACGCCGAAGTCGCGGAACGCCTCGGCGAGGTCGCCGCGGGCCAGCCAGACCATGCCGAGCGCGCCCAGCGCGTACGCCTCGCCGTGGCGGTGCCCGAGCATCCGGTACGCCTCCAGGGCCTGGCGGTAGCAGTCCAGCGCGTCGTCCAGCTCGCCCCGGATGCGGTGCCCGGTGCCCAGCCCGGCCAGCGCCGCGGCCTGCCCGCACAGGTTGCCCAGCCGCGCGAACAGCAGCCGGGACCGGCTGAACGCCTCCGCGGCCTCCTCGTAGTGGTCCCGGTAGAGGTGCAGCTGGCCCAGCCCGCGCAGGGTCACCGCCTCGCCGAGCAGGTTGCCGTCCGCCCGGCAGGCGGCCAGCGCGGCGCGGTGCGTCTGTTCCCACTCCGCGGTGTGCCCGCCCATGTCGCACCAGGCCACCATGGCGTGTGCCAGCTCCCAGGCCAGATCGGACAGCCCGTTGCCCGCGGCGGCCTCGACCGCGCCGAGCAGCGCCTGCCGCTCCGCGGCGAACCAGCGCACCGGGTCGCCCGTCAGCTCCGCCGCGTCCGGCACCGGCCAGCGCGGCGCGACGGTCAGCCCCGGCCCGAACACCTGCGGCGGCAGCCCGCCCGCGGCCCGCTCGGCCAGGCTCAGGTAGCCGCCGAGCGCGCGGGTCAGCGCCGCGCCGATCGCCTCGCCGGGCAGGTCCGGCGCGAGCAGCCCGACCAGCACCGGCAGGCCGTAGCGGGCCTGGCCCAGCTCGTCCGGGCCGGCCGGGCGCAGCAGGCGGGCCCGGTCCAGCGAGGCCAGCACCTCCGTCGCGTCCGGACGGTCGAGCAGCGCGGCGGTCACCCAGCCGGGCACCGACGGCACCGCCAGCCGGGCCAGCCCGCGCAGCACCAGCGCCGCCGCACCGTCCAGCCGGGCGCCGAACGGCAGCGGGCCCTCCTCCTCGACCAGCAGCGTGCGATGCAGGCGGCGCAGCGGCTCGCCCGGCTCGACGCCCAGCTCCTCGGTGAGCGTGCGGCGCGCGGCCGCGTACGCCGACAGCGCCTCCGCCCGGTGGCCCGCGTCGCGCAGCGCCGTCACCAGCAGCTGCCACGCCTCCTCCCGCAGCGGCTCCTCGCCGACCAGCCGGCGCAGCTCGTCCACGGCCGCGGCGGGCTGCCCCGCCTCGATGCGCAGCAGGGCCCGGCGCTGCCGGACCGAGCGGTGCCGCTCGACCAGCCGGTCGATCTCGGTGCGCCACAGCGGGGACGCGGGCAGGTTCTCCAGCGGCTCGCCGCGCCACAGCTCCAGCGCCGCGGCGAGGCCGGCCGGGTCGCCGCCGCGGGCGTGCTCTTCGAAACGCAGCAGGTCCAGCTCGTCCGGGCACAGCTCCAGCCGGTAGCCGGGCGGCTGGCGGCGCAGCCGGTCCCCGAGACAGGTGCGCAGCGCGCTGACGTACGTCTGCACATTGGCCAGTGCCGAGCGGGGCGGGTCCTGCGGCCACAGCACCTCGATCAGGTGGTCGACCGACACGGTGCGGCCATGGTGCAGCGCCAGCGTCGCCAGCAGCTGGCGCGGTTTCACGCCACCCACGGAAGCGGCCACCCCGTCGCGCGTCAGCTCGAAGGTGCCCAGGATGCGCAGTTCCAGCCGGTCCGCCATCGCCCCAACCACTCACGATCCGTGATCGATCGCCTGAGCCTACGCGTGCTCGGCCGATCGGACCAGAGCGCTCGGCTGAACGGCTGTAGTGGTTCTGGAGAATCGTTGGAGCACCGGTCGCGACGCTGTGTACACCCTGTCCACCACCCCACGGAAGGGAACGGCCACATGCGACCACTCCGGCTCCTGTCCGGTGCCGCCGCGCTGCTCCTCGGCGTGACGAGTGCGGTCCTGCTATCCTCACCCGCCCATGCCGCACCCGCGTTCCAGCTGCCGTTCCCGTGCGGCCAGACCTGGAACGGCAACAGCACCAACAGCAGCGCCCACGTCTCCTGGGAGATCGACTTCAACCGCGGCTCCACCGCCACGGCCGACCTGGGTGACACCGTGGTCGCCGCCGCGGCGGGCACCGTCGAGGTCTCCGCGCACCAGGGCTCCGTCAACGGCTACGGCAACCTCATCGTCATCGACCACGGTGGCGGCTACTTCACCTACTACGCCCACCTGGACAGCCGGGCGGTCGTCGCCGGCCAGTCCGTGCTGCGCGGCCAGGCCATCGGCGCGCTCGGCAACACCAGCAAGCCCGGCAACAACATCTCCCCGCACCTGCACTACGAGGTGCGCTACCCGGACCGCTCGCAGTCGCACATCATCAAGGCCGTCTTCAACGGCAGCACCTTCGGCTACGGCTCGGCCAACGTGACCAGCAACAACTGCGCCACGTCGTACGACCCCGCCGAGGTCTGCGGCGCCGGCTTCCAGATGATCGACTCGGTCAAGCTCGGCAGCGCGGGCACCGCGAACCTGCTGTGGAAGGGCTCCACGGGCCAGAACTGCACCGTGACGCTGAAGATGTCCAGCGTCGGCACGCCCACCGCGACGAGCTCCTTCCTGGAACCGCAGGGGGCGAGCAGAACCACCGACTCCGGCAGCTACTCCTACTACGCCGGGCCGGTCATCCGCACCGCCCCCGGCTGCGTGAAATGGGGCGGCAGCGCCGGTGGCACCACGTACACCTCCGGTTTCGAACACTGCGCCTGACCTCTCACCCCGAGGAGAACCCATGCTCAAGCGCGTCCTGGGGCTGGCCACCGCCGCCCTGGCCATCGGCGCGGCCGTGCTGGTCGAAGCAAGCCCGGCCATGGCCGCCCCGACCTTCAAGGTCCCGTTCCCCTGCAACCAGGTCTGGTCCGGCCAGACCCGCACCAACCACAGCCCCGCCAACGCCATCGACTTCAACCGCACCGACGACCTCGGCGACCCCGTCGTGGCCAGCGCCCCCGGCACCGTGGACGTCGTCACCAACCTCGGTGACACCAGCTACGGCAAGTACGTCCGGATCAACCACGGCAACGGCTGGACCACCTACTACGCGCACCTGAACTCGTTCAACACGTCGGTGGGCCAGACCGTCAAGTACGGCACCGTGATCGGATACGTCGGCACCACCGGCGGCTCGACCGGCCCCCACCTGCACTACGAGCAGCGCTCCGGCGGCTCCGCCGTCCAGATCAAGTTCAACGGCGTGACCGCGCTCTACTGGGGCACCAAGAACTACACCAGCGACAACGGCTGCGGCGGTGGGGCGGCGCAGGGCACCGTCAACACCGCGGGCTCGGCGCTGACGATCCGCTCGGGCCCCGGCACCGGCTACGCCGCCGTGGGCACCGTCGCCGACGGCGCGACCGTGTCCATCCAGTGCCAGACCACCGGCACCACGGTCACCGGCACCTACGGCACCAGCAACATCTGGGACCGCATCGGCACGGGCAAGTTCATCTCCGACGCCTACGTCTACACCGGATACGACGGCTTCATCCCCGGCGTCCCCCGCTGCTAGGCAAGGAAGGGCACCTTCTTATCGCTTTCCGTATAAGAAGGTGCCCTTCTTAACGCCTCGCCACGGCGGGGCGGAGCGGTCTGGGGGATGATCGCGAGTTCGTGTCCAAAGGTGGGGCCTGGCCTGAGGTTTCGACACGAGACCCTGATCTTCAGGATCGGCGGTTAGGGTTCGGTGTGGAAAAGCTGTCCGTGGAGATGCCCACCCGTGATGAGCTGGTCGCGTGGGCGGGTGAGGGGCGTGTCGTCCGCGCCGGAGCCGGCGAGATCACGTCCTGGGACCTGCCGGAGCCCGACCGTCGTGCGCTGATCGACATCGGCGTGCCCCTGCTGGAGCAGATCGTCGACGCGGTGACGTTTCACGCCGAGGACGGCGGCTACCGGGTGGCGGAGCAGGATCCGGCGACGCGCCAGGTGTTCCGGGTCGAGCCGGGCACCGGGCGGGTGCTCGAGCAGGCCCGACCGCAGTCCCCCAACCGGATCGTCAACTCGTCGGTCCGCCAATGGCTCTGCTCCCTGCACCTGGTGGGTACGGCGATGAACACCTCATACGCGCTCGCGCACTGGGACGAGTCCGGTGACCTGGAGGACGCCGCGCTGGACGAGCTGGCCGAGCTGCTGGCACGGATCAGGCGGCTCGATCCCGCCGCGTTCGGCGACGGGAGCCACGCGCACTTCTACTGGCCGGCCGTGCTGGACCGCTGGCTCTACTGACGCCCTGTCCGGACACCGTCGGCCCCGAGCCCGCCTCTCGACGCAGCCAGCGCCCCGGGCCGGGCTCATCGGGCGAGCAGCCCACGTGCCAGCAGCGTGATCCGGCGCGACGCCGGCACCACCGCCCGCCCTGCGAATACGTCGTGATCCCGTCGCTCGATCTCGTCCAGAATCGCGCCGTAGACCAGGTAGGCGGTCCGTACGCACCTCCCCGACGCGCCGGGCAGCATCCCGATGCCGGGCAGCGCGGCGGCGTAGTGCCCCCGGGCACGGGCGATCTCGTACGCCATGAGCCTCTTGATCCGGGCAGTGGCCCGCCCGGCCGCCGCCGCGGCGCGCAACTCGCCTTCGCCGACGCCGAACCGGGCCAGGTCCTCCTGCGGCAGGTACACCCGGTCCCGGGCCAGATCCTCGGCGACGTCGCGCAGGAAGTTGGTGAGCTGGAACGCCAGCCCGAGCTGCCGCGCCGGCTCGCGGGCCGCGTCCGGCTCGGCGGGGCCGAGGACCGGCAGCATCAGCGTGCCGATCACCGCCGCCGAGCCCTCCATGTAGCGCAGCAGCGCCGGATAGTCGGCGTAGCGCCGCACCGTCAGGTCCATAGCCATCGAGTCGAGGAAGGCGGTGAAGTCGGCCGGGTCCAGCCGGAGCGCCCGGGCGGTATGCAGCACGGCCGGGAGCAGCGGATCGTCGACCGGCTCGCCGCGCAGCCCGGCGTGCAGGCGCGCGGACAGGTCCGCCAGCCGCCGGGCACGTTCGGCGGGCGCCGTGGCGTCGAGGCTGTCGACGATCTCGTCGGCGTGGCGGGCGAAGCCGTACAGCGCGTGCACGTGCGGCCGCTTCCACGCGGGTAGCAGCCGGGTGGCCAGGTAATAGGTGCGGCCATGGCGCCGGTGCAGGTCCGCACAGCGGCGGTAGGCGTCCGCCAGCTCCTTCGGCACCGCCCTGCGGCCCGCTGCCTCAGCAGGGCCGAGGGCTGACCGGGAACCTTCCGTGGCGGGGGTCACGGCGTCCGCCGACCCGGCCTGCCGCACCGGCACTCTCCCGCCCCCTGTCCTGCCGGCGGCGAGTCCGCCCAGGCCAGGGCCATCCTAGGCGTGCACGAACGCGCCCCCGAAACCGGCCGGACCCGGGAAGATCGCCGTCTCGTGTCAGAACCTCAGCTCAGGCCCCACGTTTGGACACGAACTCGCGATCATCCCCGGTGACCGACCAGCTCCGCCGTCGCGAGACGTTAAGAAGGGCACCTTCCTATACGCAAAGCGTTAAGAGCGACCGGCAATAGGTTCATTTGAGGCGTCGGGTGGTGGGACGGCCGTCCCAGCGGTAGCGGGGGCGGGCTTGTCGGATGAGTTGGCGTGTGGTGATCAGGGCTGCTGCCAGGTAGAGGTAGAAGTCCACGACCTGCGCGTTGCGTTCGGTGCAGCGGCGGATCTTGCCGTAGCCGTTCATCCATGAGTGGGTGCGTTCCACCACCCAGCGTTTGCCGACCTGGATGGGGGCGGGGAGGCCTTTGCGGGCGATCTGGCCGTGCAGGCCGCGGTCGTGCAGGCGCTGGCGGGTGGGGGTGTTGTCGTAGGCGCGGTCCAGGTGCACGGTGACGTCGTCGGGCAGGGGGCCTGTCTGTTGGGTGGCGGTGTCGAGGGTGGCTTCCAGCAGGGCGTTGTCGTTGCGGTTGGCGGGGGCGGAGATCACGGCCAGGGGTATGCCGGCGGCTTCGGTGCCGGTGGAGCGTTTGAGGCCGCCTTTGCCGCGGTCGACCGGGGAGCGTCCGGCGCGGTCTCCGCCGCAGGGTGCTTTGGTGAGCGCGCCGTCGACGGCGATGTCGTGCAGCTGTAGGCCGATCATGTTGTCGTAGGCGGCCAGGGTCAGGGCGTGCAGTTGCTGGGCGAGGCCTGCGCTGGCCCAGTCGGCCAGGCGGCGGCGGATGGTGCGGTCGGAGCATCCTGGGCCGGCGATGCGTTCGTAGCCCGAGCCGTGGACCAGGGCGTGGATGACGTGTTCGAAGACGACCTGGTCGGGGATGCGGCGGCGGTGGCAGCCCAGCGGGTGTGCGGGGTCGTATTCGGGCCGGTCGGGCAGCAGTGCGGCGAACTGGACCCAGATCGGGGTCAGCAGCGATGATGGCAGCGCAGGCACGGGACTCCTGTCATTGAAGCGTAGAGAACTCCAATGATCGATAAGTCCCGTGCCTGTTTGCTACCCGCGACCGGCTACCTGTCCAGGTCCGCACCTAATGCCGGTCGCTCTAAGAAGGTGCCCTTCCTTATCTCAGGCCCGCCGGACGGCACGTGGGCACCGGCCGGCGGGGGCCGGGGGTCACTCCGAGCTGAACGCCGCGTCGAACGAGGCGGTGGGCGGGTCGAAGAGCAGGTTACGCACGAACTGCAGCGCCTGCGGAGCCCCCACGAGCCGATCCATGCCCGCGTCCTCCCACTCGATCGAGATCGGGCCGTCGTAGCCGATCGAGTTCAGCGCGCGGAAGCAGTCCTCCCAGGGCACGTCGCCGTGCCCGGTGGACACGAAGTCCCAGCCGCGGCGCAGATCGGCCCAGGGCAGGTGCGAGGACAGGATGCCGCGGCGCCCGTCGCCCATGCGCACCTTGGTGTCCTTGCAGTCCACGTGGTAGATCCGGTCGGCGAAGTCGAGGATGAAGCCGACCGGGTCGCAGCCCTGCCACACCATGTGCGAGGGGTCCCAGTTCAGGCCGAACGCGGGCCGATTGCCCAGCGCGTCCAGCGCGCGGCGGGTGGTGTGGTAGTCGTACGCGATCTCGCTCGGGTGCACCTCGTGCGCGAAGCGCACGCCGACCTCGTCGTACACGTCGAGGATCGGGTGCCAGCGCCGCGCGAACTCCTCGTAGCCCGCGTCGATCATCGAGGCGGGGACCGGCGGGAACATGGCCACGAAGTGCCAGATCGGCGAGCCGGTGAAGCCGACGACGACGTTCACGCCCAGCTTGGCGGCGGCGCGGGCGGTGTCGGCCATCTCGGCGGCGGCACGCTGACGCACGCCCTCGGGCTCGCCGTCGCCCCAGATCCGGGCGGGCAGGATCGCCTTGTGCCGCTCGTCGATCGGGTTGTCGCACACGGCCTGGCCGACCAGGTGGTTGGAGATCGCGTGCACGCTCAGGCCGTACTTGTCGAGCTGGGCGCGCTTGCGCGCGATGTAGGTGTCGTCCGACAGCGCCTTGTCGACCTCGAAGTGGTCGCCCCAGCAGGCGATCTCGAGTCCGTCGTAGCCCCACTCGGACGCGAGACGGCAGACCTCCTCGAACGGGAGGTCTGCCCACTGGCCGGTGAACAGGGTGATGGGTCGGGGCATGGAAACGCTCCCTTTCGGTATGCCCGTGGGGCGAAACGTTCATGGGTGAGAGGGCCGGTCGGTCGGCGTCCGACCGGCCCTCTCACGTCGGGGGTGGTGCGGACTCAGGCCGCGTACTGCGGCTGAGCCACCTGCGTCCAGGCCGAGCCGGACGCCGCCGACCGCTGCACCGCGTCGAGCACGAGCTGGACGCCGAGCGCCTCCTCGAACGACGGGTGGGGGTCGGTGCCCTCCGCCACCGCCTGCACGAAGTCCCGTGCCTGGTGGGTGAAGGAGTGCTCGTAGCCGATGATGTGGCCCGGCGGCCACCAGGCCGACAGGTACGGGTGCTCCGGCTCGGTCACCAGGATCCGGTTGAACCCCTGCTCCGCGGCCGGGCGCGTGGCGTCGTAGAACTCCAGCTCGTTGAGGCGCTCCAGGTCGAAGACCAGGGAGCCGAGCGAGCCGTTGATCTCGACGCGCAGCCCGTTCTTGCGGCCCATCGCGAAGCGGCTCGCCTCGTACGTGGCGATCGCCCCGCCGGACAGCCGCGCCGTGAACACCGCGGCGTCGTCGACGGTGACCTGCCCGTACGCCTGGCCGTCCGCGGCCGAGCTGGCGGCCAGGCCGCTCATCTCGGTGGGGATGGGCCGCTCCTTGACGAACGTCTCGGTCAGCGCGCTGACGCCGGTGATGCGCTGCCCGGTGATGTGCTGGGTGAGGTCGATGATGTGGGCGCCGATGTCGCCCAGCGCGCCCGACCCGGCCCGCTCCTGCTGCAGCCGCCAGACCAGCGGGAAGTTCGGATCGGTGATCCAGTCCTGCAGGTACACGGCTCGCACGTGCCGGATCACCCCGAGGCGGCCGGCGGCGATCATCTCACGCATGAGCGCCGCCGCCGGCACGCGCCGGTAGTTGAACCCGCACAGCGTACGGATGCCCGACTCCCGGGCCGCGGTCGCGGCATCGACCATCGCCTGGGCCTCGGCCACGTTGTTGGCCAGCGGCTTCTCGCACATCACGTGCTTGCCCGCGGCGAGGGCGGCGATGGTGATCTCGGCGTGGCTGTCGCCGGGGGTGCAGACGTCGATCACGTCGATGTCGTCCCGGGCGATCAGCTCACGCCAGTCCGTGACGTAGCCGTCCCAGCCGAGACGGTCGGCCGCCTCGGCGACCTTGGCTTCGTCACGGCCGCAGACCGCGGCCATCCGGACCCGCAGGGGCAGGTCGAACGCACGGTTCACGGTGCGCCACGCCTGTGAGTGCGCGGCCCCCATGAACGCGTAGCCGACCATGCCGACCCGCAGCTCCTTGTTGTCGATTGTGGACACGGAGTGGGCTCCCGTCGTTACCGAGCCCGCTGGTGCGGGCGATCCATGTCGGGCTTAGAAACCGAGCTTCAGGTAGGTGCTCGCGTTCTCTTTCGTGATCGTCTCGGAGGCCAGGATGATCTCCTTCGGCACCTGCAGCTCGACCAGGTCCGACATGCCCTTGCCCTGGCCGATGAGGCGGGCCAGCGAGATGGCCGAGGAGGCCATCGACGGGCTGTAGGTGACCGTGGCCTTGAGCACGGTGTTGTCGGCGGCGATGTCCTCGATCGCCTTCTTGGAGCCGGCGCCGCCGACCATGAAGAACTCGCTGCGGTTGGCCGCCGAGATGGCCGCCAGCACACCGATGCCCTGGTCGTCGTCGTGGTTCCAGATGGCGTCGATCTTGGGCAGCGCCTGGAGCAGGTTCTGGCCCTCCTTCTGGCCGCTGTCGGCGGTGAAACGCGCCGCGCGCCGGTTGGTGACGGAGAAGCCGTAGGTGGCCAGCGCGGCCTTGAAGCCCGCGCTGCGCTCCTGGGTCAGCTCCAGCTCGTCCATGCCGGCGATCTCGCCGATGACCGGCGCGGCCACGCCCTTGGCCTTGAGCGCCTTGCCGATGTAGTGGCCGGCGGCCACGCCCATGCCGTAGTTGTCGCCCTTGATCTGCAGGCGGTACGCCAGCGCGTCCGGGAAGGCGCGGTCCAGGTTGACGACCGGGATGCCGGCCTCCATGGCCTTGAGGCCGAACGCGTTGAGCTCCTTGCCGTCGTGCGGGAGCAGCACGATGACGTCGGGCTTCTCGGCGATCAGGGTCTCCAGCGCGGCACGCTGCGCGGCCGCGTCCTTACCCGCCTCGACCTGCTTGAAGGTCACGTCGCTGTACGCCCCGGCCTGCGCCTTGGCGTTGTTGGTGATCGCCGCGATCCAGCCGTGGTCGGCGGCCGGGGCGGAGAACCCGATGGTCACGGCCTTGCCGGCCGCGGCGTTCGGGTTGGCCGTGTCGGCGCCCTTGGTCTGCGCGGCGTTCGGCTCGGCCTCGTTGCTGGTGCACGCGGTGAGCAGAGCGCCGGCGGCGAGCGCGGTGCCGCCGAAGAGAAGCCGGCGGCGGGACGCGTCCGGAATGTGCTTGGTCATCACGACCTCCTGGTCGTCGCGAGGGTGTGTTCGGTCCGGCGGCCGTCGCGTTCGACGGTCGCCCCAGGTGGTGCGGGGGTGTGCGGTGATGGAACCTTTACAACGCGGCGGTCAGGTCTGCTGCGGCGTGCCGGCCTTGGGACGGGAGAGGCCGTGCCTTCGGGCGAACTGCGTGACGGACGAGAACCGCACCTGCTGGATCAGGACCGCGACCACGATGATCGCGCCCTTGACCATGTTCTGGACCTCCGTGGGGAGGTTGGCGATGGCGAACAGGTTGGTGATCGCGGAGAACACGATCACGCCGAACAGCGAGCCGACGATGGTGCCGCGGCCGCCCGAGAGCAGCGTGCCGCCGATGATCGCGGCGGCGATCGCGTCGAGTTCGTAGAGTTCGGCCGCGGCCGCCTGCGAGGAGGTGGCCAGCGAGGTGAGCATGATCGCGGCGATCCCGCAGCACAGCCCGGACAGGGCGTACAGCAGCATGGTGTGGCCGCGGACGTTGATGCCGGCCAGGCGGGCGGCCTCGGCGTTGCCGCCGATGGCGATCGTGCGCCGGCCGAAGGTGGTCCGGTTGAGCAGCACCCAGCCCAGCCCGGCCACCACCAGCAGGATGATGACCAGCACCGGCACGCCGAGCACGCGCTCCTTGGCGATGCTGTTGATGAACTGGTCGCCGGAGACCTGCGTCTGCTTGCCGGAGATGGCGGCGGCCAGACCGCGCGCCGCGACCAGCATGGCCAGCGTCGCGATGAACGGCACCAGCCGGCCGTACGCGACGAGCAGGCCGTTGACCAGGCCCGCGCCGACGCCGACGGCGATCGCGGTGAAGATCATGCCGGCCGGGCCGAAGCTCTGCGTGGCCACCGTGGTGGCCCAGACTCCCGACAGCGCGATCAGCGCGCCGACCGACAGGTCGATGCCGCCGCCGATGATCACGAAGGTCATGCCCACGGTGACCACGCCGATCGCGGCCGCCTGGGTCAGGATGACCATCATGTTGTTGGTCACCCAGTCGAAGTCGCTGTAGAGATCGGGCCGGATGACCGCGCCGATCGCGAACAGCGCCAGCAGCACGCCGACCAGCCCGAGGTTGCGCCACAGGCCCTCGGCCGACTCGTTCTTCCACCAGCGGGGACCGGCGGCGTTCAGCGCCACTCCATCCTTCACGCCAACTTCCGCACTCACGCGGCCACCTCTTCAGTAGTCGCGGCGGTCAGGGAACCCGCCATCACCAGATCGAGAACGTCTTCTTCATTCAGCTCGGTCGCCGGCGCGCTGCGCACCACCCGGCCCTCGCGCATGACCAGCACCCGGTCGGACAGGCCGAGCACCTCGGGCACCTCGCTGGAGACCAGCAGCACCCCGACGCCGGACGCGGCGAGGTCGCGGATCACCTGGTAGAGCTCGGCCCGCGCGCCCACGTCGACGCCGCGCGTCGGCTCGTCGAGGATCAGCAGCCGGGTGTCGCCGAGCAGCCACCGGCCCACGACCACCTTCTGCTGGTTGCCGCCGGACAGGGTGCGCACCGCGCGGCGTACGTCGCGGGGGCGCAGCTCCAGCTGGTCGGCCACCCGCAGCGCCTCGGCCTGCTCCTTGCCGGCGTCGGTGAAGCCGGCGGTGGCGTACCCGGGGAAGGTGGTCAGCGTCATGTTGCGGTAGATCGGCTCGCCGAGCAGCAGCGCCTGGCTCTTGCGCTCCTCGGGCGCCATGCCGATGCCCGCGCGCACCGCCGCCGCCACGTTGCCGGGCGGGAGCGCCTTGCCGTTCATCACCACGGTGCCCGCCTCGGCCTGCCGGGCGCCGAAGATGGTCTCCAGCACCTCGGAGCGGCCCGAGCCGACCAGGCCCGCGATGCCGACGATCTCGCCCGCGTGCACGTCGAGGTCCACGTGGGTGAACTCGCCGGAGCGGCCCAGGCCGCGCACCTCCAGCAGCCGCTCCCCCGGCGCGGTGTTCGGCCGCTCGGGGAAGACGTACTCGATGGAGCGGCCGGTCATCCGGCTGACCAGGTCACGGGTCGGGGTGCTGCGGGCGGGCAGGTTCACCGCGGAGGTGCGCCCGTCCTTGAGCACGGTGACCCGGTCGCCGATCTCGCGGATCTCCTCCAGCCGGTGGGAGATGTAGACCACGGCGATGCCCTGCGCGGTCAGCTCCCGGATGATCCGGAACAGGTTGCCCACCTCGTCGTGCGCGAGCACGGCGCTGGGCTCGTCCATGATGATCAGCTTGGCGGAGTGGGACAGCGCCCGCGCCATGCTGACGATCTGCTTGCCCGCCGCGGGCAGCGCCTTGACCATCCGGTTCGGCGGGATCTCGCCGTGGCCGAGGCGGCCCAGCAGCTCGGCGGTCTGGCGCGCGGCCTGCCCCTTGTGCACGAAGCCGAAGCTGCGCGGCTCGTGGCCGAGGTAGATGTTCTCCGCCACGGTCAGGTAGTCGACGAGGTCCAGCTCCTGGTAGATGGTGGCGATGCCGGCCTTCATCGCGGCCTGCGGGCCGCTGAAGGAGACCTCCTCGCCCAGCCACTCCACCCGGCCCGCGTCCGGCCGGTGCACCCCGGCCAGCACCTTGATCAGGGTGGACTTGCCGGCGCCGTTCTGCCCCAGCAGGCAGTGCACCTCTCCGGCGCGCACCTCCAGCTCGACGCCGTCGAGGGCGCGTACGCCCGGGAAGGTCTTCACCACCCCGGACAGCCGCAGCACCACCTCACCGGTCTGCGCCGCCTCTTCGCTCATGGCCTTCTCCTCGCTCATGCCTGCTCGAAGGCGATCTCGCTGGCCAGCACGGCGGCACCGGCGACGCCCGCGCGGGGACCCAGCTCGGACAGCACCAGCGGCAGGTTGCCCGTGGCCAGCGGCAGCGACCGCCGGTAGACCACGCTGCGGATCTCGGCCAGCATGATGTGGCCGAGCTGCGCCAGGCCGCCGCCGATGACGATCATCGACGGGTTGACGAAGCTGACCAGCCCGGCCAGCACGGTGCCGATGCGCCGGCCGCCGTCGCGGATCAGCTGCACACAGGCCACGTCGCCCTCGACCGCGGCGATCGCCACGTCCATCGCGGTGACCTGGCCGTTGGTGGCCAGGCGCTCGGCCAGCGCGGGCGAGGCGCCCGACCGGGCCGCCGCGGTGGCCTCGCGGGCCAGCGCCGCGCCGCTGAACACGGCCTCCAGGCAGCCGACGTTGCCGCAGGTGCAGACCGGGCCGTGCGAGTCGACCTGGATGTGACCGATGTCGCCGGCGCAGCCGTCGGTGCCCCGGTAGACCTCGCCGTTGAGGTAGACGCCGCAGCCGATGCCGGTGCCGATCTTCACGAAGAGGAAGTTGTCCACCGAGTGCGCGACGCCGCCGTTGCGCTCGCCGATCGCCATGATGTTCACGTCGTTGTCCACCACGGCCGGGCACCCGTGCTCCCGCGTCAGCAGCTCGCGCACGGGGAAGCGGTCCCAGCCGGGCATTATCGGCGGCGACACGGGCACCCCGTCGCGGAAGCTGACCGGGCCGGGCACGCCGATGCCGATGCCGTCCAGGTGCGTGAACGCACCCTCGACCTTGGCCTTGGCGAGCAGCTCGTTGACCCGCTGCAGGATCACCTTGGGCCCGCTGCGGATGTCGGCCGTCTCGCTGTAGTGGGCCACCGGCTCCAGCCGCCCGTTGGTCACCTCGACGTCGATCGAGGTGGCGCCCAGGTCGACCCCGGCGAAACGCATGCCCGGGTTCAGCTCGACCAGGGTGGAGCGGCGTCCGCCGCGCGACTCGGCCGGGCCGGCCTCGGCGATCTGGCCGCCGGTCACCAGCCGGTCCAGCTCGCCGAGCAGGCGGGGGCGCGGGATGTCGAGGCGGTCGGCGAGCTCGGCGCGCGACAGCGCACCTTCGTCCCGCAGCAACCGCAGCACCCTGACATGCAGGGGATCCCAGAGCACCCGCGCGAGGCTCATCCGCCCGCCCTTCCAGCCTGATTGGACGACCACCGATGTGTGTTGTGTCGCACAGGTTACGAGCTTTCGACGAACGTGTCCATAGCTTCTAGCCGAATCCGCGAAACTTTTGCATGATCAAGCAGAAGTTGCCCCGACCTCGGCAGAACATCCCCACCTCTCGTGCGCAAGTCTTAAAAAGTCGCGGTCTCATAACAGCTTCGAGGCCGCGACTCCGGCGCAGTCGCGGCCTCGAACGGGGACGCGCCGGGGGTACGGGCCCGGCGAAAGTTGGTCAGCCCAGGTGAGGGGCGGTGTGGAGATCCACCGTGGACAGCTCGGCGGCGTCGAGGTCCAGCACGACGACCTCGTTGCGGCCCGCGCGCAGCAGCGGCCGGGGGACGTAAAGGGTGCGCTGAGGGCCCACGGACCAGTAGCGGCCGAGCAGGTGACCGTTGATCCAGAGGTACCCCTTCGTACCGTCGGGCACGCTGAGACAGGTGTACGCCGGAGCCGTCACGTCGAGCCACGCCGGTGGAAAGTCGGGCCTCCGCCCGAAGCCACGGCGAACTTGACCATCAGCA
This sequence comes from Catellatospora sp. IY07-71, assembly GCF_018326265.1. GTDB lineage: Bacteria > Actinomycetota > Actinomycetes > Mycobacteriales > Micromonosporaceae > Catellatospora. Next base: position 211,473 of record NZ_AP023360.1, read on the forward strand.
CTCCTCAGCCGCATGGAAACCGATTACTACGGCTGGGGAGACTGCGCGTGATCACCGCCGGGCGGAACGCCCCTGCTGCCGCTGTTCCTGCCAGCGGGCCAGCGCCGAACCGACCTGGTCCTGCACGAAGAGGAAGAAGTCCCGCATGTCGGCCAGCCGCCGCCCGGCCGCCGTGCCCTCGCCGCCGGCGGCGGTGATGACCCCCTCGGCCTCGTCGGAGAACTGGCCGTAGAAGCCGCGCTTGGCCGTGGTCACGCCGTACCAGGGCTCGTCGGGCAGGCGGTAGTGGTCCCGGCGGGAGCCGGGGGCGGGCTCGCGTACGACGAAGCCCATCTGCATCAGGTAGCGGACCGCGCCGGAGATCGCCGCCGGGCTCACGCTCAGCCGCTCGGCCAGGTCGCCCGCCGTCAGCGAGGTCTCCTCCGCGCTCATCATCGTCATCAGCACGCGCGAGGGCATCCGCGGAAAGCCCATGTCGGCCAGCATCATCGCCATGTGCTCCACGGAACGGCGCACGGCGTCCTCATCACGCGGGGCGACCGCGTCGACTTCGTCGCTCATCAGCACCGATGATAACGACCTTCGCAGTGTTCACGAATGTCTGAACACCCTGACCCCGCCCGCCACGGACGACGGCCTGCCGCGTCGAGTGCCGACCGGACTCGACGCGGCAGGCCGTCGCCTGCGGAAAGGGGGTTGGGGGGACGGGGTGGGCCGCGGTCAGGAACCGGCGCCCTTGGCGGTGCCGGTGGCGGCACCGACGATCCAGCCGACGAACAGGCCGTACGCCGAACCGGCGTGGGCGGCCTTGAGCGCGCCTATGAACGTGGGGTTGGCGATGATGAACGCGGTGAGGAAGGCCGCCAGCGCCGATGCGAAGATCAACGCGGACCACCCGAGGAGGAAGCCGCCGGCGCCGCCGGAGACCGCCTTGCTGACCACGCCGAGGATGACCGCGACGAACAGGATCAGCAACAGCGCGCGCAGGTCGTCGGCCAGCAGCCGGCGCATCGCGCCGCTGGAGCCGTCGACCGGACCGAAGGCCCAGTGGGGCCAACAGAGCACACGCAGGAACCAGCCCCAGGCAGTGTCCTCACTGGTGTGTCGGTAGACCCACTCAGTGAAGGGCTGGTTTCCGAAGATGAGGACGAGCGCCGCGGTTGCGATGATGCCGGCACCAGTCACCGTACGAGTCCGCGCCATGACCTGATGATAGGTGCCCAGGAATGCATATGTCGATGGGTCATACCATCGGTAATACTCGATCGGGCGAGCGGTCACCCTCCCGAGTGGACACGTGGCGTCACATGCTCAGCTCGGCGGCGGCGAAGGAGACCTTGAACCGGGCGCACCAGATGGTGACGCTGCGGAACTGCGCCGGATCCGTGTTCGCGGGCACGTCGTAGACCTGGGTGCCGTGGGTGCCCTTGAGCCGCCCCAGCTCGACGTGCTTGCCGTCGTCGAACACGTGCCAGCCCTCCCGGCCGGGCAGCACCGGCTGGTCGGTCAGCCATATCCTCAGGTCCGGCCCGTCCGATGTGGCCAGGTTGCGCAGGATCACCTGGTGGCGGCCGTCCGGCAGGCGCACCAGCTGCGCCGTGCCGGAGCTGTCGTGCTCATGGGTGACCAGAGCGCCCTCGGCCAGCAGCACGGCCACGGGGGACGGCGCGGGCGCGCCGGACGTGGCGCCGGCGGTCGGCGTGGGCGCCACGACCACCGGGGCCGCGTCATTGACCGTGTTCGAGGTGAGCAGCTTCCAGGGCTGGAACCAGTACAGCCCGAACGCCAGGCCCACGGCCAGCACCGCGGCCACCGCCCACACGGCGGGCTTGCGGAAGAACCTCGTCATACCCAGTCACGCTAGAACGTGGACGGGCATCATGGCGGCCGCGTTCGCGGATCGTAAGGATCCCACTGCCCCGCTCCGCTCGGCGAGCCCTGACCAGGACGTACGCTCACGTCATGGCCACCACCGTGCTCGTCGTGGACGACGATCCCACCGTCAGCGACGTGGTACGCCGCTATCTGGAGCACGCCGGGCACCGGGTGGTGCTGGCGGCCGACGGGCAGGGCGCGCTCGACGCGTACGCCCGCGAACGTCCCGACCTGCTGATCCTCGACCTGATGCTGCCCGGGATCGACGGCCTGGAGGTCGCTCGGCGGCTGCGGGCCGCGCCCGGTCCCGGCGTACCGATCATCATGCTCACCGCGCTCGGCGAGGAGGTCGACCGCATCGCCGGGCTCCAGCTGGGCGCCGACGACTACGTGACCAAGCCGTTCTCCCCGCGCGAGCTGGTGCTGCGGGCGCAGTCGGTGCTGCGCCGCACCGCGCCCGCCGCCACGGCCGCCGTGCTGGCCGACGGCGACCTGGTGGTGGACACGGCCCGCCGCACGGCGACGCTCGGCGGCCAGGAGCTGGCGCTGACCGTACGCGAGTTCGACCTGCTCGCCTACCTGATGGCGCACCCGGACGTCGCCCTGCGCCGGGCGCAGCTGCTGGAGTCGGTGTGGGGCTGGACGTTCGGCGACCAGTCGACGGTCACCGTCCACGTGCGACGGCTGCGCGAGAAGATCGAGCCCGACCCGTCCGCGCCGCGCCGCATCCATACCGTGTGGGGTGTCGGCTACCGCTACGAGCCGGTGGCGGGCGCGGCAGATGCGTGACGTCCTGCTCATCCTGCTGGCGGCGCTGGGCGGGGCCGCGGTGGTGTGGCTGCCCGCGGCGCTGCTGCTGCGCGTGCTGCACCGCCGCTCGCTCACCCTGAACGTCTGCGTGCTGCTGGTCGCCACGGTGCTGGCGATGCTGGCCGGGGTGCTCGCGGTGGCGGAGGGCATGTTCATCTCGGCGCACGACCTGCAGGTGCTGCTGCTGGTGGTGCCGCTGTCGGGGCTGGTCAGCCTCCTGTTCGGCGGCTGGGTGGCGTGGCGGCTGGCCCGGACCGCGATGTGGGCCGCCGACGCGCGCGAGCGCGAGCGCCAGGTCGAGGCGAGCCGCCGCGACCTGGTCGCCTGGGTGTCGCACGATCTGCGCACGCCGCTGGCGGGGATGCGGGCCATGGCCGAGGCGCTGGAGGACGGCGTGGTCAGCGACCCGGCCACCGTCGCCGAGTATCACCGCCGCATCCGCACCGGCACCGACCGGATGGCGTCCCTGGTGGACGACCTGTTCGAGCTGTCCCGGATCAACGCGGGCGCGCTGCAGCTGGCGCCGATGGACGTGCCGCTGGGCGAGGTGGTGTCGGACGCGGTCGCGGCGGCGGCCCCGCTGGCGGCGGCGCGCGGAGTGCACCTGGCCGCGGCGCAGGAGCAGTGGCCGACGGTGCGCGCGGGCGAGCGCGAGCTGTCCCGGATCGTGGGGAACCTGCTGCTCAACGCCGTGCGTTACACGCCCGCCGACGGCACGGTCACCGTCACCGGCGGCCGCGACGCCGAGGGTGGCTGGCTGGAGGTCGCCGACACCTGCGGCGGCATCGCCGACACCGACCTGCCGCACGTGTTCGACGTGGCGTTCCGCGGGGCGAAGGCGCGTACCCCCGAAGCGGACGGCGGCGGCGGCCTGGGGCTGGCCATCGTGCGTGGACTCGTCGAGGCGCACGGCGGGCGGGTCGGCGTGGCCAACACGGGCGCCGGCTGCCGCTTCACGGTGCACCTGCCGTCCTGATCAACACGGCCGACTAAGCTGCCTGCCATGTCATCGGTTTCGCCGGAAAGTGACGGGACGGGCACGCCGCGGGAGCGGCGCCACGGCGGGGCCGGGCACGTTCCGCCGGACCTGGTCTACATCGGCTCGTACACGGCGAACGCCGGCACCGCGCACGCGATCACCGGCTGGCGGCAGGACCCGGAGTCCGGGCGGCTGGAGCCGGCGCTGTCGCCGGTGCAGGCCGTCGATCCGTCGTGGATCGCCTGGCACCCGGCGGGCACCCACCTCTACGCGGCCAGCGAGTCCGCCGCGCGGGTGCTGTCGTACGCGGTCGCCGACGGCGGCGAGCTGACCCTGCTCGGCAGCCAGCCCAGCGGCGGGGCGGACCCGTGCCACCTAGGCGTCGAGCCGCAGGGCCGGTTCGTGGTCGCCGCCAACTACAGCGGCGGCTCGGTCGGCGTGCTGGCGATCGGACCCGACGGGGCGCTGCGCGCGCCGCACGACCTGGTGGAGCACGCGGGCAACGGCCCGGACCCGGAGCGGCAGGGCGCGCCGCACGCGCACATGGCCCTGTTCACCCCCGGGGGTCTGCTCTACGTCACGGACCTGGGCACCGACGAGGTGCGCGGGTACGTGGTGGAGGAGTCCGGGCGGCTGCGGCACGTGCACACCTCGCCGATGCCGGAGGGCATGGGCCCGCGCCACCTCGCGGTGCACCCGTCCGGCACGGTGTACGTCGCGGGCGAGCTCGACTCCACCGTCGTCGCCTGCACCGCCGAGGACGGCCGGCTGACGCCGGTGGTTGCGCTGCCCGCGACCGCCGGCCCCCCGGCCGAGCGCAACTACCCGAGCCACCTGGAGTGCTCCCCCGACGGCCGCTTCCTCTACGTGGCCAACCGGGGGGCGGACTGCCTGACCGTGTTCGACGTCGCCGACGGCGGGCTGCGGGCGCTGGCCGACGTCCCCACCGGCGGGCGCTGGCCCCGGCACTTCGCCCTCATCGGCGACTTCGTCTACGTGGCCAATCAGGACGGCGACTCGGTCACCGTGTTCCGCCGCGACCCGGTCACCGGGCTGCCGCACCCGACCGGCCACGCCACCCGGGTGCCCAACCCGTCCTGCGTACTGGCGGCTCCCGGCCGCTAGGCCGCAGATCCGACGGATATTCGCAAAGCCTCCCGAGCTGCCGCGCCACCAGCCGATACTGGCCTGGAACGCAGAGTGATCACGGGGGGCATGCATGATCGGGGCGATCATCTGGGGCATCGTCGGCGGCGCGATCGTCGGGTATCTGGGGCGGCTGCTGCTGCCCGGGCACCAGAACATCTCGGCGCTGATGACGGTGATCGCGGGCATCCTCGCCGCGACGCTGGGCGGCATCATCGCCACCTGGCTCGGGGTGGGCGAGACCAGGGGCATCGACTGGATCCGGCACTTCATCCAGCTCGCCCTGGCCATGTTCTTCGTCTGGCTCGCCACCCGGATGTCCGCGGGACGCCACTCCCAGGCACCCCGGCCACGCACGCCGTGATCCCCCTCAGCGCCGGGCGCACGTCCGCTGTGCGCCCGGGCACGCAGGACTAATCAGTACACATTGGGCACGTATGTTTACTGACCGTGGCGCCCGGCAATCGAGGCGCCATGGTACTCACCGCTTCGCGATACCGCACCGCGACCGGTGCGGGCGTCATCGCCGCACTCATCCTCGTGCTGGTGTTCGGCAGCCCGGTGTACGTCGACTGGGCGAACGACAACGCCGATCCCGACACCGCCGGCGGCTGGTTCCTGCGGCTGCTGGCCTGGCCGGCGTGGAGGTTCGACGCCGACGACTCCGTCCAGGACGTGATCGCCGCCGACATCAAGGCGATCCTGCTGATCGTGTTCACCGCGGTCTTCCTGGCGCTGTCCACCAACGCCCAGCTGGGCCGTGCCCGGGGCACCTTCAGCCAGCTGATGGCCGGGTGGTCGTCGTACATCTTCGCGGGCGCCGTGGCCGGCCTGCTCACCGCCTTCATCCGCTCCGACGCGTCGCTGCTCGGCGCGTTCCAGGCGGCGGGCGCGGGCGCGATCTACGGCCTGTTCGTCGGCTGGATCGTCGGCATCGCCACCCTGGGTCACTACCGCGGCTCGACGCCCTGACGCGTCGCCGCCCGAGCCGTTTCGGGGAACCCGCCGCCTCCGCTCCCCCTCGGCGGCCCGCGGGTTCCCCGAAGCCGTTCCCGGGCCTGTCCGCGCTGGTGACCGGCGGGTAACGTGCGGCGGGTGGAGATGACATACGACACGACCATGCACGGGGCGCTCGCCGAGCGGATGGGCATCACGCTGCTGGAGGCGACCCCGGAGCGGCTCGTCGCGACCATGCCGGTGGAGGGCAACACGCAGCCGTTCGGGCTGCTGCACGGCGGCGCGTCCTGCGTGCTGGCCGAGACGCTCGGCTCCATCGGGGCCACCCTGCACGGCTCCACCATCGGCCGGCCGTACGCCGTGGGCGTCGACATCAGCGCGACCCACCACAAGGCCGCCCGCACCGGCCTCGTCACCGGCGTGGCCACGCCCCTGCACCGGGGCGGCACCGTCGTCACCTACGAGATCGTCATCACCGACGAGGAAGACCAGCGCATCTGCACCGCCCGCCTCACCTGCCTCCTCCGGAAGTAACCTCCACTCCCGCCCCCGGCGGTTAGGAAGGGCACCTTCTTACCGCTTTCCGTAGAAGAAGGTGTCCTTGTTAACGGGGCGCTGACCGGCCCAGCGCCGTTGATCGCTGTCTCGTGTCGAAAGGCAGCGTACAGCCGCACTTTTGGACACGAGACAGCGATCAACGCCCATGATCGGCACTCGCGCGGCCGCCCCGGCAGGCTCGTGACTTCCGTGGCCCGCCGGCCTCGGTGTTCGCCGGCCTTCGGGGGTCGTCAGGACCGAGTTAAGAAGGGCACCTTCTTCTACGGAAAGCGGTAAGAAGGTGCCCTTCCTTTCACCAGGTGGGGCGTTGGAGGAGGCTGACGAACTCGACGAGGAGGCGTTCGCGCAGGCGGGGTGAGGCGGCGGCGAGGACGGCGTTGACGACGGCGAGGCGGGGGGCCGCGCCGGGGTCGCCGCCGACCAGGCCGAACTGCTGGGCGAGGGCGGCGACCAGCTCGGGGGTGAGCTGGTCGGGGGGCAGGGACGAGGCCAGGGCGTGCAGTTCGGCGGGGAGCTGGACGGGGCCCTGGGAGCGGGCGGCGAAGACCGCCTCCGCCAGGTCCGGCCCGAACTGGGGCACCTGCGGCAGGACCGACGCGGTCACGGTGAGGTGGATGCTCGCGGGCAGGTCGGCGTACGGCAGCTGCGGCTGGGTGTGCCAGCCCCGCGCCGCCAGCTCGTCGGCGAGCACGAACAGGTCCAGCCCGGGGTCGTCGGAGGCCAGGCAGACCACGGTGTAGTCGGCCGGGGCGAGCAGGCGCAGGCCGTCCACCCCGGACACCGCCTTGGCCAGTCCGGCGACCGCGTCCCGGGTCTGCCGGGCCAGCTCCAGGTAGCCCTCGTCGCCGAGGTGGCGCAGCGTGGCGAAGGCCGCCGCGATCGGGCCGCCGGACCGGGTCGACGAGATCACCGGGTTGATCATAGTGTACCCGGGCCACTCGGCGAACGCGAAGTACTGCGGGCGGCGCAGGCCCGCGTCGCGGTGCAGCAGCACGGACACCCCCTTGGGGGTGTACGCGTACTTGTGCAGGTCCACCGACACGCTCGTCACGCCCGGCACGCCGAAGTCGAACGCGGGCACGGTCACCCCGACCCGGCGCAGGAACGGCAGCGCCCAGCCGCCGAAGCACGCGTCTACGTGGCAGCGCACGCCCCGCTCGGCGGCGATCGCGGCGATCTGCTCGACCGGGTCGACCACGCCGTGCGCGTACGACGGCGCGGAGCACGCCACCAGCACCGTGTCGGCGGTGATCGCGGCGGCCATCGCGGCCGGGTCCGGGGTGAACGTCGCCGGGTCGACCGGCACCAGGTCCAGCGCCACGCCCAGGTAGTGCGCGGCCTTGGCGAACGCGGCGTGCGCCGTGGACGGCACGACCAGCCGCGGGTTCGTGATCTCCGGGTGCGCGTCGCGGGCCGTCTTCACCGCGAGGATCAGCGACTCGGTGCCGCCGCTGGTGACCGACCCGACCACATCCGGAGCGCTGGTCCCCGGCCCCGCCCCGAGCACCCGGGCCGCGGCGGCGACCAGCGCGTTCTCGGTCGCCAGCAGGGACGGGAAGGCCGTCGGGTCCAGGCCGTTGACGTGCGCGGACAGCGCGTACGCGGACATCGCCAGCTCGTCGAGCCCGGCACGGGCCGGGTCGTACACGTACGCGAACAGGCGGCCGCCATGGGTGGGCAGGTCGGCCTGGCGCATCCCGCGCAGCTCGGCCAGCACCTGCTCGGCGGGGACGCCCTCAGTGGGCAGTGCGTCGATCATCGCGTCACCCTATCGTCAGCCGCGTCACCGTCCGTGACCTGCACCGATGCCAGCCGGTCGGGGGTCAGGTCGTAGCGGCGCAGCAGCAGCGTCACCGGGCCGACCAGCAGCGCGGGCACCACGCTGAAGCCGAGCAGCACGCCGAGCCGGGCGCCGTCCGACTGGGCCGCGGCCTGGCCGGATGCCGAGGAGGCGTAGCCGGACAGCTGGAGCACCAGGGCGTAGAGGCCGGGACCCAGCGCCAGGCCGAGCGTCTCCCCCGCCGTCCACAGGCCGGTGAACACGCCCGCCTGGCGGCGGCCGGTGCGCGCGGCGTCGTACGCCACGCAGTCGGGCAGCATCGCCATCGCGAACACCTGCTGTCCCGCGTAGCCGACGCCGATCACACCCGTGATCGCGTACGCCACGACGGGCGGCACCGAACCGGCCACGACCAGTGCCAGCGCTCCCCCGGCCAGCAGCAGCGAGGCCAGCACCAGCGCCTTCGTCTTGCCGACCCGGGCGCCGACCCGGCTCCACAGCGGCATGACCAGCAGCGCCGGGCCGACGAAGCAGGCGAACAGCAGCGTCGGGCCGTCCTCGGGACGCTCCAGTACGTGGTCGGCGACGTACTTGACGCCCGCCAGCATCGTCGCGACGCCGATCGACTGCACCACGAACACGATCAGCAGCACCATGAACGGCCGGTTGCCGCGCACCACGGCCAGCTGCGCGCGCAGCGACGGCTCGCTCTCGGTGACCCGGCCCACCGGCGCGCGCCGGGTGCCCAGGAACGCCCCCAGCGCCCCGGCGATGATCAGCACCGCGACGAACAGGCCCATCCAGCGGTGACCGGGCACACCCCCGCCCCCGGCCTGCACCACGATCGGCGCGACCGCGCCGGACACCAGGATCGCGATCGCGAGCACCGCCACCCGCCAGGTCATCAGCCGGGTGCGCTCGGTGTAGTCGTCGGTCATCTCGGCCGGCATCGCCACGTACGGCACCTGGAAGAAGGCGTACGCCGTCGCGGTGGCCAGGAACGCGACCGCGACGTAGGCCGAGGCGCCCGTGCCGGAGCCGAACGGCGCCGCGAACATCGCGGCGAACAGCACCGCCACCGCGAGCCCGCCGAACAGCAGGTACGGCCGCCGCGCGCCCCAGCACGACACGGTGCGGTCGGAGATGCGGCCCGCGACCGGGTTGATCAGCACGTCCCACGCCTTCGGCACCAGCACCAGCAGGCCCGCCAGGCCGGCCGCGACGCCGAGGTTGTCCGTGAGGTACGGCAGCAGCAGCAGGCCGGGCACGGTGCCGAACGCTCCGGTGGCCAGCGAGCCGAGCGCGTAGCCGGCGCGTACCCCTCCGGTGAGGGGTTTGTCCTGGTCGGGGGCGGTGACCTGGGCGGGGGGTGAGACGGTCATGGCAGCGGATGCTACGCGGCGTGTGTTCCATCGCACATCGGGAGGTGAGGGAATTTCACGGAGTTCTTGAGACTTCAACAACTTGGACGCGACACCGGCGTCACCTGTGGAGCGACAGCCGACTTCGACGACGAGACTGGTGAGCCATGACCGAGACGCTGGGCGTACGCACCCGGGTGACCGTGCCGCTGCGCTTCCCCGACGGGTATGCGACCACCGCCGAGGTCTTCACCTTCACCGGCCTGTCCGACGGCCTGGAGCACCTGGCGCTCGGCCTCGGTGACTTCGCGAACACCCCGACACCGCTGGTCCGGGCCCACTCGGAATGCATGACCGGCGACGTGTTCGGCTCCGCCCGCTGCGACTGCGGCCCGCAGCTGCGCGAGGCCGTGCAGCGCATCACCGAGCACGGCGGCTGGCTGCTCTACCTGCGCCAGGAGGGCCGCGGCATCGGCCTGTACGCCAAGCTCGACGCGTACGCGCTGCAGGACGCAGGCCTGGACACGTATGCCGCGAACCGGGCGCTGGGCTTCGGCGACGACGAGCGCGACTACACCGCCGCCGCGCAGATGCTCACCGCGCTGGACGTGCCACGCATCGACCTGCTCACCAACAACCCCGACAAGCCCGGCCAGCTGCGCGACCACGGCATCGAGGTGGCGAACGTCGTGCCCACCGGCGTCCACGCCAAGCCCGACAACCTCCGCTACCTCCGCGCCAAGGTCACCCACACCGGCCACACCATCACCCTCCCCGTCGCCGCCTGATCTACCGCCCACCGTCGCGGCGAGGCCGGCGGCCGGGTGGGGAAGATCGCTGTCCCGTGTCAGAACCTGTGGTCAGACCAGAGGTTTCGACACGGGACAGCGATCTTCAAAACCCAGCCACCGCCAGACGTCACTCCGCCCGGAGATGGTCCAGGTCGAAGGACCCCGGGCTGATCCACAGGTACACCGCGTGCACCTCGGTCAGGGAGGACGGGTCGCAGGACAGGCCGGTCTGCAGGTCCACCTCGACCGTGGTCAGGGCGGTGTCCTGGTTGACCCAGCTGAACGGGCCCTGGCACCAGGTCCAGGACGGCCCGGTCTGCAGCACGATGCTGGTCGAGGTGCCCGCCGCGCCGGTACGCAGGTCGTACTTGACCGACGTCTTGCCGGACAGGTCCACCGGCGCCGGGAAGCTGACCCCGAACCAGCCCCCGTCGGCACCGTCGGCGTGCAGCCCGGCGGCCCCGTCGGTGACGAACGACGTCTGCCCGGACAGCGTGCCCGCGTTGGCCTGCCAATTACCCGGCGCCCAGCCCTCCACGCCGGTCTCCCACGAGGCGAGCGGGATCGCGGCGGTCGGATCCGGCAGCACGGTCACGGTCGCCGTGGCGACGTTGGACAGCCGCGCCGCCGTGTCCCGGATCGTGTAGGACGCCACGGCCTTGCCCGCGAAGCCCTCGACCGGCGTGAACGTCAGCTCGCCGGATGCCGCCAGCGTGAACACGCCCCCGGCCACGGCCAGGCTGGTCTGCCGCCCGTCCGCCGCCGGGTCCAGGTCGATCCTGTCGGCCCGGACATGCGTCTGGTACGCGATGTCGTTGGCGGCCGGGCGCAGCACCGCGGTCGTGCCGAACGGCACCACGGCGGTGTCGTGGTCGGCGACCGGCGGGAACGTGCGCCGCCCGGTCGAGATGATCGTCCCGGCGTTGGTGATCGTCTGGCACACGGTCCCCGGGCAGGCCACCGTGAAGCCGTCGTAGTCCGGGTACATGGTGCCGTCGTCCTGGATGCCGTTGAGCATCCAGTAGAGGAAGCCGTCGCCCCCGTCGCTCGCGGCGGCTTCCGTCCACTGCTGGTAGACCGGGTTGCGGGTGGCCTTGTCCCGCCACCCGAACTCGCCGAGGAAGGACGGCTTGCCGATGCGCTTGGCGTCCCGGTGGTGCCGCTTGATCCAGTCGGCGCCCCACTGGGCGGTGCGGTTGCCCCAGCCGTCCGGGTACAGGTGGAACGAGACCACGTCCACCGCGGGCAGCTTGCCGAGCGCCACCGAGTCGACGCCCTCGCCGCAGTTGGTGGTCCAGTCCGCGGACGTGGCGTCGTCGCAGTAGAAGCCCTCGTCACCGACGCCGACCAGGTGCTTCGCGTCGACGCTCTTGACGTGCCGGGTCATCTCGTCGGCCCAGGCGGTGAGCGTGGCCGGGGTGCACGACGCCGACGGCGGGTAGAGGCCGGAGCCCTTGCAGCGCGGCTCGTTGCCGAGTTCCCACAGCATGACCGCCGGGTCGTCCTTGTACGCCAGCCCGGTCAGCGGGTTCACCCGGTTCAGCAGGTGGGTGATCCAGTCGCGGTACCAGCCTTTGATGACCGGGTCGGTGTAGAAGTCGTCGTGGTTGTCCGCGCCCGCCCAGCGCACGTACTGGTCGATGCCGCCGAAGTCGGACCAGTTGTTGGTGAACGGGATGATCAGCTTGATCCCGCTCTGCCCGGCCCGCCACAGCACGTAGTCGAGCTTCTGCAGGCCGTCCGGCCCGTCGTTGTACGCGGGCCGCGTGCCGTCCCAGTATTGGAAGTACACGCCGTTCTTCTTGCCCGACACCGAGCCCTGGTCGTCCTGCGTGCCGATGTCGAGCCAGCCCCACGTGCGCAGCACGCTGAGCCCGGCGCCCTTCGCACGGGCGAACACGTCGTCGACCATCGCCGGCGACGAGTACATCAGGTAGTAGTTGTTGGTCCCGGCGAACCGGAACCGCTTGCCGTCGAGCGTGAGGTCGCTGCCGTGGCGGGTGACGAACCCGCCGCCGGGCGGGGCGGCGGCCGCGGCGGCGCTGCCGCTGCCGGTGCCGAGCAGCAGGATCAGCGCCCCGGCGGCGACCGCCAGGATCCGTCTGTTCATGTGCGTGCTCCTAGAGGGATGGAGGGAGGGGTCAGGCGCGCGGGATGTCGTTGACGCAGCGCAGCACCGGCCGGGCGGCCAGGTTGGCGGCGGGCAGGCTCACCGCGCTGGCGACCTTGAAGGTCACCGACTCCCCCGGCAGCAGCGTGACCAGGGCCTGGTCGACGGTCGCGGCCGGGTCGAGCCGGTCGGGGAACAGGGTCAGGTCGCGCAGGATCGTCCCGGCGGTGACGGTCACCTCGTAGCCGCCGGAGACCGGCTCGGCCTTCGCCTCGTACCGGGCCGCCGGGTAGTCGATGTCGCGGTCCTCGGCGTAGAACCACCACGCCTGCTGCTCACCTGCGACGGCCCGGAGCAGCTCGGACCGGGGCTCCTCGGGCAGCGCGACGCCGTCGGGCAGCGGCGTGACCTGCACCGCGCGCGGCGCTACGTCGAGCGCGACCGTGGTCGCCACCAGCGCCTTGCCACCGAGGTCGTACGAAGTCACGGTCGCCTCGGCCCGCCACGGCCGGTCGGTGTCGTTGGACGCGACCAGCGCCAGGCCCCCGTCGCGCGGCTGCACCGTGAGCAGCCGCTCGGCGAACGCGTCGCGCAGCGCGTACCACAGGGGTTTGCGCCGCCCGTCGCCGTCGATCGCGGCCCACGAGGTGACCGGCCAGCAGTCGTTGAGCTGCCAGACGATCGCACCCATGCAGACCGGCTGGTGCGACCGGAAGTGCTCCAGCGCCAGCCGGATCGCGCGGGCCTGGTTGACCTGCGTGAGGTAGTGCCAGTCGGCGAAGTCGCGCGGCTCGGGCAGGTGCGCGTCCAGCCCGCGCCGCAGCTTCAGGTCGCCGTCCATCGCCTTCTGGTGGTGCCGCATCCCCGGCGAATCGGCCGCCAGCGGCTCATCGGACAGGGCACGGCGCAGCGTGGCGTACGCGGGCGGCGCCTGGAACCCGAACTCGGCGACGAACCGGGGGATGTAGTCCCGGTAGTGCGTGTAGTCGATCTGGTTCCACACGTCCCAGATGTGCATGGTGCCGTGCGCCGGATCGTTCGGGTGGATGTCCTCGGTGCCCGACCAGGGGCTGCCCGGCCAGTACGGCCGCGTCGGGTCGAGCGCGGTCACGATCGAGGGCAGCAGCCGGTGGTAGAAGCCCGCGCCCCAGCTGCGCCCGGCCAGCTTCTCGGGCCAGCCCCAGTCGGCGAAGCCCCAGATGTTCTCGTTGTTGCCGGTCCAGGTCACCAGGCTCGGGTGGGACGCCAGGCGCACCACGTGCTCGCGCGCCTCCGCCGCGACCTCGGCCGCGAACGGCTCCTCCTCCGGGTACGCCGCACAGGCGAACAGGAAGTCCTGCCCCACCATGAGGCCCAGCTCGTCGGCGAGGTCGTAGAAGTCCTCCGACTCGTACCGGCCGCCGCCCCACACGCGCAGGTAGTTGAGGTTCGCCGCGCACGCCTGCCTAAACCGCTCGGCCAGCCGCTCCCGCGTGATCCGGGTGACGAACGCGTCGTCGGGGATCCAGTTGACCCCCTTCACGAACACCGGCACGTCGTTGACCAGCAGCGTGTACGGCGTACCGTGCGCGTCCGGGGTGGTGTCGATCCGGACCGAGCGGAAGCCCACCCGGCGCTCCCACCGGTCCAGCTCCCGGCCGCCCTCGCTGGCCAGTACGACGCGCAGGGGGTAGAGCGGCTGCTCGCCGTACCCGCGCGGCCACCAGCGGCGTACGTCCGGCACGGACAGCCGCAGCACCGCGCCGATGCTGCCCGCGCCGATGGTGGCCACCCCGACCACGCCGCCGACCTCGGCGGTGACGGTCAGCGACTCGGTCGAGGCGCGCTCCACGTCGATGTGCACCGCGACCAGGCCGGTGGTGCCGTCGACGGTGACCTGCGGGCGCACCTGCGCCAGGCGGGCCGTGGACCAGCTGTGCAGCCCGATCGGCTGCCAGATCCCGGCGGTGACCACGGTCGGGCCCCAGTCCCAGCCGAAGTTGCAGGCCATCTTGCGGATCAGGTTGTACGGCTCGTCGTAGGCCCCCGGCCGCGAGCCGACCTGCCGGGCCATCGCCGCCGTGTAGTCGTACGGCGAGTCGAAGACCAGGCGCAGGTCGTTGCGGCCGGGGGTGAGCGCCGAGCGCAGGTCGAAGCGGTAGCCGCGGTGCATGTTCGCGGTGCGCCCGACCTCGGTGCCGTTGAGCGAGATGGTCGCCACGGTGTCCAGGCCGGCGCAGACCAGGTCGATCCGGTCGTCCTCCGGCCCGTTCCACAGGAAGCTGGTCTCGTACGTCCACCGGGTCTGCCCGATCCACTTCAGCGCGTCCTCGTTGTCGTCGAGGTACGGATCCGGGATGAGCCCGGCCGCCAGCAGGTCGGTGTGTACGCAGCCGGGCACGGTGGCCGGCACCCGGCTGACCGGCACCGGCGTGTTGCGCGCCGACACCTGCCAGCCGTGGTGGAGCTGGACCATGCTTCTGGACCGCGACGCCATCATCACGATTTGACCGCACCCTCCATGATGCCGCGGACAATCTGCCTGCCCCCGACGAACAAAAGAACAATCAGTGGCACGGTGGCCACGAACGCCCCGGCGAGCACCCGCCGGTACAGCACATAGTTACCGCTGGCCAGGTCGAACAGCGCGACCATCGAGGTCGGGAAGTCCGTGCCGCCCAGCGTGATGAGCGGCCACTGGAAGTCGTTCCAGGTGCCGACGAAGGTGAGCAGGCCGAGCACGGCCAGTGCGGGCCGGATCGCGGGCAGCACGACGCTCCAGTAGATGCGCATCGTGGTCGCGCCGTCGACGCGCCCCGACTCGATCAGCTCGTCGGGCACCGCGCCGAGGATGAACTGCCGCATGTAGAACACGCCGAACGCGCTGACCAGGCCGGGCACGATGACCGCGAGCAGGGTGCCGTTCCAGCCGCCCTCGCCGGGCATGTAGCCCATGAGGATGTACAGCGCGACGACGCCGAGCTGGTTGGGCACGGTCAGCGTCAGGATGACCATCACCATCAGCGCGTTGCTGCCCTTGAAGCGCAGCTTGGCGAAGGCGAACCCGGCCACCGAGCAGAAGAACAGCACCGAGATCGTGACCACGGTGGACACGATGAAGCTGTTCACCAGCGACTCGGCGAAGTACACGTCCTGCATCGAGAACACCTCGCGCAGGTTGCGCGAGAACTCGGCGCCGGGCAGGAACTTCGGCGGGATCTCGGCCAGCGCCGCGTCGGTGCTCGTCGCGATGACGAACATCCAGTAGATCGGGTAGATCGCGATCAGGAAGGTGAGGCTGAGCAGGACGTAGGTCCATACCCCCGCCGGGGTGTCCTGGGGGGCGCGGCCCACCACGGACAGGCCGCCGCGGCGCTTGGGCGGAGCGGGCGGCGCCGGGCGCGGCCCGGCCTGCCGCACGCTCTGGGTGTCGGTGGTCGTGGTCACCGTCGTCCTCCTCCGAGCCGGCTGGTGAGCAGGGTGTTGACGGCCGCGACGAGCACGATGATCAGGAACAGCGCCCAGGACATCGCGGCGGCGTAGCCGAGGTTGAGGTTCTTCCAGCCGGTCTTGTAGATCAGCTGGGCGATGGTCTGCCACTCGCCGTTGGCGCCGCCGGTGGCCGCGGCCGGGTTCGGCTCGAACAGCATCGGCTCGGTGAACAGCTGCAGGCCGCCGATGGTGGACAGCACCACGGTGAAGATGACGACGGGCAGGATCATCGGCACGGTGATCCGCCACAGCTGCTTCCAGGCGGTCGCGCCGTCCAGCGCGGAGGCCTCGTAGATGTCACGCGGGATGGTCTGCATCGCGGCCAGGTAGAGCAGCGCGTTGTAGCCGATCCACTTCCAGTTGACCATCGTGGCGATGGCGACCCAGGACTGCAGCTTGCCGGCCCGCCAGTCGATCGGATCGTCCATGCCGAACAGCGACAGCACCCAGTTGGCGGTGCCCGTGTCCCGGCCGAACACCACCAGGAAGACCAGCGTCGAGGCGGTCACCGGGGTGATGTACGGCAGCAGCATGCTCACCCGGAACCAGATCTTGCCGCGCAGCTGCCGGTTGAGCAGGAACGCGATGCAGATGGCCAGGAACAGCTGCGGGATGGTGGACAGCACGAAGATGCCGAACGTGTTGTAGAGCGCGTTCCAGAAGTCCTCGTCGGACAGCAGTTTCTCGAAGTTGCCGAGGCCGGCCCAGCCGTCCTGAGCCGGGTCGTCCAGGCGCCAGGTGCGCAGCGCCACGATCCCGTTGAAGATCAGCGGGAACAGCCCGAAGATCGCGAACAGGATGAAGAAGGGTGCGATCAGGACGTAAGGCATCTGCTTCACGTCGAAGCGGTGCAGCCGGTGCGAGAGCCCGCGCACGATTACCTCCGTTTACCGAGGAAGGTCGATATGATTCCGTCGCGGAACGGGGCCGGGCACCGTGGCGCGCCGCGGTGCGGCGGCGCACGGTCCGGCCGGGTTCCGTCGCGGCGGGCGAAGGGGTGGACGCCGTAGGGAGACGCCCACCCCTTCTGATCCCCTACGCGAAGCCGCCCGTCAGGCCTTCGAGGCCTTGTCGGCTTCCTTCACCGCCTGCGCCCAGGCGTCACCGGCCTTGGTGGTGCCCGCCTGGACGGAGTTGATGACGTTCTCGACCGCGACGCGGGTCGGGCCGTTCTTCTTGCCGAGGTACTGCGGGGTCAGGCTCTCCGCGGTCTTGGCGAAGATCTGGCCGACCGGGGCGTCGCTGAAGAACGGGTTCTTGAAGTCGAGGATGTTCTGGTCCTTGTAGAGGGCCGGCTGCGAGGGCAGGTTGCCGACCTTCTTGAAGATCTCGATCTGCTGCTCCGGCTGGACCAGCCACTCCAGCAGCTTGTACGCCTCGTCCACGTTCTTGCCCTGCTTGGGGATGGTCAGGAACGAGCCGCCCCAGTTGCCGCCGCCGCCGGGGATGGCCGCGATGTCCCACTTGCCGCTGGTGTCGGGCGCGGTGTTCTTGATGTGACCCTGCATCCACGCCGGGCAGGCGAGGACGGCGAAGTCACCCTTGACGAAGCCCGCGTTCCACTCCGGGGACCAGGCCGGCAGGTTCGCCGACAGGCCCGCCTCGATGGACTTCATGGTCAGGTCGAACGCGACCTTGGGACCGCCGTCCATCTTCAGCGCCTCGGACTCGTCGTAGAAGCCCACCGGCTGCTGGCCGAGGATCGGGTTGAACAGGTTGGTGGCGTTGTCCAGGAACTTCTTCTTCGAGGCGGCGGTGTACTGCCGGCCCACCTTGATGAAGTCGTCCCAGCTCGGCCACAGCGCGGAGACCTTGTCGCGCTCGGTCGGCAGGCCGGCCGCCTTGAACAGGTCCGTCCGGTAGCACATGGCCAGGCCGCCGACGTCGGTGCCGAGGCCGATCTGGGTCTTGCCGTCGGCCGACAGGGACTGCTTCCACTTCCAGCCCAGGTACTTGTCCTGGTAGCTGCTCGCGCCCTTGTCCAGCAGGTTCACGAACTTGTCGGCCTGGCTGCGGAAGCTCACGATGAAGCCCTCGTCGATCGCGGCGATGTCCGGCGCGCCGCTGCCCGCGATGAGCTTCTTCTGCAGGTCCTCGTGCTGGGCGTTGTACTCGCCCGAGTTGAGGACGATCTTGACGTTCGGGTTCGCGGCCTCGTACTTGGCCTTGAGCTCGTCGAGGCCGAAGTCGCCCCAGAAGGCGATCTTCAGCTCGACCGGGCCGCCGGGCTCCGACGGCTCGCTGCTGCCGCCCTTGCAACCCGCCAGCGCGAGCGCGGTGACCGCCACCAGGGCGGTCCCCACGGCCCAGCGGGACCTGTGCAGTCGCATGTGTCCTCCGAACAAACCTGAAACGCCCGCGTTCAGGGATCGCGAAGCGTCTACTGAACCGGATAAGTGCACACACGGTATGGGCGCGCTCCCAGCATGTCAATGGGGGGTCGATCTCGTGACGATCCTGTGACGTGGACCATGAAAACCGATTAAGCAACTTTGCTGACCGTCGATGCCTTCTGCCCGAGAGGCGAAAATGGTGCGGTGGTCGCGCTCTCCGTACGGCATGATCGGCACGCCGCGGGGAAGACCCGGGAAGGGAGGACGCAGCCATGGCCGAAGACCTGACAATCACCGACCGGATCGTGATTCCGGCATCCGAGCTGCGCGAACGCTTCTCCCGCAGCTCCGGCCCCGGCGGCCAGGGCGTCAACACCGCCGACAGCCGCGTCGAGCTCTCCTACGACGTGGAGCGCTCCCACGCCCTCCCCGAGCCGTTGCGCGCCCGCGCCCTGGAGCGCCTCGCCGGCCGCCTCACCGACGGCGTCCTCACCATCGCCGCCAGCGAGCACCGCGCCCAGCTCGCCAACCGCGAAGCCGCCCGCGCCCGCCTGACAGCCCTGCTACGCGAAGCCATCGCTCCGCCCCCGCCCCCACGCCGCCCCACCAAGATGAGCAAAGGCGCGAAACAGCGCCGCCTCGACGCGAAGAAGCACCGCGGCGCCCTGAAACAACTCCGCCGCGGCGCCCACGACTGACCACCCCGCGCCGCGTCCCGCGCGCCTCTCCGGCGCCGATCTTGCGCGAGCTGTGGGTACGACACGCACTATCCGGGCAAATCCCTAACACTTCGCGCAAGATCGACGTGATCTTGGCGGGGTTGCAGCGGGGTCAGGTGCGGGATTGGCGGACTTCGGGGGTTACGGGGGCGGTGGCGGCCAGGCGGAGGAAGAGGTCGCAGGCGGTTTGGGCCTGGACGCGGCGCTGGTAGGCGCGGCTGGCGATGGCTACGGCGCCGGGGGCGGCGTCCAGGCGCCAGGCCCAGGCGAGGCGGCTGACGCGGTGGATGACCGGCTCGACCTCGGTGACGGCGGCGCGGACCTCGTCCACGGCGCGCAGGCAGGCGTCCACATCGGGGAAGCCGGTGCCGGAGCGGCCGAGGTCACGGTTGTTGCTGGACAGCAGCCGCCAGGTGACGCCGGCGCACGCCCGCTCGTAGAACTCGAAGCGAGCGGTCAACGTCTTCCCCCATGCGGCCGGTTTATCCGATCACATGACGTTCGCCCGCCGAGATGGACGGCTGCTGTCGTGGGGATGAACAGCGTACGTCCCGGTGGGCGAAGAGACGGTCACAGCACCTCACCGCGCAGTTGGGGGAAGACCTTACCCACCTTGCCCAGCAGGTACTCGCCGTACGTGCCGGTGAAAGCGCGCAGGTCCTGACCGTCCCAGCGGGGCCGGCCGGACGCGTCGGTGCGGGCCCGGCCGGGCAGCGGCGGCACGGCCGCCGAGAAGTCGGGATCGAAGAAGAACGGGAACGACAGGCGCTCGTTGCCGCTGACGTTGCGCACCCGGTGCGGGGTGGACCGGTAGTACCCGCCGGTCAGCCGGTCCAGCATGTCGCCGATGTTGCAGACGAACGTGCCCGGGACCGGCGGCGCGTCGACCCAGCCGCGCGGCGTGTGCACCTGCAGGCCGCCGTTCTCGTCCTGGGCCAGCAGGGTGAGCAGGCCGTAGTCGGTGTGCTCGCCGACGCCCCAGCCGTCGTCCCCGGACGGCGCCGGCGGGTAGTGGAAGATCCGGAACAGCACGGTCGGGTCGGCGGTGTAACCACTCGCGAAGTAGTCATCGGGCAGGTCCAGGCTCGCCGCGACGGCGCGCATCACGTCCTGCGCGACGCGCGTCAGCGCGGCCGCATACGCCGGGACCAGCTCGGCCAGGGCCGGGACCTGGCGGGGGTACAGGCTGGAGCCGTGCAGCGGCAGACCGGCGAGGACGCGAGGGTCGTCATCGGGCAGGTCGAGGCCGAAGTACAGGCCCTCCTTGAGGTCCGGGCGGCCCGAGGTCAGCTCGCCTCCCACCGGGAAGAAGCCACGCCAGGCCCGGCCGCCGCGGGCCATGGCGATCTCCATCTTGGCGTCCTCGGGCAGCGCGAAGAACTCCCGCGCCGCCGCGTCGAGTGACTTCAGCAGCTCGGCGGGCACGCCGTGTCCGCTCAGGTAGAAGAAGCCGCTGTCGCGGCATGCCGCCTGGATCGCGGCTGCCACGGTGGCACGGTCGGCGGACAGGTCGATGATCGGCAGCGCGGCACCCATGCCGCCATTCTCACCCCCACATCCCCACTGCTGGGGCGGCGGCCCAACTCCGGCATGAACCGGCCCGCGCCCGAGGGACGCGGGCCGGTGCCGGCTAGAGGACCACGGAGCAGCCGGGGCAGCGCGACAGGGCTCCCCCGCGGGCCACGACGAACTCGTGGAACCCGTCGAATCTGTTCATGTCCTTACCTCCGACCCCCCACTACGCGGCAGGGCGCCAAAGGGTTGCGGCTCATCATCCCGGCGGCCCGCCCGGCCCACAGCCCCGGTCGGGGCACGGGCCGGGCGGGAGCCCGATCAGAACACGCTCCAGCAGCCGGGCAGGCGATACCGTCCCGGAGGAAGACCGACGGTGGTGACGGCGCCGTCCGGCCCCTGACGTCTGTTGATCGTGTCGTCGCCGCGCCAGAACAACTCCGTGCCCCGGTAGCAGATGAGGAAGTTCGGGCTCATCGGCGTGGCTGCCGGCGGCACGTCGTGGCGGCGCACCACCCGGCCGTCGGTCACCGAGATCTGGACGAAGGCCACGATGCTCCCGGCCGGTGACTCCTCCCGCACCTCGATCGCGGCGGTGCCGTCCGCGGTGGGGTGGATCGCCGCGAGCGGCACCACGCGCCGGCGCACCCCCTCGGCCGGGCGCAGCGAGCCGCTGATGTCGACGGCGAGCGGCCGCACTGCACCGGTCCGCGGATCGACCACCTCGACCCCGACTTTGCCGCCCTTGCCTGTGTCGGCCATGCGCAGCACCTCACCGGTGTCCAGCACACCGCTGATGCTCCATCCGGCCTCGCGGGCGGGCGCCGGGAACTCGGTCCAGTCCGGCACGGAGTACAGGCTGTAGCGATCGGACATGCCCCGGTAGCCGAGCAGCCAGTTGCCCGTGGGAGACCAGCGGACCACCAGGGCGCCCGGCAGCACCCGCTCGGCTGTGCCGGCCAGGTCCCGGACGACCGCGCCGTCCGGGGTGGGCCACAGCAGCCAGCGGCCGTCCGGGGACAGCTCGGCCGGGTTGCCGCTCCTGATGTTGGGGAACGTCGTGCGATACCACGATCCTCCGGCGAGCACGTCCGCCCGTACCTTGCCCGGCTCCGAGGTCAGGTCGTAGCGCAGCAGCGAGGCGGGGCCGACGCCCCGGTCGCGCGGCAGGGCGGCGACGTCGGGGCCTGGCTCGGGCACCTGCGTGGGCATCGGCGGCACCTGCGCCGGCGCGGACACCGAAGGGCTGGGCGAGGCGGTGCCGGTCAGCGGCGGCGGCACGGTGTCGCCGCCGCGCACCGCGAACAGCACCCCGACCAGGGCGAGTGGCAGCACCGCCAGCGCCGCGCCCACCGCGATCCGGCGCGCCCGCGAGCGCCGGGCCCGGACCACGGCCGCTTCCGCGTCGGCGTACTGGCCGGCCTGTTCGGCGAACATCGGCAGCGCCGCACGCAGCTTTGCCAGCGCGGCGTGCGCCTGGCTCTTGACCGTAGTCATCGAACTAAAAAAGCCACATCCACTGCGACTTTCGAAAGACACGTTGCACATCTCCAGTCGAGTCGGCAGCTTTGCAAAGATCGCTATTGCCCGTCTGGCACCAATGAGGTCAAACGCCACGACGCGATCGAGTTCGCCATAACCATCACCTACGGGGACACCACAACCAAGCGACCGCCACCCGCAACGTAGACCACCGGGGTCTACGTAGCTCGCCCGCGAGATTGGATGGTGCGCTAGGCGCATAGATCGTTTTGCGCTTCCTCCGTCTCATCTGGAAAGATGTGGCTCCTCGCGCGACACTCAGGAGACATCGATGGCGATTGACACGCTTCGGGCCGCAATAGCACAACGTCGCGTGGTCACCTTCTTCTACAAGGGATATTCCCGCAGTGTCATCCCAATGGCAGTCGGACAATCTCGCGATAACACGTGGATGCTTAGAGGTCAACAGGTTGCAGGCGGGTCGTCCTCTGGTGGCACGAGCATCGACGCGCCCAAGCTCTTCAAGATCGCCGAAGTGATGGATATCGCGGTTTCGAACGACACGTTTGCCGTTCCCTCTCAATACCGCCCTGGCGACAGCGCCTTTGTGGTCATTGAGGCCGAACTCTAGATCCGAGAGATCATTTCCAACTGCGGAAACACCCCCTTAACCGAGGACTGGAGCTGAAGGAGACAGAGATGCGGCTCGCCTCCGTCAAAGTATCTGGGTTTCGCAGCCTTCGTCAGGTCGGACCGATCCCACTCCGACGGCCAACCATTCTTGCTGGACACAACGACGCAGGCAAGACGGCCGTCATTGATGCAATCGCATTTCTCCTGGGCGACTACCAGATCACCGATGATGATCCGACGTTCATGGCCCTTACGTCAGATGCGGATACCGAACGTAAGCGAGTCGACTCCATTGAGGTCCGTGGCGAGTTTCTGCCATCGGAATCTGAACGAACAGAACTGGGCCTGCCAGAACGCATCGCCATCCGTCGGATCTGGAGCGAGGGCGGCAACCTGCGCCTCGAGTCAGAGGAGCAGGTGCCCCAAGACGCGCGCCTTCGGGGCATCGCATCCAAGACCATGCCTGCCCTGCGGGAGATCGCGCGCGACTTCAGCGTCACGGTACCGGCAGGTTCCTTGAAGCCCGTGTGGGTCAAAACCTTAGAGGACTTCGCCAAAACCCAATCGGCCGTGATCGGTTGGACGCCGGTCCGTCCGGATGTTCGAGATGCCATGCCC
Organism: Catellatospora sp. IY07-71; assembly: GCF_018326265.1. Lineage (GTDB taxonomy): Bacteria > Actinomycetota > Actinomycetes > Mycobacteriales > Micromonosporaceae > Catellatospora. The sequence continues at coordinate 234,608 of NZ_AP023360.1, forward strand.
CGGCTTTTGCGATTCGGTGAAGCGGGATCGGTCGAGGCGGCAGTTAAGGCTGCACTAAATGATCGATACCGGGAACATCTCGATAGTGACGAATTTAAGCTGCAGGTCAAGGAACTTGAGCAGAGGCTCCAGAACTGCATTCTGGACGACGCAAATGACCTAATCTCGCACATCAAGGTTCGGTGCACTGACCTCGTCTCGGTTACCGTTGAGCCAGACGTTTCGTTCAAAGGAGGCCTCCAGCGAACGCGACTCCGACTCGCTCGTACCGATGGCGAGGAAGTGCCGCTGACATCGGTTGGCTCTGGTCGAAGCCGGCGAATTAGCCTTGCGATTTGGGAGTGGACGAGCGACATACTTCGTCGTGATGTGGACTCGGGCGCCGCATATAGCGAAGAACGCGATGTAGTGATCGTTTACGACGAGCCTGATACCCACCTCGACTATCTGCAACAAAGACGAGTGATGGAGCTGATTCGCGAGCAATGCGACTTGCCAGGCGTTGCGATGGTCGTTGCTACCCACTCCATGAACCTGATCGATGGAGCTGCGATCGATGACATCATCCACCTACAACTGGTCGACGAGCGCACTGTGGCGAAGCGGCTGCTCGACGACTCAAGTGATGCGGCAAATACTCAGCACTTGGCTGACATAGCAGCCGCTCTCGGACTTCGCAACACCGTACTGCTGCACGAGCGATGCTTTGTGGGAGTGGAAGGAGCATCTGAACAACAAGCGTTCCCAATCCTCTTCAAACTCGCCACAGGGCGATCCTTGCAGGCCGCTGGCGTGGTTATTGTTGCTTGCAACAACAATGAAGGCGCACTCAACTTTGTTGGCTATCTCGCGCGAAGCGGGCGGCAAACGCTTATGATCGTCGATGCCGACAGTGGGAGAAATCGGCTTTTCAGTGATACCAGGTTAGCTTCCGTTGGTCTGAGAAAGGAGCACTGTCACTGGCTGGGACTTCCCGATAAAGAGCTTGAGTACCTCTTCACCGATAAACAGTGGGCTGACGTTGGCAACAGGGTATGGCGCAGAAATGATGCCGCTAATTGGACGTCGGAGAACATCTCCGCGCTACGCGGTGCAGCTAAGTTTAGTAAAGCACTAGAGGATCTTTTTGCCACCGAGAGCGACACTGGACCGGCGTCTAAGACTGAGCTTGTGTACGAACTCTCTCGAAGCCTGACAAGGCCAGAAGACATTCCCAAGGAGCTCCGAGATGCCTTCAGTAAACTAGTCGGCATGGCGGCGCTTGATCGGTGATGCACGGTGGGCACGACGCCACAGCATTCTTGCCTTACGCTGTGCAGGGGTAGGTGCCTCCCAAAGATGCCAGCGCTTGGCCGGCGTCCATTGATGACCATGGCTCTCTTGGAGCACGCCACACCACCTGCACGCATTCGGCTCAGGTGGCGATTCGTGGCGCACCCGGGTATGGAACTCCATCGTCGCACCTCCTCGTCCATCCACCATGACACATGCGTATGACAGTTTGTAGTGCCTCGACAGACCCAACGACTGATCAAATGCGGCCACGGCCGCCACTGTCAGACGCGCCTTGCGCTGGGCAAGTCCGCCACGGCCCTGGCGAGCTCGGCGTGTTGCGGTCGCGGAGCGAAGAACAGCAGCCCTGGTTGGAGTGTGTTGTTCGAGGCGGCGAAGTATGGCGTGGCTACGGGAAGGAGCCCTTCGTCCGCCCCAACGCCAGGGAAAGGCCGTACGCGCTCAACAGCGCGAGGCCGGCGGTGCCTGCACCCGCGCTCTGATGGAAGCTAAGACTTTGAGGATCGGGACCGAACGGCCGATACCACTCTGAGCGCGGCCTCCGCCATGTCTTCATGCTCCCAGACGCGAATAGTCAACCATCCAGCATCCGCGAGAGCCTGGTCTGTGCTGCGGTCACGCGCCCGGTTGCGCTCGACTTTCGCGGACCAGTACTCGCCGTTAGCTCTTGGAGCTCGATGATGGCTCGGGCAGCCGTGCCAGAAGCATCCGTCGAGGTACACCGCCACCTTCTGGCGGCTGAACACCATGTCCGCCGTGCGGCGCACCTCCAGCAGAGGCCGAGAGCACACACGATACCGCAGGCCGAGCGCATGAACCGCTCGCCGCAGGGCCAGCTCAGGTTTCGTGTCACGGCTGCGGTTCGCCCGCATGCTGGCACGGGTTCCGTCGCTCGTGGCCCACGACTCTGGTCTCTCGGTCGCCTTCACTCCGCCTTCCCGTTCAAGCCGATTCGTACCGCCCACGGGATCCCTGCCATCGCCCAATACCGCGAGACTCATGGAACGAGGATCACGGCAGCGGGTATCGGGAACCGCCTCACCGCGTCGACACGACAACGAGTCGTCACCGACGCAAGGAGCCACTCCCTATCACCCTAACGGAATACTCGCACATCTCGACTCCTCGACCAGCCCTATGCGAGCTTGAGAATCACGTCGATCGAGCATTCCCAGGATTTGAGGTTCATCCTGGGCCAGCATACGTGCAACTACACCGTCTCGGGACTGGAGCTGTTGACACGGGCCGCCTGGACCATCGGCATGAGGTAGTGGCGAGCCAGCCATTCGACGGCGGGCACGCAGACTGCGTCTCCGAACCCGCCTACAGCATGGCTGACGCGTAAGTCGTTGCCGAGCGTGTAAGTGTCGGCCCCCATCAAGCGGGCGTACTCCACTGAAGTCATCCAGCGCACTTTGAATCGGCCTGCTTCCGCGCGCACGACGGCCTGCTTGGAGGAACCGCCGCGCGCTGTGCGCAAGCATCCGGCGACGTCATCCGGCCGTATCTCCCACGCTGGCTTGCCAAGGCGGGTCCGGCGGTAGGCGGTCCGGTATGCTGGCTTCTCGCTGGCTTTGAGGAGCTCAAGCCGGGCTTGGTTGAGTGGCGAGAGCTCGTCGAAAAATTTGGCGGTGCGTTTGTCGTCCCACCAACGAGGGTCCGATTCCTCGAGGTCCTCGGCGATTTCCGACAATCCCTCGTCGCGCAGTGCGGGCGGCACCGGCAGGACTGCGCGATGCATGACTAGCTCGGTGTCGTTGAAGAAGCGGTCTAGCAGTTTCGGACGAAGGTCATAGTTGTCCTCTTGCTTTTCCGCGGGCGGAATGCGCAGCCCAATAATGAACAAGCGTGGCCGCGATTGCGGCACAAAGCGGCGTGCGTCAATAGTCAGGACATCAACGGAGTAACCGAGCTCGTTCAAACTGGTGATCGCTGCCTTCATGTCCGCTCCACCGTGACTGGTGGCAAGGCCGGTGACGTTCTCCAGCGTCACGACGGCAGGCGCCGACTCCCCCAACTCCTCTAGAATCCGCGTGAAGTGCCAAAAGGTGCCCGAGTGCTTTCCTGCGAGTCCGCTGCGGCCGCCGGCAAGCGACAAGTCCGTGCACGGAAAGGACGCCCATGCCAATGACAAGTCCGTGGGCAGAGCTTCTGCGTGCACCTCTGCCACGTCGCCGAGATGGAACCCGTCATCGTCTGGATCTTGGAAGTGTGCAGAATACATCTGCTTTTTGTCCGGTTCGATGTCGTTCGCCCAGACCACACGGAATCCGACGCGTTCCAGTCCCATTCGCACCAGGCCGATGCCGGCGAAGAACTCCGCGACGGTGGCCGGGGGCACAGGGTGCGCAACGATGGTGTCGCCGGGCTCACTCGGTGGCGCGACCTCGGCGGGTCGTTCGCTGACAGGTGCGATAACCGGCGTCATCTATGACCACTCTCATCGTACAGGCGTTCGTCCGAGATGATGTTAGTCGACCGGCCCAGGGGCCCGACGCCAGGTCATCCTGACACGCCCGGTGAACATCCGAAAGTGACTCGCTGTTCGCTACGACGTGTTGGAGCTCCGACTACGGAGGGTGCCTAACGACGGTACTTCGACTGATGCGCAGCCAATTACAGTCCTTGCCGACCTCGCTTATCGGAGGCCAATGTGTTGCCCCGGCCTGGCATTGACATGTCCACCACGCTGCTGCCCCGTGAAGTGCAGCTCATTCGCGACGCCATAGCGCGCGCATTGCGCCAGCCGGACCCGCAGCGGCCCACGCAGTCGATCGGCAGGGCCACGGCAGGCATCTACGCCTTCTACGACTACGACGGCGAACCCATCTACGTCGGCCAGACCGCCGAGGGTTTCAGCGTTCGTCTGGGTCGCCATCTGACCGGACAGAGGTCGGATGCTGTGGCTAAATATGTGCTAGACCCGTTCGAGGTGCACACGGTCGCGCTGTGGTCATTGCCTCATATCGGAGACATGCCGGCGAGACAGCGCAAGGCTGCTCTAGATCCCTTCGAGTACACCGTCTATCAGAAGCTGCTTGAGGATAGCGCCTTCAAAGCCGTGTTGAACGAGGGTGACATCGCTCCTGGTCCGCTCATGCAGATGTCGGCTCCACTCGTCACGGTGATCATCCCTGACGAGATCTTCCCCGACCGCAGCCATCCGGACGTTCGCATCGCACGACGGGCGCAGACGATCTCGCTTCTCGCCAAGAACATCAGCGAGCGTAAGGTCTCCAAAGGGCTGCGCCGCGCGCTCGTCACTCAGACTCGGCGTTTGGATGAGCTGGCCAGGCGACGCTACGACGCGCTTGGCGGGGCCATTGAGGTGGAAGGCCCCGAGGGGGTGGTGCCGGAGGACGAGGACCTGTGACGACAGAGGGTGTGCGAGCCGCTCGGCCGCCGGGAGTCAGCGGCGGGTTCTGTCGTGCGTTGCCATTCGCATGCCTGGGATTTGAAGCGAGCTCCTCACCTTCAGCCCGGGTAAGCGGAAACCAGGCGGCAGCCGCAGTTCGTATTCGCGCCAGCTTTCAGCTGGAGGGCTGATGATCGCCGACTCCGACCACCTAAATGCCGTGTTGTCACGTGGGACAAGCCCCGCCAAGGTGTCCGCCGTCAGCTCGAACACGTCCTCGATATGGTGATGAGTCAGCGTCTCGGCGGTGAACGCCTCGTTGGTGAACACGACCTGTAGCAACATCCATTCCGAGTGATACAGGCGGCTCTTGTCGTACTCGTTACGACTGAGGTGGAACTGATGGCGCGTGGCGCGGCTCGCCGCCTTCACCTCGATCCGCTTGACACGCGGCAGGCGGACCTCGATGTCATAGCCATAAGCGTCGGAGACTTCGGCGACATGGACCGGAGCCATGCCCTGACACCGCAACCCATGCAAGATCACCAACTCGCCGGCTGTTCCGAGAGCGCTCTTGACGTCGACGGAACTCGCAGCTGCCAGGTCAGCCGCCACATCGATGATGATTTGATCGAGGTTGGGCTCCAGCCACGACAAGATACGAAGGTCCTGGCTGGGAATGTACGCGCGAGACACAGTCGGCCCGCTGACGACGAGAGGCAGCCACGCCGGCGGCTCACACGTGAGCGCCAAGCGGGCCATCGCCGTCAGAGTGGCTCGATCAGCAGCTTGAGCGAGAGCCGCGAGCGGCCCTGCCAGGTCGATGCGATCGTCGACAATCGCTAATCGCCATCTGACCAGCGCGTCCGCCACTGCAGGAAGATCCGTTGCCGCGGCGAGAAAGGCGCCGTGCCGTTTGGCTGCGTTTATCCATGAGGGAATATCACGTCGTGGTGCCAGTGCTGCGGCCCAGGCGAGCAACACCGCAGCTTGGGCGAAGCCGCGACTGGGGACCATCAGCGGCTTTCCTGGAGCAGCGCGGCGACGGCCGCCATGTCGTCGGCGTACGCTGGCTGTTCGACCGTGTCGCCCTCGAGGTCCGGCAGCGCCACCTGCACCAACCCCGGATCGTCCATCAATCTGGCCAACGCTTCGACCTTGTCACGCAGCCGGGCATCGACGGCGTCGTCGATAGTGCCTGCGCTCAGGAGCAGAGTGAACCGCGTCTGTGTGTCTGCGGCCAGTCCCAGCCGATGGATTCGGTCCTGGCTCTGCAGGAAATGGCCAGCGTTGAACGTCCTGTCCAGGTAGACAGCGTGGTGTGACCAGTGGTGCAGGCTAACGCCTTCACCGCAGGCAGCCGGATTGGCCAGAAGGACATGACAGTCAGGGTCGAACCGGAAGCGGTTCAGCTCAGCTTCGCGGGTCACGGCCGCAGCCGCCGGTGCAGTGTCCTCAGCGGGCACGCCCCCGTGGACCATGGCTGGCTGCCGGTCGCGCAGCCTGACCGCGAGCGCCTTCAAATTGCGGACGAAGTTCGACCACACGATGATCTTCTCCCCGCGCGCAGCTGCGTTCGCGGCAAGCTCGGCCACGTAGTCGTACTTCCACGGCACTTCGAAGTCTCGGTACCGTTGAAGCAGTTCTGTCATCGCCTCGTCACCATTAAGCCGCAATGGTGGGTGGGCGAAACCGTCGTCGTCGTCCTCATCGGAACCAGCCACCAGTAGCATCGGGTTCGTTGCCGCTTCCAGCAGGTACATCACGATGCGTCCCAGGCGATCGAACTGGCGACGTGAAGAACGGTCCAGCGCGAACGCGCCTCGGTACCTTCCTGCCAAGGCGTCGTAGATCGCCGCCTGAATCGGCCTCATCGGCCTCGACACCACCGTGAACTCGGTCGGCGGGAGGTCGAGCTGAGACTTCGGGGTGCGGACGAAATACCGGCCTATGGCCTTACTCGTTGCGCGAAGCACGCCGTCGACGCGCCCGTCTCGTTCGTTGTAGGCGCTCGCAGGCAGAATCTGCCGGTCCTGCCCCGGGTACAAGAACCTCATCAGCGCGATGAGGTCGTGTGCCCCTTGCGGCGCAGGCGTGCCAGTGAGGACGTCGCGCCGCCGTGCCGCGTACGCCAAGTCGAGTGCCGCTCGTCCATGCACTCCAGCGGCCCCACGTTTGATGCGATGTGCCTCGTCCAACACGACTGCCGTCGGATGACGTGCCACGTACTCCCGGATGCGGTCATAATCGCCGGCGAGGCGGTTGTAGCTGGTGAGAAGAATTTCGACGTGCTGGGGGATAACAGAGGACGCGTTGGCGTGGACCGCGATCGTCGGCTGCCATGCCAGGCACGCGGCCGAGTCTTCTTTCCACGCGTGGAACGCCGCGATGGGCGCCACCACCAACAACTGTCGCACTGACTCGCGTGATCGGCTCAAGGTGTAGTTGGCGAGTGCGACGGTGGTCTTTCCTGCTCCTGGCACGGAGAAATCCGCTCCGTGAGGAAGTCGCAGGATCGCCGCCACATTTTCTAGCTGAAACGGCTTCAACTCCCGGAGAAAACCAGCCTCGACGAGCTCAGCTGCCAACTGCTCAAGGTCCACCGGCTCAGTGGACGCGGTGACCCGCTCTCGGTCACGACGATCGTTGGCCAACGAGCGCAGCTGGTTCGTCAGGTCGGGACCCAGCTCGACGCTCTGTCGGAAGAGATCGCGGATCTCGCGTAGCACCTCCAGTTCGGCGAGGAAGACGTCCACCCGGACGTCAAGTCGTGTGGCCGAGCCTCCGACGATCCCCCGGGAGAAGGCGTCTTGCACACGAGCCCACGCTCCGTCGCCGCCGGTCCCGCGGTCGACGACGACCAGAGGTCTGCCCTGTTTGTAGAGCTCGGCCCTCACGCACTTCTCCTGAGTTGCTCAAGCGAGTCGCTCAGCGTCTGCAAGGTGGATAGGAACTCCTTCTCGTCCCACTCGTCGAAGCGTCGCGCCTTCGGCAGCGCCGCCAGTGCGCCCTTCAGATCGCCGAGCGCATGCGTGAGCCGTTTGAGCGGCTCGCCGACAGCGTTCTGGTCCTTCTGCTCGCCGTCGGCCTCGTTGGCGGCCGCCACGATGGCGCCCTTCAAAGTGCCGAGCGCTTCTTGAACAGATAGGCGAGCGCCGCTGTCCAGGGTGAGCGTCTCGTCCGGTTTCCTGCTAGCCATCAAGCCCAGCACCTTGCTCAGCTGCGATGACGGTGCAGGATCGCCGAGAAGGTCGTCCAAGGGATCGTGGTCTTGTTGGTCATCAGCGTGGGTGTCCGCGGCGCGCAGGATGGCGCTCGCGTTCGGGTCCGCCTCGATCTCGTGCAGAATCAGATCCGCCGCGTCGGGCCGTTTCAGATGCCGCAGCTTGCGGTATTCCACGCCGGCCAAGGTGCCGAGGAAATAGGTTGACTGGATGTCGAGGGTCTCCGCGGATGGCTTGTTCCGGGTGGCTTTCACCAGCTCGTCGAACGCCGACTCATGCGGGTGGAAGTCGATGAGCATCCGCGCGCCGCGGGACAACTCCACTAGTTGCCGCACTTGTTGCAACTTCTCGTGTTGACCGCGAACGTCGACCTCGCTGCGATGCATGCGCGCAGCGACTTTGGCGTAGCTCTTGTCAAAACGATCATAAAGCTCGTCGATGAGGATGGCTTCATTGATCCACGAATAGCCCTGTTTGAAGTCGCGCGCCACCTGAAGCTCCGCCTCCAGGTCGACCAACTCTTCGATAGTCGCGTCCTTCGGCAGGACGAGGCACTTCACATAACGGGCGTTGAGAAAGTCGTCGTCTTGAAACAAAGAGAGCAGCGCCGCAGATCTGCGGTTGCCGTTGATCAATACGCCGTCCGCGGTGACGATCGCAGGCTCCAGCTGTCCGCGCTTGCGAAGGTCATCTTTGAGGTCGCTGAATCCACTCTGCGTCCGCAAGATCTCGTACTGGGCAGTCTGTGCGTCCTCGCCGAGAGGGTCCGCCGTGAACAGGTCATGTCGTCCACGCTGGTGCATCTCACGCAGCTGTTCAGCCCGAGTGCGATGGTTCAGCGTCGAGAACCTCAGCCACTTGACGTCCACTTCGACCTGAGGCAGCTCCTTGTCCTCACGGGGCCAGGCTGCGACCAGCACTCTGCGCGGATGGCCCGAAGCCTGCCTAGCGTCGAGGTACGCCACTCGTTCTTGATCCAACGCGACGCTCAACATGGCTCAACTCCTGTGGACGGTCGAGCGGCCGGGGCCGAAGCGGGCTGTGATCTTCACGTCCACCGCCGAGCTTCCCCGGCGGAAGCCGACATTGCCGACGTGAGACTCGACGTCCTCATCGCGGACGCCGAAGTGCTGGAGCAGCAACCTGGGGAACTGCAGCACGCGCTCGTTCTCCCAGTTCCATCGTTCCGCGTCAGGCATGACATAAACGCAAGGCGGCGGGCCTAGCTCCGCTGAGCGCGCCAACGGGCCAGCTGATCGAGGACAGGGTCGTCGCGCGCTGCCGCAGAGCTCGTTGTAGAAAACCACGCCGTCGACCATAGGAGCGGCCTCCGACAAGAACTTCTTCTTCAGCCGGCCCACACCTTTGGCGATGTGCACACCGGGGTGATAGTTCATGCTGGAGCAAATCCACCACAGGTATGTCTCGGCCGCCCACGACGGAACAGACCAGTTCAAGCTGCTGTGTGCGCCATCCGGGCAGCCCTTCTGAATGACAGCCACGTCGCCGACATCTCGCACCCTCAAGCGATACACCGTGTCGTCCCCATACTGCGGCATGATCACATCCTCGACCACTCCACTGCTCTTCATACTGCCGAAGATTCGCACCAGGAAGTCGCGCCGGTCAGCGTTGCTGGCGCTCATGCTGCCCCGGATGTTCTCAATCGCGGCCGAGAGGGCTCCGTTGTACTCCTCAGGGGACAGGCCGTAACCAGCCAAGACAGAGCTGTCAGCGCCAAGCTCCTTGATCACCGAGGCAACCCTCTCGACTACCGCCGCTGGTGGAGTCCCGGCATGACGGCAGGGCGCCGCGTCCTCTCCCTTAACCGTCGAACTCGTCTCGCGCAACCGACGTACCCCGCTTCTTGTCAATGTTGAGCTGGTCATCACGGCGACAGGCAAGGACTCGATCGCTGTCGGCCCTACCTATACCCTCGGACAAGATACTGAGGCCAGCGTGCGATGTCACTCGGCGTCACCACCTCCGAATGAATGAAACTCCTTCGGCAGGACGTACTGCTGCGGACAAAACAACCTGTTGCGGCGAAATCGGGGCTTGACCTTACCGCCGTGTCGCGGCAGACATGATGATCGATACCTAGTAACGCCTGGCTCGACGGAAGGGTCAGCACAGCGGCTTGGAAGCGTCTCCCACTTGTTCAGCGTCGTCGATCAACAATGCGAGTGAGAGTAGGTGATGTCCCTACAAACCGCCCCTTTTGAGTCGAGGGCTTCCGGCCGCCGCTCCCCAGAGTGCAGATGTCAGGGGCCATGCAGCACCGTGATAGCAGCCTGGTGGCAGGCCTTCGTCGGCAAGTATTCGCGCGGCATCAGGCGACCACGACGGTAGCCCGAAGTCGATCGGAAGGACTCGGTGCCCCGGCAGGCCCTCGGACACGGCTTGCCGAAGCCACCCAGGCAATGCGCGGTGATATGACCGACTTGCGCCGATAGCTGCGAGGAACTCGCGGGAACTGACGACTCTGCCCGCCGGAATTTGGCCGACCGCCCATGCAGCGCGTGACTTGAAGTCTTCGGGGACGCGCGGATGGACGTCGTGCTTAATGGAGGCCTCCTGACCAAGACTAATCCGACCCGGCACGGTAACCACGGCCAGGTACCGGTCGAGCTGACGGAATCGCCCGAGGGGCACGCCTGCGAGCCGTGCGCCATGAGCACACGGCTCGCAGGGGAAGGTGATCCGCAGCTGCGCTAGGCCGATGGTCAGGTGTGCACCGGAACTTAAGGAAGTCGCCGGGGCACCGAAAATGATGTTGGCCCTGGAGCCAGCCGCGCTAACACCATGAGTTTCGAGCGAGCTGGCTGCGGCGATGTTGACCTGCCGAGGCAGGATCGACGGCGCACTGCCGATGATGCCGCCGGCGGGATCGAGGTCCAGATATGTCTGCTCGGTCATGGCGGCTTCACGCTCAGGTTTGAGAAACAGCTGGCTGATGCGCAATACCGACATATGGCCGAGCCTATGCGAGGAGTTGGGCGGGAACGGTCAGGGTGGCCTTCGCCGCCGAGACGTCGTCAGGCTTCGCGCCGAGGATCATCTCGGTGCGCCTCTTCGTAGACCACCAGCGGTCCTCCCAGTGGCGGTCGCTCATGGTGAGTGGCGTGTCGGCGAGGTGCGCGATCTCGCGCTCCTGGCTGCTGCGGTGGAAGACCCACTCGGGCTTGGGCTTGACCCGGATCGCCAGCTCGGCGTACGGACCGCGCCGTGTGTTGGGGATGAAGTCGAACGGGGCAAACGCCATGGCCCATGCCTGCGTGTCGGCGTCCACGGGGTAGCGGACGAAGAGACGACGCAGACCGTCGGCCAGGTCGTCGCGCTCCAGCCAGAACGGCCCGCGCCGCACCAGGGCACGAATCAGCTCGACCAACTCTCCGGCCGTGGCAATGCCAGGGGCCAGAATGCTGGCGACCTGGACATGCGGGTCTGCCACGGCACCGGCGACCAGCTCACAGACGCCGGCCGCGGTGGCTTCGCTGTCCGCGTCGGTCTCGACGTCGAGCACGTGGTAGTCCCAGCGGACCGTGTCGGCATCCTTGGCCACGAGCCGGGCGAACTGGCAGCCGTTCTGGCCGCGGGTATGCCAATCCCGCTGGGCGAGCGCGCACAGCCGGCTCAGCGCGGGCGCCTCCGGCTGTTCAGCCAGCCGCGCGACTACCTCGTGGTATGCGGGCGGTTCCGGGAACCTGCGCAGCCCGTACTGAGCGGTTCCCGTGATCGCGGCGAGCGCTTTGGCCCACCGGAGGTCCGAGCTGTCGAAGCGCACGGCTTCGACGGTTGTCGTTTTCATGATTGCGACACCTCACCTCGCGTGGTTGCACGTCGATGGCGGTCAGCCCGACGTCGTGAGACCCCGTGTTTCGGGCTTTGAACCAGCCTGGGACATCGGTGGTGGTGAGGGAATCGCCGTGCGTCGCAGGGCTGATGCATAGGTGTTGCAGCTCTGTCGCAGGTCTGCACGGTGTTGCAGCACGGCTGCGCCGTCCCTGCGACGAGCCTGCGACGGCACCGTCTATCCCGATCGGACGCACGTCGCACACGCTGGAGCCAACGAAACATCGATGGATGGATGGAGGCGGTCACGTGTTGGTGCAGGACAAGAGACCGGCTAGCCTCGCCGAACAGGTCGGTAGGGTATGCGCGCTCGACGGAGCGGTGCTCGACCGGATGCGGCACGAGGCGCTGACGGTGCCGGACGGCTGGGTGGCGGAGTACGGCGAGTTTCAGAGCGGCGGTTGGTGGACCCTGTCGCTGTTCAACGCCTCTGGTGACCCGGGGGACGTGACCATCGCCGACTGCGAGGCGGTGCCGACGTCGCTGCTGGAGCGAATGCCGGCAACCCGGGCGCTGCTGGACAGTCTCGGGTTGGTCTACATGTGGGTGCGGCTGGCACGGCTGGCGCCGAACTCGTTCCTGTGGGAGCACCGCGACTACGGCGAGCTCTCGGAGCGGGAGCACTACAGGCTGCACATCCCGCTGCAGACCAACCGGTCCGCGGGGTTGGTGCTCGGCGGCGCGAAGGTGCACCTGGCTGTCGGAGATCTCTGGCGACTGGTGCCGACCAACGCTCACGGAGCGTGCAACCTGCTCGGCCCGGACCGGATCCACCTGATCCTGGACTGCTACGGCAATGACGGCTTCGCCAAGCTCGCCAGCCACTCGCGGTTGCACGACGGCGACGCGGTCATGCTCCCGTCCGCTTCCGACGCGGAGCTGGACCGGCACGTCGACGATGCGGTCAGGCTGGCGCGGCTGGGCTATACCGACACAGCCGAGCGCAGCCTGCTGCGCCTGTTTTACCGCTACGCCCTGCCCGAGGGCCGCGTGTATGACCTGCTCGCCGCCATGCACACCGCGCTCGCTCAGCCGGAGACCGCCCAGGCGTGGCAGGCCAAGAAGTCGCTGATGCTCGGAACTACGGATAACGGAGGCCGGCGATGACACTCGCCTCGATCGCGGAGCTCGTCGCGGCGAGCCGACCGCAGGTCTTCACCCTGCTGGAGCGGGCAACCGAGAAGATCACCACCAGCCCGCACGTCACCCACGTATATGTTCGCGGGTCGCTGGCGGCGGGTCGGGCCGACCGGATGTCGGACCTCGACTTCGTCGCCGGCGTCGCCGACGAGTGGTTCGAGGACTTCCACGAGGCCCTCGACACGTTCATGACGACCGAGTTCAATGCGATCCTGCCCGGCTGGCGCGACACGATCGTGAACAAGATGGGTGGCATCGGCTATGTCTACCTCGTCGAGAACGGCGGCAAGCTCTACCAGCTCGACTTCTACCTCGTGCCGGCCAGCCGAGCCGAGGACGTGCCAGCACGCACCACCCGGGCCTGCCTGCTGCACACCCGACAGTACGTTCCGGCCTGCGACGCGGCGCTGCGTATGAAGGTCGCCAAGTACATCGCACAGACAGCGGAGCGTCCCCGGACATCGGTAGAGCTGATGGTGGAACTACTCGTCCTGCTGCAGATGGTGTACAAGCGGGTACGTCGTGGCCAGCACTTCTCTGCATATGGCGAGTGGGTGATGGCCAGGGAGACTGTTCGCGACCTGGTCCGTAGCTCGCTGATTCCCACCTCGCCGAACTGGGGCTGGTACAGGCTGGAGGAGGAGCTGGCCACGACGCCGATCGGCCGGGCCTGCGGGCGCAGCCTGCATGATCTGCTGCTCTTGCAGCCACCTACCAGCGGCGCCGAGCTGGACAACATCGTGGAACGATGCCTGCACATCGCGGAGATGGCCGCACCGGCCACCGTGGCCCAGCTCGCCGACGCGATCGGCTCCTACCGCGCCTACCTCGACCTGAACTGACCGATCGGCTACGCCGCCTCGCCGCGACACGTCATCAATCGGCTTGACTGCTCCGCATCGCACCGGGTAGTAATGGGCTCGACACCCGGCGTCTTTAGCACCGGTGCGGATGAATGGAAGTACTGATGATCGCGGTGGGGCGGCGAGCTAGCCGCGCCGAGCTGGTAGCCGGGGACTGCGTCCTCGCCTGACCCTCGGCCTGGCTCGGCGAGACCTGCCTGCCCAGACTTCCCCCGCACGCACCTGCAGACGGCTTGATCCCACGTCAGCGGCGAGGTCCCTGCTCTCACGCGCGCTAGCACGCGCCAGGGGCGGGTTCTGAAGGTGCGTCGGCCCCATCCGACAAGCGAGGCCGACTCATGCGTTCCACCGACATCCGCCGTACCTTCTTCGACTACTTCGCCCAGCGCGACCACCATCTGGTGCCATCGGGGTCGCTGATCCCCGATGATCCGACGCTGTTGCTCACCAATGCGGGCATGGTGCCGTTCAAGCCGTACTTCAGCGGCGAGCGCGTGCCGGAGCATCCGCGGGCGATGTCGCTGCAGAAGTGCGCCCGCACCGTGGACATCGAAAACGTCGGGCACACCACCCGGCACGCGACATTCTTCGAGATGGCGGGCAACTTCTCATTCGGCGACTTCTTCAAGCCGGAGGCCATCGCCTGGGCGTATGAACTAGTGACCGAGGGCTACCAGCTCGACCGGGACCGGCTGTGGGTGACCGTGTTCCGCGACGACGACGAGGCGATCTCGCTGTGGCGCCGCCTGGGCGTTCCCGCCGACCGGATCCAGCGCCTGGACATGGCCGACAACTACTGGTCCATGGGCGTTCCGGGACCGTGCGGACCGTGCTCGGAGATCTTCTACGACCGCGGCGAGTCCTACGGCCGCGACGGCGGCCCGGCGGTCAACAGCGAGCGGTTCCTGGAGATCTGGAACCTGGTGTTCATGCAATATGAGCGCGGCGCGGGCGACGGCAAGGACGGCTTCCCGATCCTGGGCGAACTCCCGGGGAAGAACATCGACACCGGCATGGGCATCGACCGGATGGCGCTGATCCTGCAGGACGCGCGCTACATCTGCGAGACCGACCTGGTGGCGCCGACAATGCACCGCCTCCAGGAGATCACCGGCGAGGAGTACGGGACCCTGCCGCCGAAGCAGCAGGTCTCGTACCGGGTGATCACCGACCACGTCCGGTCGGCGGCGTTCCTGGTCGCCGACGGCGTGCTGCCGTCCAACGAGGGCCGCGGGTACGTGCTGCGGCGGCTGCTACGCCGTGCGGTACGCCACGCGCGGCTGCTCGGCGTCGAGCAGCCCATCCTCGACGACCTCACCGGCAGTGTCATCAACAACCTCGGCGACGTCTGGCCGGAGCTGGTCGGCCAGCGTTCGCTCATCGGCAAGGTCGTCACCCGGGAGGAGGACACTTTCGACCGCACGCTGCGGCAGGGCACGAAGCTGCTCGACACCGCGATCAAGCAGTCGCGGCCCGGTGGCGCGCTGCCGGCGGAGACCGCGTTCGAGCTGCACGACACGTACGGCTTCCCGATCGACCTCACCGTGGAGATCGCGGCCGACGCGGGCCTGGACCTCGACCGGGACCGGTTCGCGCAGCTCATGGACGCCCAGCGCCGCCAGGCGAAGGCGGCACGCGCGGACCTGACTCCCGGCCTGGTCAAGCTGGACGTGTACCGCGAGATCGCGGGCCGGCACGGGCGCACGACCTTCATCGGCTACAACGACCTCGCTGGCGAGGCGACCGTACTCGGGCTGCTGCGCGACGGCAGCCCGGTCGAGGCGGCGGTGGAAGGCCAGCGGGTCGAGGTGATCCTCGACCGCAGCCCGTTCTACGCCGAAGCGGGCGGCCAAGTCGGCGATATCGGCACCCTCACGACCGGCGATGGTGCGGTGCTGCGGGTCGACAAGACCCGCTATGGGCTCGACGGCCTGCACGTGCACACTGCGCACGTGACCACCGGCGTGGTGACCACCGGGCAGGCAGTGATGGCGACGGTCGACGAGCAGCGCCGCCAGGCGACCGCGCGCTCGCACAGCGCGACCCACGTCCTGCACGCCACGCTGCGCCAGCGCATCGGCGACCACGCCCGCCAGCACGGGTCGCTGGTCGAACCAGGGCGGCTGCGCTTCGACTTCAGCCACTTCGACGCCATCAGCCCGGACGAGCTCGCCGCGTTGGAGGACGAGGTCAACCAGCGTGTCTTGGGCAACCCGGAGGTGCGGGTCTGGCACGCGACGCGCGCGGAGGCCGATGCGGCTGGGGCGACGGCGCTGTTCGGCGAGAAGTACGGCGACGTCGTACGCATCGTCGACATCGGCGACTTCTCCCGCGAGCTGTGCGGCGGCACCCACGTCGGCTACGGCAGCCAAGCCGGGCCGGTCCGCATCCTCGCCGAGTCCTCGATCGGTGCCGGCCTGCGCCGGGTCGAGGCGCTCGTCGGCATCGACGCGCTGCGCCACGCCAACCACGAACGCGCCGTCCTGCGCGAGCTCGGGGAGCTACTCGGCGCGCGGCCCGACAGGATCGTCGAGCAGCTCTCCCAGCGGCTGGGCACCCTGGCCGCGGCGGAAAAGCAGCTCGCTTCGTACCGCCAGGACCAGCTCAGCGCGAAGGCACGCCGCCTCGCTGACCGCATCCAGCCGAGCGCCGGGGTACGCATCCTGGCCGAGGTAGTGACCGAGACGACCGGCGCCGAGCTGCGCAGCGTCGCGACCACGGTCCTCGCGGCGCTGCCATCCGGCGAGCCCGCGGCGGTGATCCTCGGCTGCGTCCAGGACGACAAGGCCAACCTCGTCGCGGTCGTCAACACGGCATTCCACGACAAGACCGGAGTCGAGGCGGTCCGGCTTTTGCAAGCCGCAGGCAAGGCCGTGGGCGGTGGAGCCGGAGGCACTACGTTCATCGCCAACGCCGGTGGCCGCCACGCTGAGCGCCTGCCGGACGCGCTCCGCGAGGCGCACACCGCGGCCCGCGAACTGCTCGCGCTGAGCTGACCTCGCTGGGGGTCCCGGACGACCGGGACCCCCAGCCGCAGAAGGGAACCCTGTTGACTTCCGATCTCGCGAAGATTCTCCCGGGCGTCGCCACCCTGTTCGGCCTGCCCGGCTTCACAGACCCGCTCGGTGTGGCCGACCATCTGACGGGTGCCCGCAAAGTCGCGTTGCTCCTGCTGGACGGTATGGGCTGGCACAACGTGCCAGCCGACCCAGAGCGCACACCGACCTTCCACGCCATCCTGACCGGCGAACTCGGCGCAGCACGCCCGATCAGCACCGGCTTCCCTTCGACCACCGCCACCAGCATCGTCAGCCTGTGCACGGGCGCTATGGCCGGCGATCACGGCATCCTCGGCTACACCCTCAACGTGCCCGACACCGACCGCGTGCTCGTACACACACGCTGGGCTGATGACCCCGACCCGCCCATCTGGCAACCGGTTCCGTCGATCCTTGACGCGCTGCGGGCCGCCGGAGTCGCTGTCACCATCGTCAACCGCCCGGACCTCGCCACCAGCGGCCTGACACAGGTGACCACCGGCAGGCGCGGATACGTCATGGCACCCGACACCGACGCATTGGCGGAAGGCATGATCGCAGCTCTGCAGCGGGAGCAGCGCAGTCTCACCTACGGCTACTACTCCGGCATGGACTCCGCCGCTCACCTGCATGGCAACTCGTCACCGCAGTGGTGGCAGGCCGCCCAGACCGCAGACAGACTCGTGCAGCGGCTCGTGGAGGGACTCCCCGCCGACGCCGCGCTTGTCATCACGGCCGACCACGGCCAACTCGACATCCCACCGCACCGCCGCATCGACATCGACGCCGAGCCCGACCTGAGCGAAGGACTGCGTGTCGTCGCGGGGGAGGCACGAGTTCGGTACCTGCACACCAGGCCGGGCGCCAGCACGGACGTACGCGACCGCTGGACGGCGAAGCTGGGCACCCGCGCGCAGGTGCTCCTTCGGGACGAAGCCGTAGCGCAAGGGTTGTTCGGTCCTGTGCGCGACGAACACCGCGCCCGCATCGGTGATGTCGTGGCTATCTGCAACGACGATTGGGCGCTGGTGGCGACCAAGCGTGAGCCGGCCGCCGAGTCCAGCCTTGTCGGGATGCATGGCGGCATGACGGCCGTGGAGTCGCAGATTCCGTTGATCACCATCGCTGGGAATGACGCAGCGAGTTGACTATGGCGGATCGGAATGCCGCAAAGGGTCCTGACCCATCGGCTGAGCTGTGGGCGCGGCCAGTAGCGCGAACCGATACCGGACCTCGGCGGTGGCCGACTCCAGCACCTGATCCAAGATCGCTTGCATGTCTGGTCGCGGCGTGATCCGCTGCCCTTCAGACTCCCAGTACGACACGGTGCGGGCGGCCACGCCCAGGTGCGCTGCGAACGACCGGACGCTCATGCGTTTCGCGGCGCGCAGAACCCGCGCCTCCGCGCCGGTCCACTGGCTGACGGTTAGGGGCGGAGCGCTGTCCATGACGTCGTCCTCTCATTGGCGACCGGCTGCGGTCTTTGCGGTCTGCTGCGTTGTAGGTGCTGAACACGGCGCGGTCAGCATGCTGAGCATCGAGGTGCTAGCGCGCTTCCCACGCGTTGAAGGTGGTGTGGCCGATCTTGGGGGGAAGCGCGGCGAGTGGCCGTCGCCGGGGCAGCTGGCCGTGCCCGAGCAGCGCCACGTGGGCGAGTTCGCGTTGCGAGCAGGGCTCCAACTCGCCACAGCCGACGCAGCGGCCACCATGATCGGAACGTAGGTGCCGGTCGATGACGGCCTGAGCCGCTACGGCACCTACCAGGGCATCTGCTGCTACCGCTGCGCGCCATACCTGGGTGGTCATCGCTGCCCTGCCTTCGCGCCGGACATGTCGCCGATCGTGTGGCCCGGTTCCCAGTCGGCAATGGTCCTGCCAAGGACGTCAGCGCCGTCAGGGGCCAGGCGCAACGTCAGCAGCCGTTGACGAGGCACGATCTCCATCACCGCATCGCCGAGCAGCAGGTGCAGTGTGCTGCGGACAGCTTCAACCGACACGCCTGGCGCAACCTCGGCAACCTGCGCCACCGTCCAGCAGCGTGACGGATCCACCAGGAGCGCGTGGTAGATCGTCTCGCGCGGCGGGCTCCACACGGTCAGGACTCTTGCCGACAGCGGTCTCACTGCGCGCCTCGCTCGGCCTCGGCGTCCACGACGGCCCGCGCCCAGCCCGCCTGCGGGCAGGGAGACCACGTCAGGTGACCCAGTTCGTGGCAGCCCTGGCACAGCCCGCCAGGTCCAGGGCGATGACTGTCCAGCAGCGCCTGCGCTTGCGCCAGCAGGGCCGCGTCGTGCTTCCAAGCGACGATCATCATGACCAGGGCCCCGTCCGCTGATCCAGTGCCTCGATCTGCAGATCGGTCCAGCCGTCGTCGACCAGCGTCTCGTAGGCCAACCGGTGGACCTGACAAGGGAACCGCTGGTGACAGTTCAGGCAACGTGATCCTTCGGGCCAGCTGATCGAGCAGTGCACACGGATCGCGTACGCCGCGGCGGCGATCGTGGAACCGTGCATCGGGCCGGACATGGCATTCCCCTTCACCAGGTGCTCGGGCTTGATGACCTGTCCGCCGCCACGCCCCAGCGGCAGCAACGGCGAACAGGAGCTTCATCGACGCGTTTCGTGCTGGCATCCACATTCACGGACAGTCCGGGGTTGGCGGAACCCCGATCCATTACTCGGTCTATTGGTCGTTCTAGCGGTTGAACACGCCTCCACCTGCGCAGGCTCGTGTCGGCGGCGTTGGCGGCCGGCTCGACTACGCGAAATCGGCGCTAAGCTCGTCATCACAATGAGTCACGACGGGTCGGGAGGTGTCGCATCGTGATCAGCCCGCTGGTACGGCGCCGCCGACTTGCGATCGAACTACGGAACCTTCGAGGCAGGTCTGGCTACTCCGCCAGTGCATTGGCCGCCAAGAGCGGAGTCGCGCGCCAGCGCATCAGCGCTCTCGAAAACGCGCACGTGGCTCCCGACCTCGACCAACTCGCGAGACTTCTGGACGTCTTCGACATCGAGTCGGGCGCCCGGGAGTCGCTCATGGTGATTGCTCGAGAAGCACGGGTACGTGGATGGTGGTCGCGCTACTCCGATGAGATGGGGCGTCGTCAGGCCGGTTACGCGAACCTTGAGGCGGGCGCCTGCGAGATACACGAGTACCAGATGACCTTTCTCCCCGGGCTCCTTCAGCTACCGGCATACACCGAGGCCAGAACGCAGCTCGAACGACCACGAGCGGCGAACTACGACCCGGCGCGGGCCATCGAAGCACGGGCTTCACGGCAACGAGCAGTGCGTAGGAGCGGCGGACCGACGTACGAAGTGATCATCGATGAAGTCGCTGTCCGCAGGCCTGCCGTTCCGGTCGGCGTTTTCGCAGACCAGCTTGATCACATGGTTGCGCTGCCGAGTGAGTGGTCGAAGCTGACGATAAGGATCCTGCCCCTTACGCCTTCGACGGCCATTCGAGCCGTGCCCCGATCCGCGTTCGCCTGGTACCGATATCCGGATCCTGAAGACCCTGTCGTCGTAGCGGTCGACACGGTAACCGATGATCTTATCCTGACCGAAGAAGGAGTCGTCGCAACGTACCTTGATCTGTATGACGCGCTCCGAAGCGCGGCGTGGTCACCAAGCGAGAGCCTCGACTTCCTTATCGAAATCGGCCAGCAAGCACGGAGAGCCGTACATGAAGGATAAGCCCAGCCGGACATGGAAGAAGTCGAGCAGGAGTGCTCCCGACTCGAACTGCGTCGAGGTTGATGACACCTCGGACGTCCACCATGTCTCCGTCCGTGACTCAAAAGATCCACACGGTCCGGTATTGAGATTCGATCGGCAATCGTGGCGCGCATTTGTTGAAGAGTTGAAAGCTTCCGAATTCAGGGAAGCTGCATGGTGCATGTCCATTGGATGCCTGGACGCGGGTTCTGACTTGATGGCATCCCTGCCATGCGAAATACTGTTCGGACTGAACTGCCCGCCGGGACACGTACCCCATGCGGGCCGTTCCCGCTAACGGCCCTGTCGAGGTCACGCAATGGGAGTCAGGCAGGCGGACGACGCCAACGTGAACAACCAGTTGATGGCTGCTCGGCTGGGCCGCGTGTCCCCGTCGGGATCAGGGCGTCCCATGTCACGGCAGGAGGTGGCCGACGGTGCCAACGCCGCGATCGCCAGGCTGTGCCGTGAACGAGGGACCCGGCCCCAGATGGCCGGGCTGACGGCCAACATGATCGGGGCGTTCGAACGCGGCGAAAGACGGTGGCCCTCCAAGGAGTACCGGGACGGACTGACCGCGTTCTTCGGCATGACGCCTGCCGAGCTGGGGCTGTACATCGACCGTCCCTCACGTACCGCGGTCACACCCCGCGCTCGGCGAGACCAGCGTGACGTCGCCGAGCTCGGACCGCGGAACCCTCAACGTCGGGAGATTCTCAGACGCATCGCCGCGATCGCGGCTACCTCCGGCCTGCTGGGACGATCGACCGTCGGCATCACGCGCATCGGCGCGGCCGACGCGGCCCGCCTGACCGCCGTCACGGAACTCTACGGTTCCGTCGACCGTGAGGTGGGCGGTGGCCTGCTGTGCCGGCACGTCGCAGAACTCGCCGAATCGGCCACATCGCTCCTGAGCCGGGATGCCGGCGAGGCTCAGCGCAGCAAGTTCATGGTTGCGCTCGCCGGCATTCGCCAGCTTGCCGGATGGACTGCGTTCGATGCTGGCAATCACGCAGAGAGCCAGAGGCACTTCACCATCGCCGAGAGCCTCGCATCAAGTGCCGGCGACGCCAGGCTCGCCGCGCGCGTGCGCTACTGCCAAGCACGACAACTTCAGCACCTCCATCACAACGTCGATGCGGCATACCTGCTGCGGCGTGCGGCGGAAGGGCTGGCTGCATCGGGCACTCCCGCCCTGCGAGCCCTGCTCGCAGGATCCGAGGCTGCATCCCTGGCTGCGCTTGGGGACCACACGGCGGCCCTGAACAATCTCGAGTCCGCCCGCGAGGAGTTCCACCGGATCGACTGGGATCTTGAACCAGCGTGGATCCGCTTCTACGACCAGGGAGAACTGTTGGCACAGTATGGGCGCGTCTACCGCGACCTCGCCCGGCAAGACCAACGTTATGGAGACACCGCCGTCGAGTGGGTCAAGACAGCCATAGCCAACTTCGAGCCCACCAACCAGCGGTCCATGGTCCTCAACCGGGTCGGCCTCTGCAGTGCGTACTTCCTTGCCGGGCACCCAGACGAGGCCATTCGCGTCGGGACGAACGTCGTCAAGTTCGGCCAGCACCTGACCTCACGCCGCATCCTCGACCGCATCGGCAACGTCCGCCGCGACATACGGCACAGCCGCGGGCGATCCGACGTCGCCGACTTTGCGAACGCGCTAGCCCAGTTTGCGCCCCGCCCATGAAGTCATCAGAGGGCCGGTTCTCCGAGGCGGTCATGACCCGGGCGATGGCCGGCGTCGCCTCCAGGCTGTCGCTTCCGTCGGACGATGCCACACTGCTTCGCCTTACCAACAACGCCGTGTTCGCGCTGCCCGAGGCAGGCGTCGTCGTTCGGATCACGCGATCACATCAGCTGCAGTCCCGCGTTTCGAAGGTCGTAAGGCTGGCGAGGTGGTTCGAAGCGATTGACGCACCGACCATTCGTCTGGCCCAAGTAGGAGATCAGCCCGTCGAGATCGACGGCCTGCTCGCGACCGTCTGGACCTACATCAGCCAACACGACCCTGCACTCGGCCCAGACGATCTCGGTATGGCCCTGCGGAGCTTTCACGGCCTGGGCCTACCACCGTTCGAGCTACCGCTGTGGGATCCGATCTCGGATGCGCGATCTCGGCTCAAGGACGCGGAGGGCTTGACCCGGACAGACGAGCAGTTCCTGAGAGCCTGGTGCGACCGCCTCGAACCCCAGATCGAGGAGGTACGCGGACGGGTTGGCCTGCACCTGATCCACGGTGACGCGCACGTCGGCAACCTTCTACGCGACCGCGATGGCAGAGCACTGTTCTGCGACTTCGACGCCACCTCGCAAGGACCGTGGCAGGTCGACCTCGTCGCTGTCGCTGTCGGAGAAGCGCGTTTCGGCCGGGCTGGCGCCCACAACGCGCTCGCGGCCAGCTACGGCTACGACGTCACGTCGGACCCGGACTGGCCACTCTTCCGTGAGGCTCGCGAACTGAAGATGGTGACCGCGGCCGTTCCGCTGCTCGCCAGCGGCGATCTCGTGGCGGACGAGTTCCGTACCCGGCTGCTGTCAGTCATGAATGGCAATACCTCAGCACGGTGGACACCGTTTGCCGATCTCCGGTGATACGGGCCTAACGCGTGGCGAGGCCTTCGAGAGGGCCTCCAGCAGTAGTACACCGCCCGCCCCGCCGGGGCTACCGGCATCGCCTGCCCCCACGCCAGACAAGTGCCCGCCTGCCCCTGCAGGCGGGCACTGTCGATGGTCAGGCGGTGGCGGTGTGGGTGGCCCAGCCGCAGGTGGTGAGGGCGCGCAGGATGAGGGCGATGACCGGTGCGGGGGCGGCCGAGTCGTACGGCGAGTTGGGCGAGGGAGGCGGTGCCCATGCGGTGCAGCAGTTCCATGACGTTGCCCATGTCGGCGGCCAGGGGCGCGGTCGGGGGCACCTGGTAGGCGGCGGTGGTCAGCAGCCACACGCGGGCGGTGTCGGCCCGTTCGGGGCCGTGGGGCGCGGCCGGTGGCGGGGCCGGTGGGTCGGCATAGGTGGCGATGACGCGCCGGGCGGTGGTCACCGCCGCGCACGGCCATGTCTCGTGCGCGCATCGGGCTTGGTCGCATCGGTGGCCGCCGGGGCGGTGGCGGTCGAGAAGTTGCCGGGCGTCGCGGTAGGTCTGGTCGATACGGCTGCTCACGGGGCCTCCCAGGCTCGTGCGGGAAGCCAATGGACGCGCGGGACGCCGAGACGATCAAGTGGACGGTGGTGTGCTAACGCGCCGCGCTCTACCCCGGCGGGTTCGGCTCAGACGATGCCCAGCCGTTCGCGGCAGGTACGCCGCCACGGCCGCAGCCACGCGCGGCCCGCACCGGTGGCCGCGCAGAACTCGTGGACCCCAGGTGCCTCGACCTGGCGGCATCCAAGCCGCGCGGCAGCGCCCATGCCGACCACGCGGACAGGTCGTCCACGTACTCGGGGTGGGTCCGCAGGAAGGTCGCGGCGACGTGCATCAGGTCCGCGTGTCCGACGTTCATCTGCTGATCTTGCCAGGTGGGGACAAGCGGCGCACTCCCGTTGCGGCGGCTGGCAGGTTGCTGGGTCGCGGCGGCGGACGTCCCCGCCGCAGGTGTCTAGGATCGGCTCGTGACGATCGATGACGGCGATGACGACAACCCGGTCTATCCGCTTGTCGCGGGCTTTGTCCACCGCGAGGAGCTGAAGGTGTGGTGTCTGTGGTGCTGCGTCTGGCACACGCACGGCCACGACCCGGATGACGCGGTCGGCAGCGCGGAGCACCGCAGCGCGCACTGCTACGCCTCGGACTCGCCGTACAAGGAGTCGGGCGGCTACAACGTGCAGGTGTCGTCGCGGTCGTTCGCCTCGGTCCGCAAGCTGGTCAAGGAGGCCACCCCCGCCCAGCAGGAGGACATCCACGCCGGCCGCAGCACCGAGGCGATCGTCAAGCTCCGTTCCCAGCCCCAGCCCGCACCCTGACGCCGGTGCTGGCCCGGTTGGGCTCGCCCGTGCGGTGCGGTGGTGTCAAGCTGTGGGTGTGATGTCTGAGGCCGAGCGTGCCGCCGCGTGGACGGTGGAGGACGCGGTGACGCGCCTGAGTGACGCCATGGCGTCTGCCGATGTGGCGGGCGCGCAGGCTCCGGCTGGTCATGGCTATATCGCCGGGTTGGGCTGGTTCCGGGTGTGGCGGCGCGGTCAGCGGGTCGGCGCGCCGCCTGCCGGGTTGAGCGCCGATGCGCTGTCGCGGCGCAGGTTCGCCGAGCGGCTGGCCGACACCTTGGCATATCCGGGTGAGGATGTGGCCCGCTACGGCCACGGCGGGGACCTGTTCGGCGCTTGCAGCGAGTTCGTGCCGGTCGCGGCGTCACCGGTGGCGCAGCGGGTCATCGCCGATGCTGAGGCCGTCACTGAGCGGGTCGCGGTCGTTGAGGGTGAGACGCGGGTGTACGACACCGGCGCGGGTGCGGTGGTGCTGGTGCACGGACCGGACTGGAGTCTGCTGTTCGAGCACGACTCGTTCGGCGTGACGATCCGGGTGTGCGGCGACGAGTGGGACGAGGTCGCGCTCGCGGTCGATGAGGACCCTGACCCGCAGGTGCAGTCGCAGTTGTTGACGATGGTCTACGACGTGCTGTTTCAGTTGCAGCGGGTGTCGGTCGGCGGGGACCGGTTCGCCGAAGCCGCATCCGGCTCCGGCGACCGGTAGCACCTGCTGGTCAGCTGGGCGGTGGCCGATGCCGCCGCTGGGCCAGTTCGTCGGCGCGTTCGTGGGCCAGCAGCGCGGTGACGAGCTTGACCGCCCGGTGCGCGCGCATCCGCGCGGCCGGTTCGGACAGGCCGAGCAGGCGGGCGGCGTCGGTCATGGGGTAGCCGATCAGGCGGGTCAAGGCGATCAGCGCGGCGTCGGGCCGCGACAGGCGCTGTCCGGCGCGCCGCCCGGCGGTCTGGGTGACCAGGCGGGCCAGGGTGGAGTACGCGTCGGCGCGGCCGGGCTGATGGTGCAGGCGCGAGTGGGCGTTGCCGTCGGGCAGGATCTCGTGAAGTAGCTCGAACCCGGCCAGGTCGAGGTTGCGGCGGGCGCGGTTGTGCCGGTTCCACCGCTTGACGGTGACCGTGTAGAGGCAGTGGTCGCGCAGCCGGGCGAAGATGTAGGGCTTGGCGATGTCGAAGCCGTACACCGCTCGGCCGTGTTCGTCGGCTTCGGTGCGGTGGATCTCGACCAGCATCTCTGCGGCCATCACGTGCTGCACGTCGCGCTTGACGGTGGGCGGACGCCGCAGCGCGACCCCGTCTGCCTGCCGGTGCAGTCCCGGGCGGGCAAGGCCCAGGGCGTAGAGGTTCCAAGCTCCGCGGTGGGCTCTGGTCGCGGCGATGACGTAGCTCCACACCCGGTCGACCAGTTCCGGCGGGGCGGACCTGACGCCGACGACCGCCATCACCTCGGGCACGCTCAACCCGTCCTCGGCCGGGTCGTCGGCCGGGTCGGGCAGCGGCGCGTCAGCGTGGAGGACGGCGGCCGGCACGCGGGGCCGAGCGAGTCGGCGCACGAGCCAGCGGATCTGATCCATGGGGTAGTAGGGCCACTCGTGATCGTCGAGCGCAGCATCAAGCGAGCCGGAGTCGGCGTCCCGGCGGTCGTCGGCGCGGATCGTGTCCGGACCGAGGCGGGCGGGCAGCCCGTGACGGATTGGCACGGCGTGTCCTTCCAGCGGCAACACGTGCGGGTTGTCGTGGACACGCCGGAGGCAGGGTGGGCGGCAAGGGTGGCCGGTCGGCGGTGACCGTGTCTGCTCCGGCGTGCTGCGACATCCGCCGGGGCTCGAACAAGCGAACGAGGATCGCGTCCCGGATGCACTCCGGTTGTCGCCCCCGCGCGCCGCCTTGCGCCTGGTGCCTCGACGATCCGGACAGTCCGGCCGTCACCACCACATGAAGACTAGATCACCGACTCTCGTGGCGGCCCGATCTGGATTTCCGAGAAAGTTTCGTTGATCTTGTGAGCCCTGCCCAAGATCAATTCCTCTTTACTTATGAGCGCTTTCCGCTCATGCCGCCTGGGCAGTCGTGCCGGGGCGGCTTTCCCGCTCGTCGCAGCACACCACAGCGTGCCTGCGCGCCGTTCACCTGGAGTTCCGCATGACCTACCGAGTCCTGCTGCCTGCCCCTACCACCCAGAAGGAAGTGATGACGATGAACCCGACGATCATCGCGGTAGTCCTGCTGGCTGCCGTCCCCAAGCCCAAGCCCAAGCCGTCCCCGTCGCCGTCGCCGCAGTCCGAGTCATGGACCGACCACCCTCCCGATCCGCACGGGTGGCTGTCCGGCCTGCTGACCGCTGCCCGAGACTGGGCCCACACCCACCGCGCCCTGCTGGCCGCTGCCATCGTGCTGGCCGTAGCCGCCGTCGTGGTGGTCCGGGCGGTGCGCGCCCGCTGGTGGCTGGCCGCGGTGCGCTCGGCCACCTGGCTGGAAGTCGTTCCGCCGCGCCAGACCCGCATCGGTCAGTCGGCTGCCGCCTGGAAGCTGCTGGCCTCGCTTGCCGCACGGGCCAGCAGCGGCCCGCGTCTGGCCAAGCCGCCGCTGGCCATGGAGGTCCACGCCGAGGGCGGCCGTCTGGCGCTGACGGTGTGGGTTCCGCCGTGGGTCACCGCTGCGGCGGTCGCCAAGGAGGTCCGGCTGGCATGGCCGGGCGCGCTCACGAGGCAGTTCACCGCGCCTGCGACCCGCCAGGGCTGGCACGCTGCCGGGTTCGAGCTGGTGCCGACCCACACCGATCTCGGGCCGCTGGTCGACGACACCCGGCTCGGTACGGACGCGGCCGGAGAAGGTGACCCTCTGCGGGCGGTGTTCGAGGCGCTGCGCAGCGAGGGCGGCCCGAACGTGCTGCAAGTGCTGGTCCGTCCCGCATCCGGCCGCCGGATCAAGGCACTGAGGGCTGCGGCGCGCGGGCCGGTCAAGGCCCGCCGCGGTGTCGCCTCCATCGCCGCCGACGGCCTAGTGCGGGGCGTGTCCGGGGTGGTGACCTTCGCCCTGGACATGCTGACCGACTCCCGCACCCCGGCGGCCGGCACGGCGAAGTCCACGCCACAGCCGCCGGATGCACTGCAACGGGCCGAGATGCGCCAGGCGGGCGAGAAGCTGGCCACCGGACCGCATCTGCTCGTGGCGATCCGCACCTTGTCCGTGCGGCCTGGCAGGGCGTATGCCCGCGCGGAGGCCCGCTCGATGGCGCACGGCTTCGTCGTGGCCGCCAAGCTTCGCCCCCGGCTGCTGCGCCGGGCCGGGCGGGCGGTGGCCGATCGCCGCGCCTCGCGGGGGCAGTGGCTGCTGGCGTCCGCGCACGAGCTGGCGCTGCTGCTGCACTTCCCGACCGACCCGGCACGGCACGGATTCGATGTGGCCGCCCGCACGCGCCTGTCACCCAGGAACGCGGCCCAGCCTGATGCCGAGCCGCCGACCGCGCATACCTCCGGCTGGACCCACAGCCGGTGGAGCGCACCCGAAGGGCTCGCCGTGATCGACGACGACCCCGACCCGTTCACCCTCGACGACGGAGAACCCCACCCATGACAGCCGACAAACCCACGCACGACAGCACCGGCGGGCCGCAGACTTCTGCGGCCCGCCTTCGTCTTCGACCCGAAGGCGACCCCGCCCGCGCACGACCGAAGGCGCTGGGGGTCACCGACGCCGACGCCTCCGGCAGGCTCGTCGGCCTGCACGTGGCCGACTCCCGCTACCACCTGCACGTGCTCGGCCCGACCGGCACCGGCAAGTCCACGCTGCTGCTCAACTACACCCTCGGCGAGGTACGCGCCGGGCGCGGCGTGGCCGTGTTCGACCCGAAAGGAGACCTGACCCGCGACCTGCTCGACCGCCTACCGCCCGAGGCAGCGGAGCGGCTGGTGCTCATCGACCCCGACGAGACGCAGGCGCCGGCCGCGCTGAACCTCCTCGAACTGGCCGACGACCCCTACGACACGGCCGATCAGCTCGTCGGGGTCATGGCAAAGGTCTGGGCCGCGACGTGGGGGCCTCGCACCGACGACCTGGCCCGCCACGCGCTGCTGACGTTGATGCGGCTGCCGGGGGCGAGCCTGGCCGACCTGCCCCGGCTGCTGTCCGACCCGCGCCTGCGCCGGGCGGCGCTGGCGCGGGCCGACCGGCGCGGCCACGACGGCTGGACGGTGGACCTGCACGCGTTCTGGTCCTGGTGGGACGAGCAGACCCCCGGCCTGGTCGCGCAACAGTCGGGGCCGCTGCTGTCCAAGCTGCGGGCGGTGCTGTCGCGCCGCTTCGCCGCCGGGCTGTTCGGCGTGCCCCGCTCCACGTTCTCCCTGTCCGACGTCCTGGACGGCGGCATCCTGCTGGTGCGGCTGCCCAAGTCGATGGGCGAGGACACCGTCAGGTTGGCGGGGAGTCTGCTGCTGGCGGCGCTGCTGCACACCGCCGGACGCCGCTCGGCGCTACCGGAGGCGCGGCGGCGGGACGCGTCGCTGGTCATCGACGAGGCGCACAACTTCGTGAACCTGCCCATCGGCCTGGACGACGCCCTGGCCGACGCCCGAGGGCTGCGGCTGTCGCTACTCCTCGCGCACCAGCACCTCGGACAGCTGTCCCGGTCAGTGTTCGCGGCGATCGACGCCAACGCCCGGTCGAAGGTGTTCTTCGCCCTGGCCCCGTCCGACGCCGCCGACCTGGCCCACCACGTCAAGCCCTACTTCGCCGCCGAAGACCTCATCCACCGCGACGCCTACGGCATGGTCTGCCGCCTGGTCATCGCCGGACGCAACGCCGAGCCGTTCACGCTGCGCGCCCGACCGGCCCCGCCGGTCTGGCCCGGCCGCGCCGAACTGCTCCGCCAGGCAGCGCGCGCCCGCGGCCTGCCCGCCGCCGAGCGGCGGCGGCTTGCCGACGCCCGCCGCCTCGGCCCGCTCGCCCAACAGCAGCCCACTACCCAACATCCGCATGGAGCGGAGCTGTCCAGCCCGGACACGTTCGGCAGTGCCGGGCCGATCCTGCCGCCGGGCAGCGTCCGTTGACCCCGACCCTCAGTCCAAGCCTCGCCCGGTCGGCAACCTCCGGCAGAACCTCTACCCCCCGACCACCTGACACCGCAGGTCAGCCGCACCCAACAGCCGCCCCTGCGAGAAGGGACTCATAAGGATGATCCCAAGAAACCAGCCACACAAAGTCAACGCCCTGCGTACGGCCCCGCCCGGCGGGGCCAACAGCGCCGACGAGATGCGCCGCCTCATGCCCCGCGACCGGTGGCTGATCGACCTGCTCGGCCAGCACCGCGTCTTCACCACCGAGCAGGTCTGCACCCTGGCCTTCGGCAACATCCACACCGCCCGCAACCGCCTCGTGCTGCTCAACTCACGAGGCATCCTGGCCCGCTTCCGCGACGCCGTACGCCCCGGCAGCGAGCAGTGGCGCTGGACCCTCGACCTGATCGGCGAGGTCTACCTCGCCGCCCGCGACGACCAGCCGACCCCGAAGTTCTCCACCATCCGCAACAAGATCAACCGCCTGGCGGCAAGCCCCCGCCTCGGCCACCTCCTGGCCGCCAACGATCTGTTCGTCGACCTGATCGGCCACGCCCGCAACACCAGCGGCGCGCAACTGAGCAACTGGTGGTCGGAGGCGGCGTGCCGCGCCGTCACCGGGGACCTGGTGCGCCCGGACGGCTACGGCGACTGGACCGAGCACGGCAGGCGAATCACGTTCTGGCTGGAGCAGGACCAAGGCACCGAGAAGACCCATCGCGTCATCGCCAAGCTCGACGACTACGCCGCGTTCGCCCAAGCCAGCGGGCGGCGCGACGCGATCCTGTTCCGCCTGTCCAGCCCGAGGGCGGAGAAGTCGTTCCGTACCCGGCTGGCCGCCCACCCCGCCGTCGCCGACGGTCGGCTACTCGTGGCCACCAACGACGGCACCGGCCACCCCGCCACCGCCATCTGGCAGCCCGCCACCGCCCCTGCGAGGGTGCGACTGGCCGAGCTCGCCGACCACCTTCCCCGCTGACAGACCCTCCCGTCAGCGGGCCACAGCGCTGACAGACGGCGCTGTCAGCGCGCAAACCTGGCCGCTGAGATGCAGCTCACACAGGCGTGATCAAGCGTGATCAAGGCTGTGACCTGCACTGTCAGCACCTGTCAGGTTTTCAAGATCGTTTGTCAGCGGATCGTCGCGTTCGATCTCGCTGACAAACCGGATTACCAGATGTCGCACCAGTACGCCCGGCCCGCGCCACTGCGGGCCGAGCGCCACCCATCACGGAAGGCACACACATGCACCTGACCCGACCGACCACCCGACCGCCCACGAGCAGACCCCGCAAGGAGGCACATGACTGACCCGACACCGCTGCACCCGACTCAACGGCTGAGCGGCCGACCGCGCGGCGAGCGCATCGAAGGGATCGTGCAGACGGTCATCATGCTCGCCATCGGAGCCGCCGCCGGGGCGGCCTCCTTCCGCCACGTCCACGACGTCGCGGCCTCCCACGGCCAGACAGGGTGGCTCGCCTGGGCCGACGCGGTCACCTTGGAGGCCGCGAGCATCGCCGCCGGCTTGGAGATGCGCCGCCGCAAGCGCCACGCAAAGCCCGTGCTGTTCCCCGCCGCGACCCTCACCTGCGCGGTGGCGCTGTCCCTGGCAGCCCAGGTCGTCGAGGCCGAAGACTCCGTCATCGGCTGGATCGCCGCAGCGCTACCCGCGCTCGGCTTCCTGGCCATGGTCAAGATGGCCATGGGCAGAGCCGACCCCGCCACCTCAACCCGCCCAGCCGAGGCTGCTGACCGGCCGCCCGGACCCGACCAGCCCCAGCCCGCACCCGACCAGCCCGAGCCCGGACCCACACGGCCCGAGCCCGGACCAGTCCCGGACACGGCGGACCAGTCCGCGACGGTCCCGGACCCCGCCGTGCGGGCACTGCTGCCCGCCGCGCGCCAAGCCGCCGACTGGCTCACCACAGCGGGGGCCAGTTTGACCCGCACCACCCTGGCCCGGCAGCTACGCCGCGACGGCCACCACCTGTCCAACCAGACCGCAACCGCACTCGTGCGCGCCCTCCGCGCCCACGACACCGCCGCGCCCAAGGGCGCAGACGAGGAGCCACCGATGAACGCAACCACCACCACCGCCGCCGCTCGGCCCCGCCCGACGCCGCACACACCACCAGGCGAAACATGACCACCCCGCGACCGCGCCGGGTACCCCGGCAACGACGACCCGACCACGACACCGACGAAGCCGAGCCAGCAACGCCGCCGACCGGCCCACTCGTCCGCTACCTGACCGACCCCGACATCGAAGCCGACATCCAAGCCTTCGTCGACACCGCACCACCCATGAGCGAGGTCAAACGCGCCAAGATCGCACGGCTGCTCGGCACCGACAAACCCCACCACAACACCTGACGCGCACAAAGGGCGTGGCCGCGCCGCGGCCACGCCCTTTGTTGTTCCGCCCGGGAATCTCCTCAGAATCTTATTACCTAGCGGCGAGCCAGATCAGACCTGCAATGATTAGCGCAGCCCCAATCGAGATCATCAATGCAGGAGTCGAGCCGGTCCTCGACACATTTTGGCCACACGCCTGCAACATTGCACCGCCTATACCCGCCGCCAGCATGAGGCAGCCACCTACAAGTAAGAACGCACATCAGTCTGACGAGCCGCCAGATGGAGGATTCATCTGCGAGTTCAGCCGGTCGTAGAGGATAGGAGCAAGGAGCCGATCTAGGTCGTCGCCTGCCGTGGCGCTGTCACCATCGGAAGCTGGGTCCTCCGCATGATGGCGTCCGGTCGACTCGGACCCACGCACACTCACTGCCAGCCCCGGGGGGAGTGTCGGGAGCAGGAAGCCTTCGGCCTGAATGAGCCTGCGATGCTGACGGATTCGGTCGAGACTGTAGGCGAACTCTTGGGCTGCGTGGTTCAGGAGGGACGTCCGACCTTGAGGTCCATCCCCAAACAAGGTCGACTGATCACTACTTAGCCCATCATGCTCGGTGAGTCGCTTGATCCGTGTCTGGATCTGCTGATGTTCAAGCACCAAGAGCCTGTGAATGTCGTATAGCGCGATCGCTCGGCGCGCATCCTGCCAGTTGGCGCGAGAGAAGGACTTGTAGTCAGGGTGACGGGCTCCAAGGATCCAGCCACGACCCAACCACGGCGGCACCTCAACATCCGGGAGTATCTCCACCGCCTCTTCGCGGCCGACGGCAGTGAGGAGCATCGTCGGGGGGACGTCGAGCGCCGCTGCCAGGATCAGAACTTCTGCCACGCCGACCGCATCACGACGCCCGGTTTCAAGGTTCGCGATGACCGTGCGAGGAACCCTGAAGCCAAGATCGCCAGTTCTGTCCGACAGCTGCTTAGCACTGAGTCCTCGGCGCTCACGCCAGTGCTTGATCTGCGACGCAACCGTACGGGTAACGCGGGCGGACCACCCTGGACCGGCCGCCTCGACGTTGCCGGCTCCGGCGGGCGACACCTCGGGCGTATCGTACGCATGTTCCATTTCGTTACCCGCTTGAGACTGTAAGGTGCGTCACGCGCGTACAATATCATCTGCGGAAACTCGACTTCAACGGGTAGTTGTGGATCTTTATGTGTCCTGGTGGCGCAAGCCAGCCTCATAATCTGCCAAGATCTGCGCAACTGATTTGCGGTGCCGAGGCAACCTCACCTACACTTGCCCGAGTGCCTCACGGGGCACACCGGCAACAAGCCGGGAGTTCATTGACAACCCGCCTCAGAGCGGGAGAAGAGAGGCAAGGGTCGTGAAGACCTCAGCGTGGCACTCGATCAAGCAGTCGGTGCACCACAACGAGACGCTCTGCACCGAGGGCAACAACATCGAGCGCGAGAACAAGCGCGAGGGCACGGGCGGCAAGCCGCTCTGCAAGAACTGCGCCGACATCTGACCGAGGTAAGCAGACAGTAGGGCCCCGTGTATACCGAGATGTTTCCGTCACCTCGGTCTACACGGGGCCTTCCGCGCAAACAATACGGCCACTACGGCTCGCCGCGCCATACTCGCGACGACGCCGGTGACCCAGTCGACAACGGACCATGAGCGGGGAGATGAAAGATGGGAATGACCGCGACCGAGCGACGGGAGACGCTGTCGCGATGGATCAAGCCCTCGAGTGACCATGAACAGGATCAGCAGGAGCGGGCCGAGCGCATGGTCAGACAGGCGATCAAGGCCAGCGACGCTTTTGCAAGCAGCAACGTGCTGATCTACACCAAAGGTAGCTATCCGAACAATACGAACGTGCGCAGAGATAGTGACGTCGACGTAGTCGTTGAGCTGCAGGACTGCATCTATTTCGACTATCTTCAAGGCCAGAAACCAGCGAGCGAATCTAGTTCTCCGTACTCCGGGTCATGGACGCCATCGACGTGGAGATACGCAGTGCGGAACGCGCTGGTTGGTTACTTCGGATCCGACGGAGTCGATGCCACGGGCCGTATCGCAATCAACGTCAAGGCCGTGGCCGGAAGCCGACCGAGCGCAGATGTCGTTCCCAGCTTCGACTACCGCCGGTATGATGACCCCAACCGTCGCACCACACACATCGGAAGCTGTGTATTTCCCAGTGACGGCGGCGACAAGATCGTTAATTGGCCTACCCAGCAGCTCACCAACGGACGAAGCCTTAATACCAGCACTGGCGGGCGGTACAAGTACTACGTTCGGGCGCTGAAGAACGCCGAGAACACCCTGGTGTCCCTCGGCAAAATCAAGGACCTGCCTTCGTATTTCATGGAATGCCTCATCTACAACGTTCCTAAAGATTACTTGACCAGTGGCGACCTCAGCCGAGGATTTGAATTGACCTTGAGCCATCTCTGGTCAAAGTTGAATGATGGTTCTGCGCAGGAGACCATGGTCGAGCCCAATGACTTGAAGTGGCTCTTTAAGGGACACCAGAAGTGGACCGTGAATGACGCCAAGACTCTTGTCCTCGCAACGTTCGACCATCTGGGATATGGTGAGTAAGTGTCATGAATAGGCCCACGGCCGCCGTCCGATACGCCATACTCGGTGTCGGAGTGGTGTACACGGCACTTCTGTACTTAGCCGGATTCCAGTTTACGGGCTTGTCAAAGCACCTGATCGCGCTACTCCCCGCCGCCGGCACAGTTGCCTTAACTCTTTGGGACGGCTGGCTCTGGAGAATCGCGCCCCTTAACAAGCTAGTACATCGCCCGCGCATTGATGGTCTGTGGCAGTTGACCATCACCCCGACCTCCGAGAGTCACATCCCTCCGGGCGGCAATCGTGGTCCAATCCTGGCCTTTATGACAGTTAGTCAGTCCTACTGGTCTATCCATGTCCGTTTGTGCACCGTGGAGAGCGTGAGCCTGAGTCGCAGCTTCTTTTGGGAGCACCCAAATGGAGCGGACACTGAAAGACTAGTTTTTGTCTATGAGAATGAGCCTCGCCACATCCACCAGCACCGCAGCGTACGCCACATCGGCTCATGTGTCCTGGACATCGTTGGTAAGCAACCGGACAATTTTATGGGGACTTACTTCACCGACAGATATACCAAGGGTGACATGGAGTTCGAACTGATCGACCGAACAAAGGATTATGCATCCTTTGCCTCAGCTCAAAAGTATGTAGAAACGTTACGCAATGGGCGATGAGCTTGAGCGACGATCGACTTTTGTGCATCGGGGCAAGATAGCTCGTAACTGAGTTGGGCTTTGCTCTGATCAGCTACGTTGTAGATTCGAACCTGCCTCGTACCCGATTCCCGAGCTTCTCGCGAGGGGAGAGTGGTCCTTCCGACCGTCACGTCCGACGAGTAAAGGTCAACAAAGTTGGTCTCTACCTCGCCCTGGCCCTGCTGCTGGTGGTCGTTGCGACGCTGAAAGGGGTTGTGCCCATGATCGCTGACTTGCTGTTCGAAGTTCTGCTGTACGTCGGTGTGATGGTCGGGAGTCGGGTATGAGGCAGGTCTGCATGAGCCGCTGTGGCCGTTACCTACCTGCGTAGAAGCGGCACGGCCTCTGGGTCCGGGTTCGAAAGACCCCCGATGAGGTGCAGGTTGCGTCCACGGCAAGCCCCCGCATCAGCGCAATATGGTGCCCTGTAGCCGCGCCCCGTCGAGCGTCCTACGGCCGGCCGGTTGCCTATGGCGTCCAGTACAACCCCACCGAGTATCCCGGCTGACCGCCCCGGCCCGCACGAGCCGAACCCCGGTGCACCCTGACCGGACCTCGACCTCACCGGACCAGACCCGGACGACGGGGACCGGTCCGGGACGTCCCGGACCAAGCGGTCCAAGCACTCCTCCAAGGCGCGCGTCACGCCGCCGAAGCCCTCACCGACGGCGGCCCGCCGCTCAACCGGACCTCCATGGCCCGGCACCTGCGCGAGGGAGGCCACTCGCTGCCAACCAACATCGCGACCGCACTCATCCGCGCCCTGCGCGCCACACCGACCCCACGACACAGACGCGCCCGCCACGGGCGCAGCCTGACCAGGACGCGACGAGGGCGTAGCCGCCGGCGGCCGCGCCCTCGTCGCGTCCCACCTCACCCGCCCGTGACGACCGAGGCCGGGCGCTCAGCGGGCACCGCAGCGTCGTCATCCAGTAGCAGCCAGCGCTTGGCCACCCGACTCCCGCTGAACTTGCGCGTGCCCTTACCCGCGGGCATCAACTTCAACTCGAAGATCTCCTTGATGATTTCGCGCTTGCGGGCCACGTCGTCACCGAGCGCGGCCCACTCGGCCTCGGCGTGCGGGCCGATCATCCCGCGCAGCACCGGCGGCACCCCCGCCTCACGCGCCTTGGCCTCCGCGCCCTTGATCCGCTGGATCAACCCCGGCTCCACGCGCCGGAACGACGTCGCCGTCACGTCACCGATCTCGGCCGCCGCCCGCCACTCCTCCAACTCCGCCCGCAAACGCTGCGCCTCCGCACGCGCCCGCACCACGCCCTGGTCATCGAACACCCGGTGCAAATTCTCGTACGTCGCAGGCCGCGACAGCCAGCCGACCACGATCCGTTCCACGTATTCGTCGAGGTACTGCATCTTCACCGCCGCGCACCGCTTGTGCAGGCACGAGTACACCTGCCCGGTCCAGCCGTGCCGGTTCACGTTGCCCACCGACAACGGCCCCCCACACTTGCCGCACTTGACCAGGTACGACAGCAGATAGTGCGCCCGTGCGGGCTTCCACGTCGTGCGCTTGGGGTCCTCCAGCATGTTGCGCACCGACCAGTACGACTCCTCGCTGACCAGACCCTCCCATATGCCCTCGGTGACCTCGTCGAAGTGTGACCGCTTGCCGATGTAGGCGATGTTCAACGCGATCTTGCGGACGATGCCGCGCCGCCACACCCCGCCCTGCGACGCCGGGATACCCCGTTCGTTCAGGCTCTCCTCGATCCGGATCAAGGGCACCCCCTTGGCTACCTTCTCGAAGATCTCCCGCACCACCCCCGCCTTGGTGTACTCCGTCTTCACTCCGGTGGCCGAGGTCGCGACGTGCACCTCCTCATCGGCGCGCTGCTCCAGCAGCACCTTGGTCTTGGAGTGGTAGATGCGCTCGAACCCGTAGGCGAGCTTCCCGTGCGGGCGACCGGCCTGCGCCGCACCGTTCACCCCGCGCTGCACGTTGTCGCGGATGTAATCGGACTGGAACTCCGCCTGCACCGCCTGGAAGCCCAGCATCATCCGGTCGTTGCGGTCACGCAGGTCGTACAACTGCCCGCCGACCAGCCAGAAATTCAGCCCAACCTCGCTACACAAGTCACGAATCTTCACGTACACCGCAAGATCACGCTCCTTACGCGAGATCTCCCACACCACCAGCACGTCATCGGTGCCCGACCGGATGCGGTCCATCAAGTCCTCGAACCCCGGCCGGTCCTTCTTCGCGTGCCGCGACGCCGACCGGTCGTTGTCCCAGAACGACTCACCCAACTGCCACGAATGCCGTGCCACCTCGCCGTGGTTGAGCTTGCGCTGATCGGTGACCGACTTGCCCTGCTTCTTCTTGTCCTGGCTCGCACGCTCGTACGTCAACGCCGACACGAGATCCCCGCCGGCCAGAAGGTCGGCCTTCGAGTCCCACACCCGCCGACCCGGCCCCGGAACCGACCCACCACTGCGTGATCGCGGCCCTGCCATTGCCATCACCTGCCCATACGTCCACATTGGCTACCAACGCCATCGACCTTAGCAGCTATGGACCCATTACTGTGCCGATGGAGCAGCCCATGGCGGCGGCCGTCTCCGCCTCCGTCAGGTCCTCGTAGTAGCGCAGCACGACCACCGCCCGCTGGCGGGGCGCGAGCGTATCCAGGGCCCGGCCCAGCACGACCCGGTCCACCACCTGGCGCGGCTCGTCCGGGCCGGGCCACTCGGGGACCTGCGCCATCGGCCGGGCCGGGCGCCTGCGCCACCACGAGATGTGCTCGTTGATCATGATGCGGCGGATGTACGCCTCCGGCTGCCCGTACTCCATGATCTGCCGCCACCGCGCGGCCGCCTTCGCCAGCGCGGACTGCAGCAGGTCCTCGGCCGCGTGATGCTCCCCCGTGAGCAGGAACGCGGTCCGCGACAGGGCTCCCCCGCGGGCCACGACGAACTCGTGGAACCCGTCGAATCTGTTCATGTCCTACCTCCGACCCCACTACGCGGCAGGAAGGCAAAGGGTTGGCTCGGCGGTGTCCTCTTCAGAGGGACTCCCAGCAGCCCGGCAGACGGTACCGGGCGCCGTGCAGGTCGACGGCCGCGACGGTGGCACCGGGCCGCGACCGCACCTTGACCGCCGCGCCGTCCCGCCAGAGCAGCTCCGCGCCGCGGAAGCAGAGGGGCCGGAACTCGCTCGCCCGGCCGACCCGCTCGGCCGGCTCTAAACGGGCCGACACCGTGCCGTCCACGGGCGAGAACTCCAGGTAGGCACCGATCCGCCAGCCGAGGTCCTCCTGTGACACCTCGACTGCCACCGTGCCGTCGACGGTGACGTGCATCGGCGCGAACACCGCCGAGGTCCGGCCCACCTGCTCCCCCGGCCTCAGCCATCCGCTGATCCCGACCGCCAGCCGCCGGACGGTGCCCGTCCGTGGATCAAGCAGCTCCACCGTGACGGTGCCCCCGTCACCGGCCCTGATCACGTTGCCACCGCCGCTGCCCCGGCCAAGCACAGGCACCTCCAACTGCTCCGCACCGACCTCCCCCAGCCTGCGGTCGCCGGTGCCCGGCCCGGCCACGCGCACCAGTTCTCCGGTGTCGAGCACACCCGCGACGCCCCACCCGCCGGGGTGCTGTGGCACGGTCAGGACCGTGCCCGGCTCCGTCGACTCGACCGTGTAGCCGGACGGCGGACGCCAGAGGAACATCCAGTCGCCCGACGGAGACCAGCGCATCTCCTGCACGCCGGGCAGCAGGCGCTCGGAGGTGCCCGTCAGATCGCGCAGCAGCGCCCCCTCGCTGACGTACCAGAGCAGCCATCGGCCGTCCGGGGAGACCTCGGCCGGTGGGAAGTACAGCCCGTTCGGCGTGGTCAACCGATACCACTCGGCTCCGGCGAGCACGTCGAGTTCCACCCGCGCGGCGGTGATCCCATACCGCAGCAGCGAGGCGGGGCCGACGCCGCGGTCGCGCGGCAGGTCCGCGGGGGTGGCGGCGGGCGCGGTCAGCCGTGTGGGGGCCGGCGGGATCGGTGCCCATGACCGGCTGGGCGACGGCGTCGGGGTCAGCGGGGGCGGCACGGTGTCTCCGCCACCGCGTAGGCCGAAGAGCACCGCGGCCAGCCCGAGCAGGAGCACCGACAGCGCCGCGCCGGCCGCGGCCCGGCGCGCCCGGGTGTGCCGGGCACGCGTCACGGCGGCTTCCGCGTCGGCGTAC
The DNA here is from genome assembly GCF_018326265.1 of Catellatospora sp. IY07-71. Taxonomy (GTDB): domain Bacteria; phylum Actinomycetota; class Actinomycetes; order Mycobacteriales; family Micromonosporaceae; genus Catellatospora. The sequence continues at coordinate 273,972 of NZ_AP023360.1, forward strand.
ACCCGTGCCTGTTCGGCGAACATGGGCAGCGCGGACCGCAGCTTGCCGATGGCAAGGTGGGTCTGGCTCTTCACGGTGCCGACCGAACAGCCCATCGCGGCGGCGGTGTCGGCCTCGGACAGGTCCTCGTAGTAGCGCAGCACGACCACTGCGCGCTGCCGCGGGGTGAGCGTGGCGAGCGCCTGCCCGAGCACGACCCGGTCCACCACCTGGTGCGGCTCGTCGGCGCCGGGCCGGTCGGGCAGCTCCGCCATGGGCCGGGCCGGACGCCGCCGCCACCACGAGATGTGCTCGTTGATCATGGTGCGCCGGACGTACGCCTCCGGCTGCCCGTACTCCATGATCTGCCGCCACCGCGCCGCCGCCTTGGCCAGCGCGGACTGCACCAGGTCCTCGGCGGCGTGGTGCTCGCCGGTGAGCAGGAAAGCGGTCCGCGACAGGGCTCCCCCGCGGGCCGCGACGAACTCGTGGAACCCGTCGAATCTGTTCATGTTCTGACCTCCGACCCCCACTACGCAGCGGGACGGCCGCAGGTTGGAGGTCATCCTGCACCATCGGCCGGGAAGCCGGGCGACCACTAACTGAAGAAGTTTCGCGTTGGATATGCTGCCGGTCACATCCCCGGCTATGGAGAGGGCACCGTGGACGCAGACGTCATCGTGGTCGGAGCAGGGCTGGCGGGGCTTGTCGCCACCGCGGAGCTGGCCGACGCCGGCAAGCGCGTGATCCTGGTGGACCAGGAGCCGGAGGCCTCGCTCGGCGGGCAGGCCTTCTGGTCCTTCGGCGGCCTGTTCCTGGTCGACTCGCCGGAGCAGCGGCGCATGGGCATCAAGGACTCGCGCGAGCTGGCGCTGCAGGACTGGCTGGGCAGCGCCGGGTTCGACCGCGAGTGCGACGCCTGGCCCCGGCGCTGGGCCGAGGCGTACGTCGACTTCGCGGCCGGTGAGAAGCGGTCCTGGCTGCACGCGCAGGGGGTGCGGTTCTTCCCGGTGGTGGGCTGGGCCGAGCGCGGCGGTTACCTCGCCGACGGGCACGGCAACTCGGTGCCGCGCTTCCACATCACCTGGGGCACCGGGCCGGGCGTGCTGGCGCCCTTCCTCCGCCGGGTCCGTGCCGCGCAGGCGAAGGGCCTGGTCACGCTGGCGTTCCGGCACCGGGTCGACGGGCTGACCCAGACCGGCGGCGTCGTCGACGGGGTACGCGGCGCGGTGCTGGAGCCGAGCGACGCCGCACGCGGCGAGGCCAGCTCGCGGACCGAGACGGGCGAGTTCGAGCTGCGCGCCCAGGCCGTGGTCGTCACCTCCGGCGGCATCGGCGGCAACCACGACCTGGTGCGGCGCAACTGGCCGGAGCGGCTGGGCACGGCGCCGCAGCGGCTGCTGTCCGGCGTGCCCGCGCACGTGGACGGGCGCATGCTCGGCATCACCGAGGACGCGGGCGGCAACCTGATCAACCGTGACCGGATGTGGCACTACACCGAGGGCATCGCCAACTGGGCGCCGATCTGGGACCGGCACGGCATCCGGATCCTGCCCGGCCCGTCCTCGCTGTGGCTGGACGCGACCGGCAAGCGGCTGCCCGTGCCGCTGTTCCCGGGCTTCGACACGCTGGGCACGCTCGAGCACATCATGCACACCGGGCACGAGTACACCTGGTTCGTCCTGACCCAGAAGATCATCGAGAAGGAGTTCGCGCTGTCGGGCTCCGAGCAGAACCCGGACCTGACCGGCAAGTCGGTGCGCCAGGTGCTGAAGCGGGCGCTGCCCGGCGCGCCCGGCCCGGTCGAGGCGTTCAAGCGGCACGGCGAGGACTTCGTCGTCGCGGACTCGCTGGACGAGCTGGTCGCGGGCATGAACAAGCTGACCGGCGAAGGGCTGCTCGACCTCGCCGACGTACGCCGCCAGGTCGAGGCGCGGGACCGGGAGATCGACAACGCGTTCACCAAGGACCTGCAGATCACGGCGATCCGCGGGGCGCGCAACTACCGCGGCGACAAGATCGTGCGGGTGGCCACGCCGCACCGGCTGCTGGACCCGAAGGCGGGGCCGCTGATCGCGGTCCGGCTCAACATCCTCACCCGCAAGACGCTGGGCGGGCTGGAGACCGACCTGGGCGGCCGGGTGCTGCGCGCCGACGGCAGCCCGCTGCCCGGCGTGTACGCGGCGGGCGAGGTGTCCGGCTTCGGCGGTGGCGGCGTGCACGGGTACCGCTCGCTGGAGGGCACCTTCCTCGGCGGCTGCATCTTCTCCGGCCGCCAGGCCGGCCGCGCCGCCGCGTCCGCCGTCTGACCCGCTCCGCGAGGTTAGGAAGGGCACCTTCTTCATCGGAAAGCGATAAGAAGGTGCCCTTCCTTTCCCTCGGGGCGGGACAATCCAGGCATGACGGAGACTGCGGTCGAGGTGGTGGTCGGGACCGGGAGCGGGCGGGTACGCGGGCGGGTCAGCGACGGCGTCGCGGTCTTCCTCGGCATCCCCTACGCGGCGGCGCCGTTCGGGGAGCACCGGTTCGCGTCACCGGCACCCGTGCCGGCCTGGGACGGGGTGCGCGACGCGCTCGCGTACGGGCCGACCGCGCCCAAGGCGCCGTTCCCGCCGCCGCTGGACCGGCTGCTCAGCGATCCGGACATCCCGGGCGAGGAGTTCCTCAACCTGAACGTGTGGGCGCCCGCCGGGGCCACCGGGCGGCCGGTCATGGTGTGGATCCACGGCGGCTCGCTGCGCAACGGCTCCAACAGCCTGCCCACGTACGACGGGCGTAACTTCGCCCGGGACGGCGTGGTACTGGTGTCGATCAACTACCGGCTCGGCATCGAGGGCTTCGGCGTCTTCCCCGACGCCCCGGGCAACCTCGGCCTGCGCGACCAGATCGCGGCCCTCGGCTGGGTGCGCGACAACATCGCCGCGTTCGGCGGCGACCCGGGCAACGTCACCGTGTTCGGCGAGTCGGCCGGCTCCATCTCCATCGGCGCGCTGCTGACCAGCCCGTACGCGCAGGGGCTGTTCCGGCGGGCGGTGCTGCAGAGCGGCGCGCCGACCGCGCAGCAGCCCGAGGCGGCGGGCCGGTCCACCCGCATGATCGCCAAGCGGCTGAAGATCCCGGCCACCGCGGCGGCGTTCGCGGCCGTCCCGCCGGAGCGGCTGCTCGCGGCGCAGGTGGCGATCACGAAGGGCGGACCGCCGCTCGGCAACGGCAGCGGGTTCACCCTGTCCGTGGACGGCGACGTGCTTCCCCGCGACCCGATGGTCGCGCTGCACGAGGGCGCGGGGGCGGACGTGGAGCTGCTGCTCGGCTACAACGCCGAGGAGTACCGGCTGTGGTTCGTGCCCAGCGGGCTCGTCGACCGGATCAACCGGCTCACGCTGCGCCTGGCCCTGGCCAAGTTCCGGGTCAAGGCCCGCACCGCGCGCGTCTACCGGGCGGCCCGGCCGGAAGCGTCGCCCGGCGAGCTGCTCGGCGTCATCGCGACGGACCGCCTGCTGCGGCTGCCGCTCAACCACCTCGCCGACTTCCGCCTGCCCCACCGCACCTGGCTGTACGAGTTCGCCTGGCCGTCGCCGGTGGAGCGGCTCGGCGCCTGCCACGCGCTGGAGATCGGCTTCGTCTTCGACACCCTCGACTCGCCCGAGGGCCTTCCCCTGGCCGGCCCGAACCCGCCCCAGTCCCTGGCCGACGCCATGCACCGCGCCTGGGTCGACTTCGCCACCACCGGCGACCCCGGCTGGCCCGCCTGGGACGCCACCCGGCCCGTGATGCGCTTCGACGCCCCCGACTCCCGCCTCGTCCGCGCCCCCAACGACCCCGAACTCAACGCCTGGTCCTGAGGAAAGGAAGGGCACCTTCTTAACGCTATGCGTAGTGGAAGGGCACCTTCTTAACGCCACTGGGACCGGGCGCGGCGCCTGCCCTCGCCGCGCCCCCGCCTCGGGCCGCGCCGACTGCCCGAGGCGGGCGGGGTGCCCGGCCAAGATCGGTAGTTCGTGTCAGAACCTTGCCCCAGACCGCAGATCTTGACACGAGACCGCGATCTTCACGCGCCAGACCACACATCCGGACACGAGACCCCGATCTTGACATGCGCGACCAGGCGAATCGGCGCCAGACGGCGATCTTCACGCCGAGGTCGGCATACCTCGGTGCGGGACTGCGGCCCTTCCGGTGCGATCTTCCCGGGTCGGGTCAGGCGGGGCTGGACAGCTGGGCGGCGAGCAGCGCCGGAGCCTCGGCCAGGGACGGGCCGTACCAGGTGAGGTGCCGGCCGGAGACCAGCGCGAAGGGCACGCCCGGAAACGCCTCCGGACCGTCGTCACGGGTGAACGCGTAGGGCTCGTCCGGCAGCACGACCAGGTCGGCGGCGCGGGCGTGGAGTTCGTCCAGGGACGGGCGGGGGTAGCGCTCGTCCGCGTCCGCGTACACGTTGGCGATGCCGAGCCGCCGCAAAACGTCCCCGGCGAAGGTGTCCGAGCCGAGCACCACCCATGGACGCCGCCAGACCGGGACGACCGCACGGCGCGGCGCGACGGCGGGCAGCCCCGCCCAGGCGGCACGGGCCCGGACCAGCCAGTCCGGCTCCCCGGCGGCACCCAGCACGGCCACCAGGCGGCCCAGCTCGTCGAGCGCCTCGTCCACCGTACGGGGGTAGGTCACGTGCAGCGGCACGCCCGCCGCGCGCAGGGCGTCGGCGTCGGCCTCGCGGTTCTCCTCGACGTTGACCAGCACCAGGTCGGGCCGCAGCGCCAGCACGGCGGCGACGTCGGGATACTTGCTGCCGCCCACCCTGGCCACCGTGAGGCCCGCCGGATGCGTACACCAGTCGGTCGCGCCGACCAGCACCTCGGGCACGGTCGCCGCGACCGCCTCGGTCAGCGACGGCACCAGGGACACGACCCGCACCGGACGAGACTAGTCCGCGGTGGGCCGGTCGAGATCGTCGACCAGCCAGCGCAGCGCCTCGGCGGCGGGCAGCGGCTTGCTGAACAGGTAGCCCTGGCCGTACGGGCAGCCGATGTCGGCGAGGATCTCGCGCTGCTCCTGCGTCTCGATGCCCTCGGCGATGACCTCCAGGCCGAGCGTGTTGGCCAGCCGGACGATGCCCTCCACCAGCGCCCGCTGCTGCGCGGACACCGCGATCTCGCTGACGAACGACTTGTCGAGCTTCACCACGTCCAGCGCCATCTGCCGCAGGTAGCTCAGCGAGGAGTAGCCGGTGCCGAAGTCGTCGATCGCCACGCGCACGCCCGCCTCGCGCAGGTCGGCCAGGTCGGTCCAGACCTCCTCCTCCTCGTGCAGCAGCAGCGACTCGACGATCTCCAGCATGAGCCGGTTGGCCGGCAGCCCGGCCTCGTCGAGTTCGCGCAGCAGGTCGACCACGACGCCGGGGGTGCGGAACTGCCGGGCCGAGATGTTGATGCTGACGTACGGCCCGAGCCCGGCGTGCGTCGGCCACCGGGCGGCCATCGCCAGCGCCTGCCGGACGACCTGGGTGCCGATGGGCACGATGAGGCCGGACTCCTCGGCCAGCCCGATGAACTCGCCCGGCCCGAGCGTGCCGCGGTGCGGGTGCTCCCAGCGCACCAGCGCCTCCAGCCCGACCGTGCCGCCGCCGGTCAGCCCGACCACGGGCTGGAAGCGCAGGCTGAACTCCTCCTCGGCGATGGCCCGGTCGAGGTCGGCCTTCAGCTGCAGCCGCTCGACGAGCGCCTCGTGCAGGGCCGGCTGGTAGCGCCGCCACTGGCCCTTGCCCTCGCCCTTGGCGGAGTAGAGCGCCAGGTCGGCGTGGCGCAACAGCTCGTCGCCGTCGTCGGCGTGCCGGGTGGTGGCCACCCCGACGCTCGCGCCCGCGGGCACGACCTGGTCGCCGACGGGCACGGGCGCGGACAGCACCCGGATCACCTTCTCCGCGACGGCCTCGATCGCGCCGGTGCCCGCGGCGTCCTCGATCAGCGCGGCGAACTCGTCGCCGCCCAGGCGGGCGGCGGTGTCGTGCGGGCGGAGCACCCCCCTGAGCCGTTCGGCGACGGCGGTGAGCAGCTCGTCGCCGACCGGGTGGCCGAGCGTGTCGTTGACGTCCTTGAAGTCGTCGAGGTCGATGAAGAGGACGCCGGTGATGGCGCCGTTGCGCCGGGCCCGGTCCACCGCCAGGGTGACCCGGTCGATGAAGAGCGCACGGTTGGCCAGCCCGGTGAGCGAGTCGTGGAAGGCCCGGTGGGTCAGCTCGCGCTCCAGCCGCCGTCGCTGGGTGACGTCCCGCAGGGTGATCACGAGGCCGCCGACGGTCGGGTCGTCGCGCAGGTCGCGGCTGGAGACCTCGACCTGCAGCCGCCGGTTGCCGAAGCCCCACACGGTCCAGTCGGTGGTCTCGCCGCGCCGCTCCTGGCGGACCCGCAGCAGGTAGCCCGCGCAGCGCTCGCGCTCCTCCGGCACCACCAGGTCGAGCAGGTGGCTGCCCTCCAGGGCCTCGCGGCCGAACATCGCCGCGGCCGACGGGCTGCAGTAGCGGATGTCGTCGCCGTTCCCGACGATCATGATGACGTCGGCGGTGTTGTGCACCAGCGCCCGGAAGTACGCCTCGCTGTCGCGCCGGTTCACCTCGTCGTTGAGCATTATCCGGGACAGCGCCAGGGCCGCCTGCACGGCCAGCACCTCCATCGCGCCCTGCAGCGTACGCAGTACGTTCTCGTCCGCCCCGACGAGCAGCGTGCCGATGCTCCGGCCGCCCGAGGTGCCGTTGGCCGGGGCGAGCGGGCAGCTCAGCACCGACGCGAACCCGGCCAGCTCGGCGGAGTGCGCCGGATGCAGCGCACGGGGGTCGGCCACGACCGCGGCTCGCGGCGGCGACGCGGCGGTGCCGGGAGGCACTGCCTCGTCCTCGTCGACGGCGAGCACGACGCGGTGCGGGCAGTGCGGGGGCATCAGCCCGGTGGCGGTCTCCCGTACCACGTCGGTGACCTGTGCTACGTCGGTCGCGGCGACCAGTTCGGCCCCGGCCTCGCGCAGCAGGCGCTCCCGGGCGAGCGAGTGCCGGTGCACCCGCATCGCGTCGACCAGCCGGATCAGCACCAGCACGAACATGGCGATGCAGAGCAGCGCGATGGCCTCGGCGTTGCGCACCGGTCCGCGCAGCGCCTGGAACAGCAGCACGACCGGGGGGATGAACGAGGACAGGCCGAGCAGCACCACCCGGCGGCTGCTCAGCTCGGCGGTGGGCGCGGGCCCCGGCTCGGACAGCCAGACCATGGACGGCAGCAGCGCGGCCAGGCCCCAGCCCCAGTACAGCAGCATCCAGCCGACGTCGAGCGGCCCGCCGATGTGCCAGAACCCGTCGAGCCGGGCGAACAGGTGCAGGTTGTCGCTGACGAACATCCCGGCGCTGCCGGCCGCCAGCAGCGCCACCGACGCGCTCCACCGGGCCAGGATCACGATGCGCACCACCATCGCCAGCAGCAGCAGGTCGGCGAGCGGGTAGGCGACGGCCGCTATCTGCTCCAGCGCGGTCAATCCCGGTGTACGGAACCGCGGCTCGACGAGGAACATCCACGCGAGCAGGCCCAGGGCGAGCAGGAGGGTGACCGCGTCGAGCACGCCGGCCCGGTCGCGCACCGGCGAGCCGGACCGGGCCAGTCCCATCAGACCCGCACTCATCAGCACGAACATGACCAGATAGCACATGTCGATGACGAACGGGACCTCGTACGGCGCGAGCCGGTCGCTGTTCAGCACGGCCGAGAAGGTGTCGCCTATGACGAACAGCACCAGCGCGCCCGCCAGCAGGCGCCAGGGCAGCGGCTCCCGCGGCCGGTGGCGGCGCACGCCGTACTCGATCGCGGCGGCGCCGCTCAGCCCGAGCACAGCCCAGATCGCCACCTGCCACGGCCTGATGGCGTAGAACAGCACGCCAAGCAGCACCATCCAGGCCGTGAAGAGCACTGAAACGGCGCGAGACGACACAATTCCCTCCGGCTAACACTATTACGGTGCCGATGCCGCAACGCGAAAACCAACGTTTCGGGCAAAGCCGGGCACGCTCGTCGATCGCTTTGAGCACCGCTTGCCGGACCGGGTAATCTGACCGCCTGCCCCATGGCACCGAGGCTGTCTCACATAAAGAACTGCCGAAGCCACCGTCGCGCATCCCCGACGACAGGCCCGGCCGCCCGGCCCGCTGCATCCCCCGCAGCCCGCCACCCGGCGCCGGTCCGGTCCGCGCGGCGAACGACGGAAGGAAGCACCTCCGTGACCCCCACCGTGCCCCACCGGCGTCCCCGCCGAAGGCGCTCGGCCCGCCTCGCGGTGCTGCTCGCCGCACTGATGGTCGTGACCGGCCTAGCGCCCGCCGCGCCCGCGCTGGCCGAGCCCAACGAGGGCAGCTCGAAGACCCTCAAGCAGCTCCGGGAGAACCTGGACGCCGCCGCCAAGGGCTACCTGGAGGCCCAGGCGGCCCTGGAGGCGTCCGAGGTCAGCCAGAAGGCGCTCGCCGCGGAGCTGGCCACGGCCGAGACCGAGCTGGAAGGGCTGCGCCAGAACGTCGCCGCGTACGCCGCCGAGGCGTACAAGACCGGCAAGCTCGGCCTGGTCAGCCTCATGATCGACGGCTCCGGGCCCGGCTCGCTGCTGGCCAAGGCCGGCGCCATGGACCGGATGACCCAGCGCGACCAGAGCAAGATGCGCGACTACCGCACCCGCAAGCAGGAGGTCACCGCCAAGAAGGCGGCGATCAACGTGCAGGTCAGGCTGCAGCAGGACGCGCTCAAGGAGATCGAGAAGCGCAAGAAGGCGGCGGAGAAGGCGCTGGCCGTGGCCGACGGGCGCAACTCCAGCGGCTACATCAACCCGAACTCGCCGCTGGCCAAGCCCGCGCCGCGCAACTCCGACGGCTCCTGGCCGAAGGAGAGCTGCTCGATCGACGACCCGACGACCGGCGGCTGCATCACCCCGCGCACCCTGCACGCGATGACCCAGGCCAAGGCCAACGGGTTCAAACGGTATGTCTCCTGCTACCGCTCCGGCGGCGACGGCGAGCATCCCAAGGGCCGGGCATGCGACCACGCGTCGGCGACCGACGGGTTCAAGAACTCGTCCGCCTCCGGCGGGGACCGGACCTACGGCAACAACCTGGCCGCGTTCTACGTCAAGAACGCGAGCCGGCTGGGCGTCATGTACGTCATCTGGTACTGCCAGATCTGGGTCAACGGCGCCTGGAAACGGTACAGCTCGACCGGCACCACCTGCGGCGACAGCCCGGCCGGCGACCATACCAACCACGTACACGTGTCGATCCTCTGAGCATCGCCGGCGAGCGGGGCGTCTCCTCCGGGAGGCGCCCCGCCGCGTTTCGCGCCCGCAACGGTGGCATGGCGGGCGCGCGGGCGGGCACAGTAAGGGCATGACGAACGTCGGGGATCCGCCGCAGTACTTCTGGTGCATCAAGCACAACAGGGTGGAGCACGGTGACGACAAGTGCCCGTCGAAGTTCCTCCTCGGCCCCTACCCCTCACCGGCCGACGCCGAGCAGGCGCTGTCCCGGGTGAAGGAGCGCAACGAGCAGTGGGAGGAGGAGGACGCCCGCTGGAGCGGGGACCCCTCCTGAACCCCTGATCACCGCGGGACGGCCGCCGCCTCCCGCAGCAGGATCGTCAGGTCGGCGGTGGCCACGCGCTGCCGCCGGCCGGCGTGCTCCGACTCGAACGTCAGCCGGACCACGACCTCGGCGAAGCCCTTCGGGCGGGTCCGCGTGGACAGCAGCTCGGCCCCCATCCGGACCTGCGCGCCGACCGGCACCGGGGCGCGCAGCCGCAGGCTGTCCAGCCCCTGGTTCACCGTCATGTCGGTCCCGTCGACCCGCCAGATCTCGGCGAGCAGGGTCGGCGTCAGCGACATGGTCAGGAAGCCGTGCGCGATGGTGCCCCCGTAGGGCCCGGTCGCCGCGCGCTCGGGATCGGTGTGGATCCACTGGTCGTCCCAGGTCGCCTCGGCGAAGAGATCCACCTGGCGCTGGGTGATCTCGTGCCACTCGCTGTGTCCCAGGAAGGTGCCGACGGCGTCGGCGAGGTCGCGTACGTGTGTCACGGTCGTCGGCACAGCGGCATCCTAAACGGACGCGGGGCTTTTGTGAGCCGGTGCGGGGAGCACTTCCGGCCGATGCGCTGAGCCGGTCCGCCCGAGCGTGTGCGAAGCTGCCTCGAGTTTTCCCGACAGCGCGTCTTCCGCGCGTTCTCTTTGGAGGTCTTCGTGGCCTGGTTCATCGGCCAGTCGCTCCTCATGATCTTGATCTCGTTCCTGCTCGGCCTGCTGGTGGGCTGGCTTATCTGGAGCAGGCGCGGCAAGTCCAACCCCGACAGCAGCACCACGTCCGAGCAGCCCACCGCCGCCGTGACGCCGGCCGACGACGCGCCGGTCCCGGCCGCCGTCGTGGCCCCCGCGCCCGCCGAGAGCACGGCACAGGCCAAGCCGGCGCGCAAGAACGGCAAGAAGGCCGCCGCGGCGCCCGCCGACGACCAGATCGAGGTGCAGCAGCACCCGGTGTCGCTGGTCGCGCCGATCGCCAAGCCGGCCGAGCCGCAGCCCGCGGCCGAGCCGGAGGTCGTGGCCGAGCCGGAGGTCGCGCCGGTCGCCGTTGCCGCCGAGCCGGACGACTCGATGGAGGCCATCGTCGAGCGCGCCGAGGCGGCCCAGTCGGCCGGGTTCGCCGCCGAGGCCGCCAAGCTGACCCCCGAGGAGGTCGTGCTGGTCGCCGCGGGTGACAACCTGCAGCGCATCGAGGGCATCGGCCCGCGGATGGAGGCGGCGCTGACCGCGGCCGGGCTGGGCACGTACGCCGCGCTCGCCGAGGCGGACAACGACACCCTGCGCAATGCGATCGAGGCCCAGGGCCTGAAGTTCGCGCCCGCGCTGCTCACCTGGGCCCGCCAGGCCCGGCTGCTCGCCGACGGGGACGAGGAGGCGCTGGCCGACCTGCAGCGCCGCCTGGTCGCCGGGCGCGACACGGGACGGGAATGAGCATGGCGAACAGTGAGCGCAGGTTCAGCCCGCTGGTCGGGGTGACCGTCGCGGTCCTCGGGCTGGCCGGTGTTCTCGCCGCCCAGCACCTGCCCGTGCGCGAGCGCATCCAGGACGACCTGACCCGCCGGTCCGAGCAGGCCCTGCAGGCCGCCGGGCTGTCCTCGGTGCGAGTGAGCTTCATCGGGCGCGACGGCACGCTCCAGGTCGCCACGGCGGCCGACGCCGACCGGGCGCTGGCCGTCGTGCGGGCGCTGGAGGGCGTACGCGTCGCCGAAGCCGAGGTCCCCGCCGTCGCGGAGCCGGCACCGGCTCCCTCGGCGTCACCCACGGCCACGGCCCCGGCGCCGACGTCCCCGCCGGAGGTCACCGCGACCGTCGCCGGTGGCGGGCGGATCACGCTGAGCGGCCGGGTGCCGACTGAGACGGCCAAGTCCAGGCTGGTCAAGGCGGCGACCGACGCCGCCGGCGCGGGCATGGTCGACGACCAGCTCACCGTCGACCCGTCGGTCACCGACAAGGGCCTGGACGGGCTCGGGCTGCTGCTGGCCGCGGTCGCCAAGCACTCCACCGACCTGACCGTGCAGCTGCGCGGGGACAAGATCGAGGTGACCGGCACCGTCGACACCGCGGCGACCGCGCAGGCGGTCGACGCGGCGGCCAAGGCGGCGGGCGTCACCGACGTCTCGATCGCCGTCAAGGTGACCGAGGTCGAGCAGGCGCTGGGTGATCTGAAGGCGGTGACCTTCGTCGACGACAAGACCGTGCTGACCCCGGCCGGGCGGGCGGCGCTGGCCCGCGCGGCGCAGGTGCTCGCCACGACGCAGGTCAAGGTGCGCATCGAGGGCCATACCGACAGCAAGGGTACGGCCGCGTCCAACCTGACGCTGAGCCGGGCGCGGGCCAAGGTCGTGGTGGACTTCCTGGTGAAGCAGGGCATCGCCGCGGACCGGCTGACCGCCGTAGGCTACGGCGAGACCCGTCCCGCGGTGCCGAACACGACCGAGGCCAACCAGGCGATCAACCGCCGGGTGGAGTTCATCGTCGTGCAGTGACGCCTGAGAGGTTAAGAAGGGCACCTTCTTCTACGGATTCCGTTAAGAAGGTGCCCTTCCTTTGTATCTAGGAGTTTCCGGTGTAGCGGACTCGGTAGATCTTGGCGCCGGGGGCGTCGGGGGCCGAGGTGTCGGCGTCGGGGTAGAGGGCGGTGAAGTAGAGGCCGTCGGGTCCGGCGGCGAGGCCCACCACGCTGGCCTTGCCGGTGCCGTTGTACTCCAGCAGCTTCCTCGGCTTGCCGACCTTGCCGCCGTCGAAGGTGAACTCGACGATGCGCTTGCCGTTGTCCTGCGGGCCGCTGGCGAAGGTCGGGCCGCTCTCGGCCACGAACATGTGGCCGTGCTTGCTCTGCGGGAAGCCCGAGCCGTGGTGCACCGCCGGGTCGATGAACGCGATCGAGGTGGGCGCGGTCGACGGCTCCCAGATGTAGAGCTTCGGCTTGAGCATGCTGTCGCGGGTGCCGTCCCAGCCGTAGTCGACGCCCTTGTCGACCCGGGACAGCCGGTCGATCGCGGTGCCGTTTTCCACCTGGTAGTAGCTGCCGTCGGCCCGCCACGCGCCGCCGAACGGGTTGCGGAAGCCGGACGCGTACACGTAGTCGGCGGCGGTGATGCCGTCGTCGGCGTCGTGGAACGGGTTGTCCTCGGGCGCCGTGCCGTCCAGGTTGACCCGCAGGATCTTGCCCCGGAAGCTGTTCAGGTCCTTGGCCGTGCTGGCGATCATGCCGTCGCCCATGTGCACGTAGAGCTTGCCGTCCGGGCCGATGGTGAGCTGGGAGATCTGGTGCGCGGCCGACTGCGGCTCGCTCGGCATGTCCAGCACCGTGGCCTGCTTCGAGGCGGTGAGACCGCCGTCGCGGCTGGAGAAGCGCACCACCTTCGGGTAGTGCACGCCGCCCTTGTCGTACAGCACGGAGGCGAACACGTCGCCGGTCTTCGGCTCGACCACGATCCCGGTGACGCCCTTCTCCCCGGTGCCGGGAAAGGTGCCGCGCGGGTCGAAGTTCAAGAGATTCTTCGCGTACGTCCCGACGGTCATGTCACCGCGGACCACCTTGATCTGGCCGTAGAGCTCGGTGACGTAGAACATCGGGCGGTCCGGGTCCCCGTTGTGGCCGGGCACCATCGCCAGGTGCACGGGCAGCTGGAAGCCGCCGGCCACCTCCTCCACCCGGTACCCGTCCTGGCGTACGTGCCAGGTGCCCGCGTTGGGCAGCGGCGCGAGCTGCGGGCGGGTGCGGAAGGCCCGTCTGCCCCAGGGGGTCCACCGGTCGGCCTCGGCCTTGTCCTCGTCGCGGTAGCGCACGCGCAGGTCGTACTCGCGGTCGGCGACCAGGTCGCGGCGGGCGGCGAAGGAGTTCTCGAACCGCCCGTCGCCCAGGTGCGCGTGCACGAGCTGCGGCCCGTCCAGGCACTTGGTGGACCAGACCCGCTCGGCCGGCTTGATCGACCAGATCTCCCATTCGGAGCACACGTGCTCGGAGCGCTTGCCGTCCTTGCCGGTCAGCTTCAGCTCAGCACTCTCCATGTGCACGTCGGCGCCGCTGACCAGGTGGCCGTCGGCGCGCGGCTCGGTGACGATGGGCGCGCCGGCCAGGGGCGCGCCGAGCGTGCGGATCGGCCGGGCGGGGTGGCCGGCGGGGGCGCCGTCGCTGTACGCCTGCCGGAACGACGCGTAGCCGATGCCGCCCAGCACGACCGCGGTGACGACAGCCGTGATGACGAAACGTCTGTTCTTCATGTCTTCCCTACATCGCAGGCATATAGGCGAATTCGGGAAAGACTACCGACACGACGACGGGCCGAGCGCGTTACACGCCCGGCTCCGTCCAGGTTGGCCGGGAACTCACCGCGCCGTACGCGGCCCGGTCACCACCAGCGCAGCGGCTCGCCGTCCGCGTCCAGCATGAACCAGGTGCCGTTCATGCCCTGGCCGTTGGCGTCCCCGACCTTGTCGTCGCGGAACCGGTAGAGCGGCTGGTTGAGGTAGGTGGTCTGCAGCTGCCCGTCCGGCCGGGAGTACGTCGCCAACTGGAAGCCGTCCACGCCCTCCCCGTTGACCGCGTCGCCGGTCAGCGGCGGCCAGGTCGCGGCGCACTGGCCCAGGCAGCTGCTCTTGCCCTTGGTGTCGGCCGTGGACACGTACAGCGTGCGGCCCTCCTGGTCCACCAGCACCCGGCGGCCGCCCACGCTGCCCACCCGCACGGCGGTGCGGGCGACGGGCTTGGCGGCGGCCGAGGTGGCGGCCGCCGACGGCTTCGCGGCGGGCGGCTCCTCCTGGCCGGAGCAGGCGGTGGCGGCACCGGCGACGGCGAGCGCCACGATGATCGAATTGAGACGGCGGACGAGCATGGTGCACCCCGTTGACAAATCCGACATATTGCCACGAGGGTAGGCCGCCCGCACGGGTTCGCAGGTGAAGCGCGCCATAACGACATCCGTCAGGGCGCATGGGTGAATGTCGCCGATGTTTCAGTTGAAACAACAACGACACAACTTAGACCAGCCGGTAGGGCTGAACGTGCCATCCTGTGACACCGATGTGTCCATCCGTAGGACGTTTCGGGGGTTGCGGTGAAGGTTGTTGCCCATAACGCTCATGGGAGTCCAACCGACAGTCGGAGGCGCGACGCATGGCAGTCACCGGCGGCGGCGCACCGCCGTGGTCACCACAGTACGTCCGGGACAGCGACGTTCCGGCGGTTTCGGCCAGGCGCCGTGGCCGCCGATCCATCGGCTACCGGCTGCTGCTGCCCATCGGCGTGGCCACGCTGGGTCTCGGCGCGCTGGGCGGTCTGCAGACCTCGGCCGCGATGGAGGAGGCGGAGCAGGCCCGCGCCTCGGGTTTGGTCGCCACGGCGCTGACCGCCACGGTGAAGCTCAACCACCAACTGGAGGAGGAGATCGCCGAGACCGTGGCGCTGCGCCTGCGCGGCGGCAAGGCCGGTGAGGCGCTGCTCGTCGCGCAGCGGCGGCGCACCGACGACGCGGTGGCCCGCTTCCGGGCGGCGGCGCTGGCGGCGGCCGACTCCGCGCCCGAGGTGCGGCCGATCCTCAACGAAGCCGAGTTCGTCCTGGTCGAGCTGCCGTACCTGCGCGACCGGGCGCAGTTCCCGCTGGTCGGCGCGAACGCCGCCGAGACGTCGCCGGAGGCCGTCTACGACGACCTCACCCACACCATGTTCCTGGTCGGCGAGTCGCTGGGCGAGACGCCGAACGACGACTCGCTGAGCGCGTACGCCGAGGCGGTCGCGGCGCTCAACGCCGTCGAGCACCACGCCTCCGAGCAGCGCGGCCTGCTGCGAGGGGTGTTCAGCCGGGGCCGCTTCGAGCCCGGTGAGCTGGCCGAGCTGGCCGAGCTGCGCGGCGCCGAGCAGGAGCGGCTGCTGCAGTTCGAGCGGGTGGCCGGCGCGCAGACGCGCGCCCGCTACGGCGAGGTGGTGCGCGGTGCCGATGTCGACCGTGCGAAAGAGCTGCTGGCCGCCGCGCTGGCCGCCGACGCCACCCCTGCCGCACTGCGCGTCGACCCCGACTCCTGGTACATCGCGAAGTCGAACGCGCTGCGCCGGCTCTACCTGTTCGAGCTGGAGATCATCAACTCGCTGGAGCAGGAGTCGGCCCGGCAGCAGGCCGCCGCCCGGCGCGACGCGCTGCTCACCGGCGCGGGCACGGCGGGCATCATCGTGCTGGCGCTGGTCGTGGCGGGGATCCTGGCCGTACGCACCAGCCGCGGCCTGCGCCGGCTGAGCCGGTCCGCGATGGACATCGCCGCCACCGAGCTGCCCGAGGCGATCGCCGGGGTCTCCGCCGCGCCCAACGTCGAGACGGTACGCCGCCTGGTGCGCACCTCCCACGAGGTGGCCGACAAGGCGCTGGCCGGGCCGAAGGACGAGATCGGCGAGGTGGGCGCGGCCCTGGCCGCGCTGCACGCGCAGGCGCTGCGGCTGGCCGCCGACCAGGCGATGCTGCGCCACGACATCTCGACGATGTTCGTGAACCTGTCCCGCCGCGGCCAGACCCTGGTGCAGCGGCAGCTCCACCTGATCGACGAGTTCGAGCGGGGGGAGACCGACCCGCAGGCGCTGGCGAAGCTGTTCGCGCTGGACCATCTCGCCGCGCGCATGCGCCGCAACGAGGAGAACCTGCTGGTCCTCGCGGGCGGCGAGCCGGGCCGCCGGTTCGTGCACGCCGAGCTGCTGCTCGACGTGGTGCACGCGGCCGCTGCCGAGATCGACCAGTACGCCCGGGTGGAGACGAACTCCATCGCCGACCTGTCCGTGGTCGCGCACGCCGTCGGCGACGTGGTGCACCTGCTCGCCGAGCTGCTGGAGAACGCGACCGACTTCTCCCCGCCGAAGAGCCGCGTGCTGGTCTCCACCCGGCGCGGCGTGGACGGTCTGACCATCAGCATCTTCGACGCGGGCATCGGCATGCCGCCCGCGCAGCTCGACGAGATCAACGAGCGGCTGGCCCGACCGTCCATGCTGACCAGTGACCTGGCCCGGACCATGGGTCTGCTGGTGGTGGCGCGGATCGCGGCCCGGCGCGGGATCAAGGTGCAGCTGCGCAGCAGCCCCGGCGGGGGTACCGTGGCGCTGGTGCTGCTGCCGACGGTGCTGCTCGCCCCGCCGCACAGCGCCGCCACCCGGTTCACCGCGCCGTCCGCGGGCGGCGCGATGCCCGACGGCGAGATCCTGCGCACCCGCCGCCACGGCTTCCGGGCCGCGGTGCTCAACCCCCCGGCCCCGATCCCCGCTCCCCCGTCCGCCGCGGCCCCGCCCGCCGCCCTGATCCACTCCGCCGACTTCCCGCCCGCCGCCCTCCCCGCCGCCATCCCCGCGGCGGCCGAGGACGTGCCGACGCAGGCGATCCCTGCGATCCGGCAGGCACCGCCCCCGTCCACCGCCGAGATCCTGCCCTCGGGCCTGCCGCAGCGCCGTCCCGGGGAACCCACGCCGCCCGCTGACGAGCCCCCCTCCCCCTCTCATCCGACCGGACCGAACGGCTCCGGCCTCCTGGACCCCGAAGCGGTCCGGGTCCGGCTGTCCGGCCTGGCCGGGGGATCGCGGCCGCTCACCGCGAACTCGCCCGCGAGCAACGCCTCTCCGCCCCGCCAGCTACGAAGGAAAGCACTCGATGACTCAGAACCCCGCGCAGGTCACCGGCGCCGAGGAGATCGGCGGCCTGGACTGGCTGCTGACCTCGTTCTCCCAGCGCATCGCCGACGTGACCTACGTGCTGGCCGTCTCCGTGGACGGCCTGACCATCGCGCACTCCGACGGTCTGCGCCAGGACCTCTCCGACCAGCTCGCGGCCATCACGAGCGGGATGGCCAGCCTCACCATCGGCGCGGCGCGCTGCCTCAGCAGCGGTCAGGTGCGCCAGACGGTGGTGGACATGGACGAAGGCGTGCTGATGATCATGGCGGTACGCGACCGGGCGTTCCTCGCCGTCGTCGCCGCGCCCGGGTGCGACCTGGGCCAGATCGGATACGAGACCGCGCTGCTCGCGCACCGGGTCGCGTACGCCCTGGAACCGGAGGCACGGGCGGGCGGGCAGTGGTGACGCGCCGCCGGCTGGGCCTGCTGCTCTGCGCGCTGCTGGTGCCCGCGATCGCCGCGTGCACGGGGGACCCGGCGGCGACGGCGGCGCAGGCCTGGCACGGCGGCACGCTGACCATCGGCACCGGCCCCACCAACGGGGTGTTCAACCAGGTCGGTGGCGGTTACGCCGACATCGTCAACCGCCACCTGGAGGGCTATGAGGCGCTCGCCCCGCCGACCAACGGCGCGGGCGATAACCTCCAGCGCCTCGCGATCGACGACGTGCAGGTCGCGTTCACCTTCGCCGACACGGCAGCCGACGCCGCCGCCGGCAAGGGCTCGTTCGAGGGCAAGCCGGTGAAGTTCAAGGCGCTGGCGCGCATCTTCAACGGCTACACCCACCTGGTGGTGCGCGCGAACTCCGGCATCACGTCGATCAAGCAGCTCAAGGGCAAGCGCGTCGCCACCGGCCCGCCGAACTCCGGCACCGAACTGGTGGCGCTGCGGCTGCTGGGCGCGGCCGGGCTGGACGTCAAACGCGACATCACGCAGGTCTCGGCGTCGCTGGCCCAGATGGGGACGCTGATGAAGGCCGGCGACCTGGACGCCATGTTCTACGCCGCGGGCCTGCCCACCGTCGGCGTGCAGGCGCTGTTCGCGCAGTCGCCGGGCACGTTCACGCTGCTGCCCACCGAGGAGCTGTTCCTCACCATGGGCAAGACATACCCGGACGTCTACGCCCCTGGCAAGATCCCGAAGGCGATGTACGGGCTCAGCGCCGACGTCACCGTGGTCGCCGTGCCGAACCTGATCGTCGTACGCGACGACATGCCGGAGGAGCTGGCGTTCCGGCTCACCCAGCTGATCTTCGACTACCAGTCGGAGCTGGCCGCGGTGCACCCGGAGGGCGACAACATCAGCCGGGACATCGCCGCGCTGGTGTCGCCGCTGCAGCTGCATCCGGGCGCCGGCCGCTTCTACGGGGTGAGCTGAGCGCGAGATCATCCAGACGCCGGACAGACCCGGTGATCGCGGCGTAGCGTCGGGCTGAGCCGTTTGACCCCGGCCCGCTACGCGACCGGGATCGCCGGGAGGTGCGCGATGCCGTTCTTCGTTGCCATCTGGTTCACCACCGTCGTCGGCTGGCTGATCCACGTCACCGTGGACAAACACCGCCACCGGCGCACCAGACACCGGGTCGTCGAGCTGGCCCTGCTGTGGCTCATGGTCTGCGGGGCGGGCGTCTGGGGGGTGATCGGCGCGCTCAGTCACATCGGACCGACGTCGGACCAGACCGCCGAGCAGATCGGCTACACCCAGTCGATGTTCCAGTGGGAGGTCGGCTTCGGTGACCTCGCGGTCGCCGTGCTCGCCATCGGCTGCGCCTGGCCGCGCCTGCGCGGCACCTGGCTCACCGCGGCGGTCGTCACGCTGGCCATCTCGTTCTGGGGCGACGCCTGGGGTCACTTCAACCAGTGGGTGTTCCACGGCAACACCGCGCCCGCCAACGTCTACGCGCTGCCCTCGGACATCGTCATGCCGCTGCTGGCCGTCATCCTGCTGGTGATGTACCGCCGCGGCGCCCCAGCAGCGGACGCCGCGGCGGTCCCGGTCAGGCCTCAGGCCTGACCGGGAGCCTGTATCACGTACGGCATCAGCGCCACCGGCAGCTCGGCGGCGCCGGGACCACCCGCCGCGGCCCAGGATGCGACGTACTCCACCACCGACTCGTCGAGCACCCCGCCCAGCCACACCGGACGCCCGCCCGCCCGCCGCCCGCTCGGCCGCGGGTGCACCACCATCACGTTCGAGTGCTCGCACACGTCCAGGCAGGTCGCGACGCGTACCCGCACGCCCGCCTTCTCAAGCTGCCGCAGCTGCCCGTCGTGGTCGGTGCCGGGATGCTTGCGGTCCGTACCGCAGCAGCAGTCGCGGCACACGGTGATCCTGGCCTTCACACGGCCGCCCGGGTCGCCACGGCGGCGTCCGCGGCCGTCGCGGCCCGCAGCCCGGCCAGCCCGAACCCGACGCCGAGCCCGGCCCACAGCACCGCCGAGGCCAGCAGCGACAGCACGCGGAAGCTCCACAGCAGGTCCGCGGGCGTGCCGATCGGGTCACCCGAGGAGGGCAGCAGAAACAGCAGCGCCAGCCCGAGCACCACGACGCCCACCGGCGCCAGGTGCCGCACCGGCAGGGCCGCCCCGCGCTGCGCCAGCCGCTGCGCCAGCAGGCCCGCCGCCGACATCGTGGCCAGGCCGATCGCTATCGCGGCCAGCCAGGTCACGGTGCGGGCCTGCTGCGTCGCCTCGCTGCCCACGCCCGGCGGGTTGGTCGGGAACCGCAGGAACGGCAGCAGGCTCACGCCCAGGAACCCGGCCCCCGCCAGGCGCAGCGACCGGCCCCACGGGTCGGCGGCCGGGTCACGGCGGTGCAGCACCGCGTAGACCAGGCCGAACAGCAGGCCGATCGCCATCCCGGTGAGGACCACCGAGACCAGCAGGCCGGCGTACTGGGTGTCGCGGCTGAACAGCTCCGCGCCGTGGCCCGCGCCGGCGGAGGCGTGCTCCAGCTCGATCGCCCGGTCGATGACCGGCTCGGCGAGCACCAGCGAGACCAGGGCGGAGGCGGCACCGGCGCACACGCCGGCCAGCCCGCCCCGCCCCATCAGGGAGAGCAGGGACATGTCCGCCCCGCTCAGTGGCAGTTCGCGGCGAACAGGTGCCGTCCGTCGTGGGACAGCTCGTGCAGGTAGTTCGCGCTGCGGGAGAGCTCCCCGTACAGCGGGGACAGCAGTGCGCCCTGGTCCAGGAACACCGCGTACAGGATGAAGAGCGCCAGCGCGACCAGCAGACCGGCGATGAGCTGGTCCCGCAGCCGGGTAGCGGCCCCGGTCGCCTCGACAGGGGTGGACAACGCACCCATGACAAACCTCCTTCTCGGGGTTCACCGCCCCGAACTGGACAACGACGGGTCAGTGTCCTGACTCCCGGGTGGTTGGCGTGTCGCGCGTGCCGCGCCTTCCAGCCGCATGGGCGGCCGTGGCTCGTTGCGGGGCGCTCCCCGGTCACAGTGGCGGGACCGTCCCGGATTCACACCGGGTTCCTGCGCACCGTCGTCTGATGTGTACTTGTAGCAACCACCATGCCAGCGTCCTCGTGGGCGAGTCAAACCCCGGATCTGGTGATATCGCCGATGCGGCGCGGCCGGGCCCGCGGCCACCATGGCCGCATGACGAAGCATCCGCGCAGGCTGGGCACCGCCGTCGCGCTCGCCCTCGCCGTGGCGCTGACCCCGGGCGGCATCGGGTACGCCGACGACGCGCGCACGCCGATCGCCGTGCCGACGGTGTCCGCGCCGATCCCGGGCGCCGTGCCGGGCGACCGGCTGTCCCCCGTGCTGGCGGACACCTACCCGTTCTTCTCCACGCCCGACGACCTGGCCCGGCACGGCTACGTCGAGCAGGAGTTCCACCTGTCCGGGGTGGCCGACGGCTGGGACCAGCTCGGCGTGCAGGTCGCCACCGACGTGCCGTACCGGACCCGGATCATCGTGCGGCGGCCGGTGCACCGGGCCGCCTTCAACGGCACCGCCCTGGTCGAGTGGCAGAACGTGACCGCCGGCTACGACCTCGACGCGCTGTGGAACGGCGAGGCGATCATGCGGGCGGGCTACGCCTGGATCGGCGTCTCCGCGCAGCGCGTCGGCGTCGACCAGCTACGGGCCTGGAGCCCCACCCGGTACGGCACGCTGGACGTCACCGGCGGCGGCACGTACCGGGCCGACGAGCTGTCGTACGACATCTTCGCCCAGGCCGCGAAGGCGCTCGGCGGGCCGGGCTCACCGCTGGGCCGGCTCGACGTGCGCACCCTGCTCGCGGTCGGCGCGTCCCAGTCGGCGGCCCGGATGACCGTCTACTACCAGCACATCCTGCCCAAGGTCGAGCCGGTGTTCGACGGGTACGCGTTCATCGTCGGCAACGCCCCGACCCGGGTCGGCGACGAGCCGGTGTTCCAGGTGCTGTCCGAGACCGACGTACGCACCCCGGTGCGCCCGTCCCCGGACACCGACCGGTTCCGCCGCTGGGAGGTGGCCGGTGGCGCGCACTCGGGCTGGCGCGGGCAGGAGTACCGCAATCCGATCTCGGTGCGCGATCTCGGCGCCGCGCCGGTGTACGACTGCGCGCTGCCCCCGTTCAGCCGCGTCCCGGTGCACCACGCCACCGCGGCCGCGTACGACCACCTGGGCCGCTGGGTGCGCAGCGGCACCCCGCCGCCGGTCGCCGAGCCGCTCGTGTTCAACGCCGACGGCACCAAGGCGCGCGACGGCCTGGGCCTGGCCATCGGCGGGATCCGCTACTCGCAGCTGACCGTGCCCACCGCGGTCAGCACCGGCGACAACGCCGGCCAGTCGTTCTGCTTCCTGTTCGGCTCCCACCAGCCCTTCGACGAGCCCACGCTGGACCGGCTGTACCCCACCCACGGCGGCTATCTCGCCAAGGTCGTGCTCGCCGACCTGCGCAACGTCGGCGCGGGCTACCTGCTGCCGGCCGACGCCCGCACCAACCTCCGCGAGGCGATCGCCTCCGGCGTCGGCCGCTGAACCCTGCCGGACCCGGCCCCGCGCCCACGGGACCGGGTCCGGCGGGCACTAGGCGTGGTGGTGGTGATGGTGGGTGTGGTCGTGGTCGTCCGGGTGGTGGTGCGGGGTCTGGGCCGCGCCGACGCGGTCCTCGAAGCCGGGCAGCCGCACCCGGTACACGCAGCTGTCGCAGTTCATGCGGATGTCCCCCGCCAGCGCCTCGTCGTAACGCTCGATCACCAGGTCGGCCAGCTCGTCGGTGTCGCCGAGCACGGCGGCCGTGCGCACCTCGGTGTCCGGGCGCGCCTTCGCCCACGCGGCTGTCTGCTCGGCGACGCGGCGCGGCAGCACGCCGGTGAAGAGGAAGTACGGCAGCACCACGATGTGCCGCGCGCCCAGCGCCGCGCAGCGGTCCAGGCCCGCGGGCACGCCGGGCGCGGCGAGCGAGACGAAGGCGTACTCCACCCCGGCCACCGCCGCCGTCTCGGCCAGCAGCCGCGCGGCCCGTGCCACCTCGGCGTTGGCGTCCGGATCGGTGGAACCCCGGCCGACGAGCAGCACCGTGGTCGCGCCGTCCGCACCGGCCTGGGCCAGCCGCTCCCGCAGCAGCGCCAGGATCACCGGGTGCACGCCGAGCGGGCGGCCGTACGCCACCGCCAGCCCCGGATGCCGGTGCTGCTCGCGGGCCAGCGCGGCGGGGATGTCGCCCTTGGCGTGCCCGGCCGCGACCAGCATCAGCGGCACCGCCGCCAGCCTGCGGTGCCCGGCCGCGACCAGCCCGGCCACGGCCTCGCCCAGCGGCGGCGGGGACAGCTCGATGAACCCGCCGCCGACGGTCACCCCACGCGGGGCCAGGCGCTTGCCGACCCGGTCGGTGAAGGCGCGGAAGTCCTCCGCGCCGTCGGCGTCGGACGTGCCGTGCCCGGCGATGAGCAGCGCGGGCGGGGTGGTGGTCACGGTCTCTCCTCCTGAGGGTCTGCGTGTCCTGCTCGGCAACCTCTGGGTCGCCGCGGGTCGGTGCCTCATCAGCCGGGCCCGGTGTCGCGATCCGGCACCGGGTCGCCGTAGAGCAGCGCGTTGACGGCTGCGGCGGCCACGGCCGAGCCGCCGCGCGGGGTGACGTTGGACAGCTGGGGCAGGCCGGACGCGCGTAGCGCCGCCTTCGACTCGGCCGCGCCGACGTAGCCGACCGGCAGGCCGATCACCAGCGCCGGTGCGACCTGCCCGGCGGCGGCCAGGCGGAGCAGCTCGAACAGGGCCGTGGGGGCGTTGCCGACCGCCCATACCGCACCCTCGGCGGACTCGGCCGCGGCCAGCCGCACCGCCGCCGCGGACCGGGTGATGCCCTGGTCGGCGGCCAGTTCCGCGGCCCGCACCGAGGCGACCAGGCAGCGCGACGGGTAGCGGGTGATCCCAGCGCCGACCATGGTCACGTCCACCACCAGCGGCGCGCCCGCGGCCAGCGCGGCGGCCCCGGCGGCCAGCGCCGCCTCGTCCAGCACCAGGTCGGCCACCCAGCCCGGGTCGGCCGTGGTGTGCACGATCCGCTCCGCCACGTCCCTGCTGTACGGCGGCAGCTGCCCGGTCGCGGCCTCCCGCCGCAGGATGCGATACGACTCCGCCTCGATCGGGTGCACGGTGCGCCTCATCGCCGCTCCCGCGCGAGCAGCGTCACCGCGTCCACCGGGCACACCTCGACGCACTCGCCGCACCCCGTGCACAGGTCCGGGCGGGCGTACAGCGCCGCCGGACCGTCGCCCGCCACCGGCCGGATCGCGTGCACCGGGCAGGTCAGCAGGCAGGCGCCGCAGCCCTGGCAGCCGTCGAAGCTCACGACGGCATCCACGCGTACCCCCGCGGCGTCACCATGCGCCCGGCCACCGTGCGGGTCGTGCTCGCGCCGACGATCACGACCGTGTTCATGTCCACCGTGGCCGGGTCGAACGCGGCCAGCGTGCTCAGCGCCACCCGCTCCCCCGGCCGGGTCGCCTCGCGGACCAGCCCCACCGGGGTGTCCGGCGGCCGGTGCGCGCCCAGGATCGCCAGCGCGGCGGGCAGCTGCCGGGTGCGCCGGGCGCTGCGCGGGTTGTAGAGGCACACCACCAGGTCCGCCTGCGCCGCCGCGGTCAGCCGCCGCTCGATCACCGGCCAGGGAGTGTGCAGGTCGGACAGGGAGAGGTACACGTGGTCGTGCCCGAGGGGGGCGCCCAGCAGCGACGACGCGGCCAGGGCGGCGGTCACGCCCGGCACGGCGGTCACCGCGACGTCCGCCCCGGCGAACTCCAGCGCGGGCGAGGCCATCGCGTACACGCCCGCGTCGCCGGAGCCGATCAGCGCCACCGCGTGCCCGGCCCGCGCCAGCTCGACGGCCGTGCGCGCCCGCTCCTCCTCGGCGCCCAGGCCCGAGTCCACCACCCGGGTGCCCGGCCGCAGCAGGTGCCGGACCTGGTCCACGTACTGGTCGAGACCGACCACGACCGAGGCGGCCCGCAGCTGCTCGGTCGCCCGCGGCGTACGCAGATCCGCCGCGCCCGGCCCCAGGCCGATCACCGCCAGCCGTCCCATCGGGACGAGCCGGGCCACCGCGACCGTCGCCATCGCCGACGCCGTCTTCGCTGCCACGAGCCGCGCGTCGCGGCCCCGGGCGCGGCCGCCCAGCAGCGCCGCCGCCTCGGCCACGCTCGGCGTGCCGACCGCCGCGCGCACCACCTCCGACGGGTTCGGCACCGGCACCGCGGCCAGCTCCGCCGCCGGATACGTGAGCACGGGCAGGCCCCGCCGCCGCGCGTACGCGAGCAGGCCAGCCTCGTCTGCCTTCACGTCCGCGGTCGCCACCGCGCACACCGAGGCGGCAGCGAGGCCCGCCGTGGCCAGTACGCGGTCGGCCAGCTCCGCGATCTCCTCCTCCGCCACGCCGCGGCTCGCCCCGACCCCCAGCACCAGCGACGGCGGATGCAGCACCAGCGCCTGGCCTGCACGGTGCGCGAAGCCGCCGTCCTTTGTCGCCGCCGGCGCGTGACCGCGGGCGTGTTCGTCGTCGGCCGACGCTTCCAGCACGGCCGGGACACGGTCGGTGACCAGCACCCGGCACGCCGCGCCCGGATTGTCGCCGAGGTTGGGCGGCAGGGCGGGCAGCGGCCAGAGCTGGTCGGCGCGCCAGTCGACCGGCTCGCCGTCGAGCAGGGCCCGCGACACGGCAGCGAGCCGCGCCGGGTCTGCCACCGCGAAGCCGAGCGTGTCCAGGCCCGGGATGCCCGCCGTATCCGTGCCGGTGGTCACCACCGGCTGTGCCCCGAGCACCGCCGAGACCCGCCCGGCCAGCGCGTTCGCCCCACCCGCATGCCCCCCGAGCAGGGCCACCGCCCACCGCCCGGCTTCATCCACACACACCACTCCGGGCTGGTCCGCCTTCCCTCTCCGCACGCCCCTCCCCGCCCTGCCACCGCCACCACCCGCATCACGGCCACCCGCCCCGACACCGACACCAAGGTCGCCGCCGCCGCCGTCAGCCGCAGCGGCAGCGGCAGTTTCGGGGAAAGTGCAGCTTTCGAGCGCATCGAGGCTGCAGTTTCGGTGAAACTGCGGCTCCGGGCCGGGGTCAGCACGTGGTGCGGGGCGAGGTTCGGGGGTGGGGTCCGGGTGCAGCGTGGGGTGCGGGTCCGGGGTGGGGTGCGGGTCCGGGGTGGGGTGCGGGTCCGGGGTGGGGTGCGGGTCCGGGGTGAGGTGGGGGGCGAGGAGGCGGACGGTGGCGCCGGTGGCGAGGAAGGCGACGATCGCGTCGGACTCGGCCCAGGCGCGGGCGAGCTGATCACGGACCCGTCCCCGGTGGACGGTGCACTCGCCGGGCCAGGCGGCGGCCAGCCGCTCGGCGGCGGCGCGCCCGGCGGCGGTGGCCCAGATAAGGCCGATGGTCATGGCAGCTCCCCGGAGACGACGAAGACGGGATTGGTGGCGGCGAGCCGGTGCGTGCCGTCGGGCAGCGGGTTGAGCCGCGCAGCCTGCAACTGCACGCCCTCGGCCCGGTAGCCGGCGGCGCGCAGCAGGGTCAGCGCCGCGCCCGCCCGTTCGACGGCGGCGAGCGCGGTGACCAGGCGCGCGGGGCGGCGTCCGGCGCAGGCGGCGAGCACGGGCATGCCGCCGCCGCCGACGAACACGGCGTCCGGGTCGGGCAGCGCGGCCAGGCAGCCGGGCGCCGTATCGGCGACCACGCGGATGCCGAGCCCGGCCGTGTTCGCCGTGATCAGGGGCAGGGCGGCCGGATCACGCTCGACCGCGAGCACGGCCGCGCCGAACCGGGCGCACTCCACGGCGACCGAACCGGACCCGGCGCCCACGTCCCAGACCAGGTCGCCGAGGCGCGGGCCGAGCCGGGCCAGGGCGTACGCGCGTACCTCCGCCTTGGTGATCATCGAGTCGCGGTGGGCGTACGCGGCCTCCGGCAGGGCCCAGCCGCGCGGGCCCGCACCCGGACCGGCGACCCAGCCCGGCCGGGTCCGGGCGTCGGGGCGGGCGGGGTCCAGCACGAGCACCACGTTCGGGTCGGCCCACTCGGCTTCGGCCGCTTCGGCGGCGGTGACCGTGACCAGCCGTTCCTGCGGTGCGCCAAGCCGCTCGGCGACCACCAGGGTCCGGTCCCACCCGGCCAGCGCGGCGCCGAGGGCGGCGGGCCCGTTGCCGGGG
This sequence comes from Catellatospora sp. IY07-71, assembly GCF_018326265.1. GTDB lineage: Bacteria > Actinomycetota > Actinomycetes > Mycobacteriales > Micromonosporaceae > Catellatospora. The sequence goes on from NZ_AP023360.1 coordinate 300,820, forward strand.
GCGGTCAGCACCGCCACCTTCGGATGGGCCCGGCACGCGTTGACGGCCCGCCGGAATCCGTCCGGCAGCCTCGAAGATCCGTTTTTGTGGACGCCTGGTGCTGCTATAGCGACAGCAGGCGTCCACAAAAACGGATCATGGTCCGCACGACCATGATCAACGCCACCGGGCAAGGCGCCGCCCTGGGCGAAGTCGCGGGCGGAGGCACGGGCGGAGTCGCGGATGCCGGCGTCTCGGCCGTGAGCGGACACGACCAGGGCGTCGTCCCAGGGCAGGCCCACGCGGGCGAACGCCGCCGCGACGCTCGACACCGCCGGCAGCACCACAGGCTCGACCCCGGCCCGGCGCAGGGCCGCGACGATGCCGAAGAAACCCGGGTCGCCGCTGGCCAGCACCACCGCCTCGCCCTCGTGCGCGGCGACGCGGGCCACCACCGGCGCGACCGGGCCCATCACCAGCGTCTCGGCGGCCAGGTCCAGCCCGGACAGGTGCCGGGCACCGCCCGCGACCAGGGTCGCGCTCGACAGCGCCGCGACGGCGGCCGGGCCGAGCGCACCGCCGTCGTGGCCGATCACCGTCACCCGGCGCATGAGACCCACTCCGGCCTGGTCGCGGCCACGACCGTACGCCCGGTGAAGTCCACCATCGCCACCTCGGCCTTCAGCGCACCCCCACCGAACCGGGCGAGCACGTCCCGCACCCGCCCGCACAGCAGGTCCCCGGCGGTGCGCAGCAGACCCGCCGACTCCCACAGCTCGTACGCGTGCCGCGCGGTGTTCGCCGCGTCGACCTGCGCGGCCAGCTCGGGCGGGCCGCCCGCGGCGGTCGTGACCCGGCCGAGCAGCACGGTGTCCACGGCGGACCGGGTGTAGTGCGTCATGAGCACCCCGGCGGCGAGTTTGGTCAGCTTGCCGGCCATCCCGACGAAGACCACCCCGGTCATGCCGTGCCCGGCGGCGGTGCGCAGCGCGGCCCCGGTGAAGTCGCCGACCTCGACGAAGCACACCTCGGGCAGCTCCGGCAGCAGCGCCATCGCCCCCGCCTCGGTGCGCCCGCCGGTGCACAGCACGATCGTCTGCTCGCCCTGCGCCGCGGCGACCTGCACCGCCTGCATCACGCTGGCCCGCCAGGACGCGGTGGAGAACGGCCGGACGATGCCGGTGGTGCCCAGGATCGAGATCCCGCCGAGGATGCCCAGCCTGCGATTGGTCGTCTTGCGGGCCATGCGCTCGCCGTCCGGCACCGAGATCACCACATCGACGCCGCGCCCACCGGCGGCCTCGGCCACCGCCTGCGTGATCATCTGGCGAGGCACCGGGTTGATGGCCGGGCCACCGACGTCCAGGCCGAGGCCGGGCTTGGTGACGGTGCCGACGCCGGTGCCGCCGCGCAGCGATACGCCCGTGCCCTGCCACCAGCGCGCGGTCGCGGTCAGCCGGGCGCCGTGCGTCACGTCGGGGTCGTCCCCGGCGTCCTTGACCACCACGGCGGTCGCCGCGTCGCCGTCCAGGCCGGACTCGGCGACCGCGAACGTCACCCGCCGCCCCGACGGCAGCGCCACCTCGACCCAGCGCGGCGGCACCCCGCCGGCCAGCAGCTCCACCGCCGCCTTCGCCGCCGCCGAGGCGCAGGTCCCTGTCGTCCAGCCGGTCCGCAGCGCCTTCGGCCGGTCCTTCGCGGTCCGCGGCAGATCCGGCTCACGCAGCTGGGGCACGTCCGGGGCTGTGCCCGGTGGCGGCGGGGTGGGCTGGTCAGGCACGGCCCGCTCGCAGGGCGGCGCGGGCGGCCGGGTCGGCCCGGCGGAAGCCGTGGAAGTGGCCCGGGTGGTAGAGGTGGCTGCGGGTGCCGGCCCCCTCGCCGAGCGCGGGCCCGACCAGGAACAGCGTGTGCTTCCACAGCCGGTGCTCTTTGACCGCCGCCTCCAGCGTGTCGACCGTGCAGCGCACGACCAGCTCCTCCGGCCAGGTCACCCGGTATGCCACCACGACCGGCGTGTCCGGCGCGTACCCGCCCGCGAGCAGCTCGGCCGCGAGCTGGCCGGACCGGGCGGCGGACAGGAAGACGGCCATGGTCGCGCCGTGCGCGGCGAACGCGCGCACCGACTCGCGCTCCGGCATCGGTGTCTTGCCGCCCTCCAGTCTGGTCAGCACCACCGACTGCGCCACCTCCGGCACGGTCAGCTCGCGCTGCACGGCGGCCGCCGCGGCGGTGAACGAGGACACCCCTGGGATCACCTCGGTGGGCAGCCCCAGCTCCCGGCAGGCGTCGAGCTGCTCGCCCAGCGCACCCCACAGCGCCGGGTCGCCGGAGTGGATCCGGGCCACCACCAAATCCTCGGCCGCGGCCTGGTGGTAGAGGGCGAGCGTCTGCTCCAGGGTCAGCGCGGCCGAGTCGACGATCCGCGCCCCCGGCCTCGCGTGTGCCAGCACGTCCGGGTGCACCAGGCTGGCCGCCCAGATCACCACGTCGGCCGCGGCGATCGCGGCCGCGCCGCGCAGGGTGAGCAGGTCGGCCGCGCCCGGCCCGGCTCCGATGAAGACGACCTTCACAGCTTTCCGCCCCTTCCCTCACGCCGTCCCGGGATCAGCACCGCCGACAGGTACGGCGCCTCGGCCGCCGTCGCCAGCGGCGTCACGCTCTCCCCCGGCAGGCCCAGCCGGGTGCCGAGCACCGCGCCGCCGAGCCGCCCGGCGTCCTTCACCACGGCGACGACCTCGTCCAGGTGCCGCCCGCCCTTGTACGCCACCACCGTGCCGTCCTCGGCGTACGCGAGCGCGCCGGGCAGGGCCGTGGCGCCCCGGGCGAGCGGCACCAGCACCAGCGGCTCGGTGCCCTCGGCCAGCGGCACCCCGGCCGCCGCCGCGAGCGCCTGCATCGCGGTGATGCCGGGCGCGGTGGCGATCTCGACCTCGGGCAGCAGCGCCCGGACCGTGGCGGCGAGGTAGCCGAAGGTGGAGTACACGTTGGGGTCGCCGATGGTGGCGAACGCGGCGGTGCCGCCGGTCTCGCGCAGCCAGTCCGCGACACGGCGGCCTGCCTCGTCCCAGTGGGACTCGCGGCGGCGCGCGTCGTCGCGCTCGTTCAGCGCGAACACCAGCCGCTCGACGCGGTCGTGCCCGGCGTGCGCGCGGACCGTCGCCTCCGCCCGGCCGGTCTCGCCCAGGTCCATCACGGGCACGAACACCCGCCCGGCCGCGCGCAGCAGGCGTACCGCCTGGAGCGTCACCAGCTCGGGATCGCCGGGACCGACGCCGACTCCGATCAGGCGCATGCGGCACGCACCGTCCGCGCCGCGAAGCCGGGCCGCCCGGCCCAGTGCAGGTGCAGGTAGGAGGCGTGTACGCGATGCTGGACGAAGCCCTCGGCGGCGGCGCCGCGCCAGGCCCAGGCGGGCGCGGGCCCGGCGGCGGGGGCGACGGCGGTGCGGTGGAACTCGTGCCCGGTGACGCGGGTGCCCGGCTCGGCGAGCACGCTGCCGGACACGGCGACGGCGTCGCGGTAGCCGAGGGTGAGCCGCTCGGTCATGACGGCCCGCGCGTCGAGCACCCCGCACATCTCCTGCCCGTCCAGCGACCGGGCCAGCCACAGCAGGCCCGCGCACTCCGCGACGACCGGGCCGCCCGCGGCGGCCAGCTCGCGTACGGCGTCGCGCAGCGGCCTGTTCGCGGCCAGCTCGGCGCCGTACACCTCGGGGAAGCCGCCGCCGACCACGAGCCCGGCGGTGCGCGGCGGCAGCGCCTCGTCCCGCAGCGGGTCGACGTGCACCACCTCGGCCCCGGCGGCCCGCAGCAGCTCGGCCTGCTCGGCGTAGCCGAACGTGAACGCGGGCCCGCCCGCGACGGCGATCACCGGCCGCTGCGCCACCGGCTCGCCCACCGCCTCGGCGGCCGACCACGGCGTCACGTCCAGCGGCGGCGCGCCGTGCGCGACGGCGAGCACCTCGCCGAGGTCGATCCCGTCCGCGACCAGCTCACCCATCGCGCGTACGGCGTCGACCGCGGCACCGCTCTGCTCGGCGGCGGGCACCAGCCCCAGGTGCCGCGAGGGCACCGCGACGGCGGCGGCCCGCCGCAGCACGCCGAGCACCGGGGCGCCGACCTCCTCGCAGGCCTCGCGCAGGATCTCCTCGTGCCGGTCGGAGCCGACCCGGTTGAGCACCACCCCGCCGAGGCGCACCGTGCCGAACGAGCGGAACCCGTGCAGCAGCGCGGCCACCGAGCGGCCCTGCCCGGTCGCGTCCACCACGAACACGACCGGCGCGTCCAGCAGCTCGGCGACGTGCGCGGTCGAGCCGAAGCCGCCCTGGCCGGAGCGGCCGTCGTACAGGCCCATCACGCCCTCGACGACGGCGAGCTGCGCACCCGCCGCGCCGTGCGCGAACAGCGGCCCGACCAGCTCCGCGCCGACCAGCGACGGGTCCAGGTTGCGGCCGGGCCGCCCGCAGGCCAGCGAGTGGTAGGTCGGGTCGATGTAGTCCGGCCCGACCTTGAACCCGGCGACGCTCATGCCGCGCGCGGTGTAAGCCGCCAGCAGCCCCGTCGCCACGGTCGTCTTGCCGTGCCCCGACGCCGCCGCAGCGACCACGATCCGCGGGATCGTCACCACCACGCCACCGCTCGTCCGGCACGGAGCGCGCACGTCACCGTGCCGCCGTCCGCCCGGCTCACCATTCGATCCCTGCCTGGCCCTTGCGCCCCGCGTCCATCGGGTGCTTCACCTTGCCCATCTCGGTGACCAGATCGGCCGCGTCCAGCAGCGCCGGGGCGGCGTACCGGCCGGTGATCACGACGTGCTGGGTGCCCGGGCGCTCGCGCAGCGTCGCCACCACGTCGTCGACGGGCACCCAGCCCCAGTGCAGCGGGTAGGTGAACTCGTCCAGCACGTAGAAGCCGTACCGCTGCGCGGCCAGGTCCCGCTTGATCTGCGCCCAGCCCTCGGCCGCCTCGGCGGCGTGGTCGCGCTCGTCGCCCGGCCGGGCCAGCCACGACCAGCCCTCACCCATCTTGTGCCAGGTCACCGGGGCGCCGGCGCCGGTCCGCGCGTGGGCCTCGCCCAGCGCCCGGAACGCGGCCTCCTCGCCGACCCGCCATTTCGGGCTCTTCACGAACTGGAAAACGGCGACGGGCCAGCCGACGTTCCAGGCCCGCAGCGCCATCCCGAACGCGGCGGTCGACTTGCCCTTGCCCACGCCCGTGTGCACCGCGAGCAGCGGCCCCTTCCGGCGCTGCCGCGTGGTCAGCCCGTCTTCGGGCACGTGCTCCGGCCTGCCCTGCGGCATCTCAGCACCTTCCTGTCGGTTCGGTGGCGGCGCGGGGGCGGTCATGCCGCGACCCGGCCGTGCGCGGCGCGTCCTCGGCGGCGCCCCTGCCGCGGCCACGGTCCCCGCGGCCGCCCGCGCTCATCAGGCGGCCCGGCGCCGGTCGCGCCGGGCCACTCCGGCGAGCCCCTGCGCGGTGACGTCCGTCAGCGGCACGTGCTCGGCGCCGAGCCCGGCCGCGAGGCGGGCGGCCAGGCCCAGCCGGACCGGGCCGGACTCGCAGTCCACGACGACGGCGGCGACACCGTCCCCGGCCAGCCCGGCGGCGACCCGCATGGCCTCGCCGACCGGGTCCGCGCCCGCGGTCGCCCGGCCGTCGGTGACCACGATCAGCAGCGCCCGGCGGCGCGGGTCGCGCAGCCGCTCCACCCGCAGCGTGTGCGCGGCCCTGCGCAGCCCTGCCGCGAGCGGCGTCCGGCCGCCGGTGGGCAGCTCGCGCAGGCGCGCCGCGCCCGCCTCGACGCTGGACGTCGGCGGCAGCACCAGCCGGGCCTCGGCCCCATGGAAGGTGACCAGGCCGACCTTGTCCCGCCGCTGGTACGCGTCGAGCAGCAGCGACAGCACCGCGCCCTTCACCGCGCCCATCCGCCTGCAGGCCGCCATCGAGCCGGAGGCGTCCACGCAGAACAGCACGAGATTGGACTCCCGCCCGCGCCGGACGGGCTCGCGCAGGTCGGCGGCGGCCAGCAGCAGCGGGCCGCCGGGCACCCGGCCGCGCGCGCCCTGCCACCGGGCCGCGGCCCGCACGGTCGCCGCCAGGTGCAACGCGGCCAGCCCGCCGCCGGGCACCCTCGCGCCGACGGTGCGGCCGTTCCTCGTGTACGCCGGCGAGCGCCGTCCCGCCGTGCCCTCGCCCGTGCCCGGCACCGCGAACAGCCGCGCCCGGCGCGGCGCGGCGGCCTGCGCGTGCTGCTGCCCCGCCCCGGCGAACCGGCTGTCTCCGTCCTGCTCCCGCCGCTGCGCACCGCCATGCGGCCGGGCCGTCGGAGCCTCCCGGTCCGGCACACCGCCACCGGGTCCGCCGGGCCGGGGAGAGCCGCCGGGGCCGTCGCCGCCGTCGTCCGGACCGCTGTCGTCCGGGCCGGAGTCGCGCGGGTCGCCGCCCTGCGGGTCGTCACGTGGGTCGCCGTCGCGCGGGCCGCTTCGGCCGTCGGCGCCGTCGCGGGCGCCTTCACCAGGGTCAGCGTCCGTCTCCGCGGATCCGGCGTCCGGCGGCGCGGCGTGGCGCAGGGCGTCCTCCAGGGCCTGTTCGTCGAGGTCGGGGCTGTCGAAGGGGTCACGGCGGCGGCGGTGCGGCAGGGCGAGCCGGGCCGCGTCGCGTACGTCCTGCGCGGTGACCTCCGGGCGGCCGTGCCAAGCGGCGAGGGCCAGCGCGGCGCGGGCCACCACCAGGTCGGCGCGCAGCCCGTCCACCTCGAACGCGGCGCACACCCCGGCGATGCGGGTCAGTTCGGCGTCGGGCAGCACCACCCCGGGCAGCCTGGTCCGCGCGGCCCCGATGCGCTCGGCGAGCGCCGTGTCGGCCTCGGCCCAGCGCGCGGCGAAGCCGGCCGGGTCGGCCTCGTACGCCAGCCGCCGCCGCACCACCTCGGCGCGTTCGCGCGGCTCACGCGGGGCGCGCACCTGCACCGCCAGCCCGAACCGGTCCAGCAGCTGCGGGCGCAGCTCGCCCTCCTCCGGGTTCATGGTGCCCACCAGCAGGAACCGGGCGGCGTGGCGCACCGAGACGCCGTCGCGCTCGACGTACGCCTCGCCCATCGCGGCGGCGTCGAGCAGCAGGTCGACCAGGTGGTCGTGGAGCAGGTTGACCTCGTCCACGTAGAGCACGCCGCGGTGGGCCGCGGCCAGCAGGCCGGGCGCGTAGGCGGCCTGCCCGGAGGTGAGCACGCGCTCCAGGTCGAGCGCGCCGACGAGCCGGTCCTCGGTGGCCCCGACGGGCAGCTCGACCAGCCGGGCGCGCCGCACGACGGCGTCCGGCCCGGCCTCATGCGGCCCGTCCGGGCACGCCGCGTACGGCGCGGCCGGGTCGCAGCCGAAACGGCACCCCACGACGGCTTCCAGCGAGGGCAGCAGCGCGGCCAGCGCACGGACCACGGTGGACTTGGCGGTGCCCTTCTCGCCGCGCACCAGCACCCCGCCGACGGCGGGCGAGACGGCGTTGAGGAGCAGGGCCAGCCGCAGGTCGTCGAGTCCGACCACGGCGGAGAACGGGTACAGCGGGGTCAACGCCCGCTCAGGCACGAGCCCATGCGCGAGTCCTCTCCGCGGGTTTCCTCGCCCGCGAACACGGTGGGCAGCGACGTCGTCGGCGTCGCCGGAGCGGCCGGAGTGTCCTGGCTCCCGGATCGACGCTCCCCCTCGGCCTTCCAGCCTTGCGGCCGTGGCCTGGGGACGACGCGGCGTGCCGTGGCGGCGCGGGCGTCGGGAGGGGTCGCTCCCCGGTGACAGTGGCGGGACCGCCCCGGATTCACACCGGGTTCCTCCACTGCCGCTCACCGGTCATCGTGGCGCAAGAGCGCCGCCGCGTCAAAGCGGGTCGCCCGTCGGTGCGCCGTGTCCCGGGCGCATGGTGCCGTGCCGGGCCCGCCCCCTGGCTCTCGCGGCCCGGCACGACATCACGTCGTAACAATCAACTTCGATATTGCTATATATCACTGCCTTCCGCTAGCTTCCAGGGAAACTCTCCGGCGGTCCCGCGCCAGAAGCGCCCGCCGCCGGGTGGACCTTGGGAGGATCCTGTGAGGCACTCACTACGTACGACGCTGCGTGCCGGCGTCGTCGCGCTGGCCGGCGCCATGATCGCCATGGCCGCGGCGACGGCCCCGGTGCAGGCCGCGCCGAGCGACCCCGGACTCATCGACGGACCCGACCTCGTCGTGGGCGGCACCCCGGCCGCGCAGGGCGAGTTCCCGTGGATGGTGCGGCTGTCCATGGGCTGCGGCGGCGCCATGTACACCGCGAGCCTGGTGCTCACCGCCGCGCACTGCGTCAGCGCCACCGGCAACAACACCTCGATCACCGCCACCTGGGGCGTGGTCGACCTGCAGAGCTCGTCCCGGGTCACCCGCACCTCGAACTACGTCTACCGCGCGCCGGGCTACAACGGCGACGGCAAGGACTGGGCGCTGGTCCGCCTCTCCAGCCCGATCACCCAGGCCCCGCTGCTGAAGATCGCCACGGACACCTCGCTGCACAGCGGCGAGTTCGACGTGATGGGCTGGGGCGCGACGGCCTCCGGCGGCAGCCAGCAGCGCTACCTGCTCAAGGCGAAGGTGCCGTTCATCACGGACACGCAGTGCCAGAGCGCGGGCGGCAGCTACGCCGGTCTGATCTTCAACGAGGAGATCTGCGCCGGCATCTGGAGCACCGGCGGCGTCGACACGTGCCAGGGCGACTCCGGCGGCCCGATGGTCAAGAAGAACGCCTCCAACGAGTGGATCCAGGTCGGCATCGTCAGCTGGGGCATCGGCTGCGCCCAGCCCCAGAAGCCGGGTGTGTACACCGAGGTGCGCTACTTCGCCAACGACATCTACAACGCGGCGGTCTCCCTAGGCGGAGCGCCGGGCGGCGTCTCGGTGACCGGCCCCGGCAACCAGTCCACCGTGGTCGGCACCGCGGTCACCCTGAACAGCACCGCGTCCGGCGGCACCGCGCCCTACTCGTGGTCCGCCACCGGCCTGCCGGCCGGCACCGCGATCAGCTCGTCGACCGGCCAGATCACCGGCACGCCGACCACCGCGGGCAGCTACAGCGTCACGGTCACCGCGACCGACAGCGCGAGCAAGACCGGCACCGCCTCGTTCACCTGGACGGTCAACCCGGTCGGCGGCTGCGCCGCGAGCACCAACGGCACCGATGTGAGCATCCCGGACAACAACACCACCGGCGTGTACAGCAACATCGTCGTCTCCGGCTGCACGGGCAACGCGTCGTCGACCTCGAAGGTCGAGGTGCACATCGTGCACACGTACAAGGGTGACCTGGTCGTGGACCTGGTCGCGCCGGACGGCTCGGTGTACAACCTGCACAACCGCACGGGCAGCAGCACCGACAACATCGACACGATCTACACGGTGAACCTGTCGGGCGAGGTGAAGAACGGCACCTGGCGCCTGCGCGTGCGCGACCTGGCGTCGATCGACACCGGTTACCTCAACTCCTGGACGCTCACCCTGTAACACCCTCCGGAACGGCCCGGCCCCGCCACCAGCGGGGCCGGGCCGCGCGCCCCCACCCCCGCGCCTCCACCGACCCCAGGAGGGTTCCCGTGCGCAGACTCGCGCTCATGCTCACCGCGCTGGCCACCGGCGCCGCGCTGACCCTGGCCGCACCGGCCGGCGGCGCACCCGCCGACGACACCGCCAGCACGTCCGCCCAGTACCGGGTCGTCGGCCCGAAGACGCTCGCCGACCGGGACGCCGTGGCCCGCACCGGAGCGGCCATCGACCTCGTCGAGCACGGCAAGATCTACATCACCGCGACCGGCGCCGAGGCCGCGCACATCCGCAAGCTCGGCTTCACCCTGGAGCCGCTGCCCGCGCCGCAGCAGGTGCCGAGCGTGGACGGGCCGCTGCTCGGCTTCCCCTCGGCCGACGCGGGCTTCCACGACTACGCCGAGATGACCGCCGAGCTGAACCAGATCGTCGCGGACCACCCCACGCTGGTGCGCCGGTCCGTGATCGGCACGTCGTACGAGGGCCGCGACATCGTCGCGCTGAAGATCTCGGACAACGTGGCCACTGACGAGAACGAGCCCGAGTTCCTGATCAACGCGCACCTGCACGCGCGCGAGCACCTGACCGTCGAGATGGCCCTCTACCTGGCCAACCTGTTCACGGACGGCTACGCCTCGGACAGCCGGGTGCGCGCCGTGGTCGACTCGCGCGAGATCTGGATCATCCCGGACCTCAACCCGGACGGCGGCGAGTACGACATCGCCACCGGCTCCTACCGCTCGTGGCGCAAGAACCGGCAGCCCAACTCGGGCTCGTCGGCGATCGGCACGGACATCAACCGCAACTTCGGCTACAAGTGGGGCTGCTGCGGCGGCTCGTCGGGCACCCCGTCCAGCGAGACCTACCGCGGCCCGGCGGCGTTCTCCACGCCGGAGGCGCGGGTGCTGCGCGACTTCGTGCTGTCCCGCCGGGTCGGCGGCGTGCAGCAGATCAAGGCCAACATCGACTTCCACACGTACGGCGAGCTGATCCTGTGGCCGTTCGGGTACACCACGGCCGACACGGTCAACCCGGGCATGACCCTGGACGAGCGCAACACGTTCGCCAACATCGGCGGCCAGATGGCGGCGACCAACTCCTACACCGCCGAGCAGGGCAGCGACCTGTACGTCACCGACGGCGACATCACCGACTGGCTGTGGGGCGACCAGCGCGTGTGGACGTACACGTTCGAGATGTACCCGAAGTCGTCCAGCCCCGGCTTCTACCCGCCGGACGAGGTGATCGCGGCGCAGACCTCGCGCAACAAGACCGCCGTGCTGATCCTCGCCGAGTACGCCGACTGCCCCTTCCGCGCCATCGGCAAGCAGGCGCAGTACTGCGCCGCCGCGAACGACTTCTCGATCACGGCCAGCCCGGCGTCCGGCTCGGTCAATCCGGGCAGCGCGGTGACCTCGACCGTCAGCACCGCGCTCACCGCCGGCAGCGCGCAGACGGTGAACCTGTCCGCGAGCGGCCTGCCCAGCGGCGCGACCGCCTCGTTCAGCCCGTCCTCGGTCACCACGGGCGGCTCGGCCACGCTCACCATCAGCACGAGCGCGTCCACCCCGGCGGGCACCTACCCGGTGACGATCACCGGCACGGGCACCGGGGCCACCCGCACGGCGACCTACACGCTGACCGTGAACGGCGCACCCGGCTGCACCGGCACCAACGGCAACGACGTGACGATCAGCGACAACACCACGGTGTACAGCAACATCACGATCAGCGGCTGCAACCGCAACGCGTCCGCGACCTCCACCGCCGAGGTGCACCTCGTGCACACGTACCGCGGCGATCTGGTGGTGTCGCTGGTCGCGCCGGACGGCAGCGCGTACACGCTGCTCAACCGCTCCGGCGGCAGCGCCGACAACGTCGACCAGACGTTCACGGTGAACCTGTCCGGCGAGGCGGCCAACGGCACCTGGCGGCTGCGCGTGCAGGACGCCGCGTCCGGTGACGTCGGCTACGTCAACACCTGGACGCTGACCCTGTAGAGACCACCGGTGGCGTCCGCAACGGCGCGGGCGCCACCGGTAATTCGTTTGCCGCCCCTGTTAGACAGGCTGTGTGACGAGCGAACCCGTGATCCGCGAGGCGACCATCGCCGACGTGCCCGGCATGGCGCGCATCAGGTATGCCGCATTCCCCTGGTTCACCGCCAGCGTGGCGCAGCAGGAGGTGTGGTGGCGCACCAGCCGCCCCGAGGGCCGAACGTTGCGGCTCGTCGCCCTGCACGACGGTGCGGCGGTCGGCTGGGCCTCCGGCGGCTTCAACGTGTCGACCACCGAGGAGCGGGCCGGTCACGTGGAGCTGGTGGTGCACCCGGAGCAGCGCGGCCGGGGCCTCGGCACCGCCCTGTACGACCGGATCGAGGAGCACCTGCGCGCCATCGGCGTACGCCGGGCGCGCGCCTTCGCCACCGAGGACGCCACCTCGCAGCGCTGGGCGCAGGCGCACGGCTACACCCAGGGCGCCCGCGACCGCTACGCGAAGCTCGACACCGCCGTGCTGCCGCCCGTGCCCGCGCTGCCCGCCGGTGTCACGGTGTGCAGCCTCGCCGAGGCGGGCCGCGAAACCGTGTACGACCTCGACCAGGCCGCCTCCATCGACGAGCCGGGCGACATGTCCTTCGACGGCGTCCCGTTCGACGTGTGGACCGCCCGCTACTGGGAGAGCCCGGACCAGCAGCTCGACATCGGCACCGTGGTCATGGTGGACGGCGTCGCCGCGTGCGGCACGTTCTTCGAGGCGAACCGCGAGCTGGGCAAGGGCATGTCCACCGGCACCTGCACCCGCCGGGAGTACCGCGGCCGGGGCCTGGCGAAGATCGCCAAGTCGGTCGCCCTGCGCCGCGCCGCGGAGGCCAGCATCCACACCGCGATCACCTGCAACGACTACACCAACGCGCCGATGATCGCGGTCAACGACTGGCTCGGCTACCAGCCCTTCGCCGACGAGTACTCCTACCTGAAGCACTTCGACGCCTGACGCGTGCGCGGTTTCGGGGAAACTGCACGAAATCAGCACGGATTTCGCCCAGTTTCCCCGAAACTGCCGGACCGGTCCCGTCTACTGCTCGGTGCCGCGCAGCTTGGCCAGGATCGTCTCGGTCATCAGCAGGAACGTGTGGGCGTTGGGCATCTGGCCGAAGCTCACCTGCGGGGACACCCGCTTGCCCGCGCGGTCCACGACGCTCACGAAGCCCTGGACGACCTGGACCCCACCGACCTGCGACCAGGGCACGACCTTGCCCTTCTTCGTGGCCAGGCCGTCCTCGGTCACCGTCAGGTCGCCGAAGGCGACCGGGTTGCCCTTGTCGAAGTACGACAGCGCCTTGGGCAACTGAGCCTGCGCCACCTGGGCGGCCAGCGCCGGGCCGAACCGCGCCATGTCCGTGTGGATCTGGCGCATCCGCGTCTGGCGGCCGTCGTTGCAGGTGATCCGGTAGTCGTAGACGGTGGTGGTGACCCCGCTGTTGTTGACCACGACGATCGCCGCGAACAGCGTCTGCACCTCGTCGAACCGGTAGACCTCGGTCCCCTTGCGGCGCACCCACACCCAGCCCCGCTCGAACAGGTGCACCTGGAACCCGCGCGCCGTCTTGGACACAGCGGGGCTGCGCAGCAGGATCCACAGGAAGCCGGCCAGGAACAGCGCGGTGATCCCCCACAGCACGGCCGAGGCCACCGCGGCGGCGCTCTGGCCCTCCTCGGTGGCCGACGAGCTCGCGCCGACCGTCGCGAAGACGGCGATCACGCCGAACAGCGCCACGAAGATGCCCAGGCCGACCGACGCCTGCTTGTTCCACTTCGCCGGGTAGGTCTCCCTGTGGGCGCCCAGGTCGCGCCCGGCGGCGGCCGCCGTCACCTCGGCGGGGACCGCCGCGGTGGACTCGATGTCGACGGTCATGTCAGCCCTCCTGCGTCCACGCCTGGGCGGCAGCCACCTGCTGCGCCTCCCTGCGGCTCTCGCGCCGCCCGGCGAGCAGGGATCCGGCCGCGATGAGCAGGAACAGCGCGCCGCCGCCGAAGAAGACGATCCGCATGACCTGGCGGCTCTCCGCCGTCTTGACCTTCATCTCGTCGTAGGTGTGCCACGCGGTCTCCGTGTCGGTCACCAGCAGGCACTTCTGGCCCGGCTCCATCGTCTTGTCCGCGCACTTCACGGAGTCGCCGGAGGTGGCCAGGAATCCGATCACGATGCAGAGCACGCCGATGAGGCCGCACATCACCACGCCGGCCATCAAGCCGGCTTTAGGCTTCGCCATATGTCGATCTCCCCGTACAGGAATGTGTGGCCGCCACCGTAGCCACGCTGGAGATCAGCTGTGAATCGCCCGATCACCCGAGCACCGCGACGCCGTCAGCCCTCCAGCTCGCCCTCCACGGCCAGGTACGCCTCCCGGAGCGCGTCGAGCACGGCCGGGTCCGGTTCGGACCACAGGCCACGGTCGGCGGCCTCCAGCAGGCGCTCGCTGATGCCGCGCAGCGCCCACGGGTTGGACCGGGTCAGGAACTCCCGCACCTGCTCGTCGAACACGTACGCCGCGGCCAGCTGCTCGTACATCCAGTCGTCGACGACCCCGGCCGTGGCGTCGTACCCGAACAGGTAGTCCACGGTCGCGGCCAGCTCGAACGCGCCCTTGTAGCCGTGCCGCATCATCGCGCCGATCCAGCGTGGATTGACCACCCGGGCCCGGAAGACACGTTTGGTCTCCTCGGCCAGGGTGCGCGTGCGCACGCTGTCGGGCAGGTGCGAGTCGCCGATGACGGCGCTGGGCGAGACGCCGGTCAGCGCGCGCACCATGGCCACCATGCCGCCGTGGTACTGGAAGTAGTCGTCGGCGTCGACGATGTCGTGCTCGCGGGTGTCCACGTTCTTGGCCGCGACGCTGACCCGCCGGTACACCCGCTCCAGGTCGTCCCGGGCGGCCCGCCCGTCCAGGTCGCGGCCGTAGGCGTAGCCGCCCCAGACCGCGTACACCTCGGCCAGGTCCCGGTCGTCGCGCCAGTTGCGGGCGTCGATCAGCGGGAGCAGGCCCGCGCCGTACGCCCCCGGCTTCGAACCGAAGATGCGGGTGGTGGCCCGGCGCCGGTCGCCGTGCTCGGCCTCGTCGGCGCGGGCGTGCGCGGCGAGGAAGTTGTCCGCGTCCGGCTCGTCCAGCGCGGCCACCGCCCGCACCGCGTCGTCGATGAGCGCCACCGCGTGCGGGAACGCGTCGCGGAAGAAGCCGGAGATGCGCACCGTCACGTCCACCCGCGGCCGGCCCAGTTCCGCGAGCGGCACCACCTCGAACCCGCTCACCCGGCGCGAGGCGTCGTCCCAGGTGGGGCGGCAGCCCAGCAGCGCCAGCACCTCCGCGATGTCGTCGCCCTGGGTGCGCATCGCCGAGGTGCCCCACACGGTCAGCCCGACCGTGCGCGGCCACTCGCCCGTCTCCTCGCGGTGCCGGGCCAGCAGCGAGTCGGCCAGCGCCACGCCCACGTCCCAGGCGTTGCGCGACGGGATCGCCTTCGGGTCCACGGAGTAGAAGTTGCGCCCGGTCGGCAGCACGTTGACCAGGCCGCGGGTGGGCGAGCCGGACGGACCGGCCGGGATGTAGCGCCCGTCGAGCGCGCGCAGCACCGCGGTCACCTCGTCCACGGTCGCGTCCAGCCGCGGCACCACCTCGGTCGCGGCGAAGCGCAGCACCGCCTCGACCGCGTCGTCCGGGCCGCCGAGCACCTCGGCGACCACGGCCGGGACCTTCGACGGCTCCCAGCCCAGCGTCTCGTTGCCGAGCACCAGCCGCCGGGCCACCCCCTCGATCAGGTCGACGGCGTCCGCGCCGGTGCGGGCCGGGCCGTCGGCGACGTCGGTCAGGTCCTCCGGGACCACCACCGCCGCGCCCGGCTCGGCCAGCAGCGCGCGCTCGTCCAGGCCGAAGCGGCGGCACAGGGCCGCGCGCAGGCCCGGCAGCGCGCCGCGCCGCCCGCCCCACACCTGGTTGGCCCGCAGCACCGCCAGCACCAGGTTGACCCGCGCCTCGCCCTGCGGGGCGCAGCCGAGCACGTGCAGGCCGTCGCGGATCTGCGAGTCCTTGACCTCGCACAGGTAGCCGTCGACGTGCAGGATGAAGTCGTCGAACTCGTCCGCGCCGGGCATGCCGTCCTGGTGCAGGTCGTGGTGCAGCTGCGCGGCCTGGATCAGGGTCCAGATCTGGGCCCGCACGGCGGGCAGCTTCGCCGGGTCGAGCGCCTGCACGGTGGCGTACTCGTCGAGCAGCTGCTCCAGCTTCGCCATCTCGCCGTACGTCTCGGCGCGGGCCATCGGCGGCACCAGGTGGTCCACGATCACCGCGTGCCCGCGCCGCTTGGCCTGGGTGCCCTCGCCGGGGTCGTTGACGATGAACGGGTACACCAGCGGCAGGTCGCCCAGCACCGCGTCCGGCGCGCACTCCCGCGACAGGCCCAGCCCCTTGCCCGGCAGCCACTCCAGCGTGCCGTGCTTGCCCAGGTGCACCACCGCGTCCGCGCCGAAGGACTGCTCCAGCCACCGGTACGCGGCCAGGTAGTGGTGGCTCGGCGCGAGGTCCGGGTCGTGGTAGATGGCGACCGGGTTCTCGCCGAACCCGCGCGGCGGCTGGATCATCAGCAGCACGTTGCCGAAGCGCAGCGCGGCCAGCACGATCTCGTCGCCGTCCACGTACAGCTCGCCCGGCGGCTCGCCCCACGCCGCCCGGATGCCCTCGCGCAGCCCGTCCGGCAGCGCCGCGAACCAGGCCGTGTAGTCCCGCAGCGGCACCCGGGCGGGGGCGGCGGCGAGCTGCTCCTCGGTCAGCCACTCCACGTCGTGCCCACCCGCCGCGATCAGCGTATGGATCAGCGCGTCCCCGTCCTCGGGGAAGCCCTCCCCGAGGTCGTAGCCCGCCTCGCGCAGTGCCCGCAGCAGCACCACGGCGCTGGCCGGGGTGTCCAGGCCGACCGCGTTGCCCACCCGCGAGTGCCGGGTCGGGTAGCTGGACAGCACGATCGCCAGCCGCTTGCCCGCGTTCGGGATGCCGCGCAGCCGCGCGTACCGGCACGCGATCCCGGCCACCCGGCGCGCCCGCTCCGGGTCGGCCGCATACACCGGGATGCCGTCCGGGCCCGGCTCCTTGAACGAGAACGGCACCGTGATCAGGCGCCCGTCGAACTCGGGTATGGCCACCTGCATCGCCGCGTCCATCGGGCTCAGCGCCGCGTCCGAGTCCGCCCAGGCCGCCCGGGACGAGGTCAGGCACAGCGCCTGGAGCACCGGCACGTCCAGCTCGGCCAGCGCCGCCACCGACCACGCCTCGTCGTCGCCGCCCCCGCCCGCGTCGGCGGGGGTGGTGCCGCCCGCGGCCAGCACGGTCACCACGATCGCGTCGCACGTGCGCAGCACGTTCCGCAGGCCGTCCGGCACCCCGCGCAGCGAGCCGCAGTACACCGGCAGCGCGTTCGCGCCCGCCTCGCGCAGCGCCCCGGCCAGCGTGTCCACGAACGCGGTGTTCCCGGCCAGCTCGTGCGCCCGGTAGTAGACGATGCCCACCGTCGGCCGGGCCGGATCGGGGTCCGGGCCGGGGCGTACGCCGTACTCCGGGGTGCGGGCCGGCGGCGCGAAGCCCTCGCCCGTCATCAGCAGCGTGTCGGACAGGAAACGGTGCAGCTCGTGCAGGTTGCCCGCGCCGCCCTCCACCAGGTAGGCCAGCGCCTCCCCGGCCACCCGGGCGGGCACGGTGGACTCCGCCTGGAGCGCGGCGTCGGGCAGCGCCTCGCCGCCCAGCACCGCGACCGGCACCCCCGCGGCGAGCACCGCGTCGAGCCCGTCCGGCCAGGTGCGGCGGCCGCCGAGCAGGCGTACCACCACGAAATCCACGCCCGCCAGCAGCTCCGGCACGTCGCCGGGGTCGAGCCGGGCGGGGTTGGCGATGCGCCAGGCCGCGCCGCAGGCGCGGGCGGCGAGCAGTTCGGTGTCCGCTGTGGACAGCAGCAGGCCCTGGGCAGCCGTCATGACCGCGTTCCTCCTTCGGGGTCCGCGCCCCGGTAGCAGAGTCGTCGCGGCGGCCGGAGTCTCCTGACTCCCGGATCGGCGCCCGTCCCCGGCCTTCCCTTGCGGTGGCCGCGGAACGTGGTGAGTCGCTTGGTGCGCCGCTTGAGCGGCGGCGCACCGGGACGAACCATGTTCCGCTAGGGGTGGGGACGGGCTCCCCGGTAACAGTGGCGGGACCGTCTCGGATTTCCACCGAGTTCCTCCCTGCCGCCATCGGGATCGTAGCGGCAGATAATGGAGCATGGCCTATCGGGCGCTCGCCGACGCCACCATGGCGGTGCACTTCCTGTTCCTGGCGTACGTCGTCGGGGGCGGCTTCCTGGCCTGGTGGCGGCCGTGGCTGCGCTGGCCGCACCTGGCCGCGGCGGGCTGGGGCTTCGCCACGATCGTGTTCGGGCTGACCTGCCCGCTCACCTACGTCGAGGACTGGGCGCGCCGCCGCGCGGGCGAGCAGGGCCTGTCCCGCGGCTTCATCGACACCTATCTCACCGGCGTCGTCTACCCCGAGCGCTACACCCTCCAGCTCCAGATCCTCGCCGCCCTCCTCGTCCTCGCCTCCTGGCTGATCCCCCTCCTGAAAGGAAGGGCACCTTCTTAACGCTTTACGTAGAAGAAGGTGCCCTTCTTAACGTCGCCGCCGGGGCGGCCGCCGTGGGTGCGGTAGATCTTGTGCGGTTCGTGCTGTCCTGACGACACCAACCGCACAAGATCTACATCGCGGTCCAGGCGACGGCCTGGCGTGGACGTCAGACCAGAGCGGCAGCACGCGCGGCGAGCCCCACGCCGACCAGCAGCACCATCGCGCCGGCCGCGTACGGACCCGCCAGCCGCAGCCGGCGGAACCGGCTCAGCCTGCCCGCCCACCGGTCGCGCACCTTCAGCAGCACCAGACCCGCCGCGGTGAGGGTCGCCGCCATGCCCAGGCCGTACGCCAGCACCAGCAGGATGCCGAAGCCCGTGCGGCCGAGCGCGATCGCGCCGAGCAGCACCACCAGCGCCGACGGGCTGGGCACCAGCCCCGCCGCCACCCCGATGGCGCCGATGCCCCACCGTCCACCGCCCGGCCCGGCGGGCGCGTGATCGTGGGCGACGCCGCGCGGATGCGCGTGATGCGGTGCGACGCCGTCCTGATGCGGGTGGGTGTGGTGAACCCCGTGGCGCTCAGTGTGGTGGTGCGCGGCCTCGTCTGGATGCGTGTGCTGGTGAGCGGCTCCGGCGGGATGTGGGTGGCTGTGGTGGAGTCCGTGCGGGTGGGCGTGTTCCTGGGTGGTTGCGGCGGCGGGTGTCGTCGTGTGGTGGCCTTCGTGCGAATGGGAGTGAGTGCGGCCGAAGAGCCCGTGGCGGTGCCCGTGCTCGCCGGGGCGGCGGGCGTTGCGCAGCATGGCCAGGCCCACGGTGACGACGATGGCGCCGCTGGCCAGGCCGAGCCAGCCGAGCACGGTCTGCCCGGTCAGCCCGGACACGGCGGTGAGCAGCAGCCCGAGGGCGATGACACCGCCGGTGTGGGTCGCGGTGACGGTCGCCCCGACGTAGAGGGCGTCGCGGGGGCGGCCCGCCCGCCCGGCCAGGTATACCGCCATCACCGTCTTGCCGTGGCCGGGCAGCAGCGCGTGACCCGCCCCGAGCACCAGCGCGAGCAGCACCGTCAGCACCCCGACGGCCGGGGTGAGCCGGTCCGCGCCCACCGCGTCCACCACCCGCTGCTGCACCCACGCCGCCCAGCGCAGCGGCGCCGGATCGTCGGCCGCAGCCGCCCGTCCCGCGTCCCCGCAGGCCCCAGCGGGACCGGCGGAGCCAGCGGAGCCAGCGGAGTCTCCGGGATCGCCCGCAGCGGCGCAGGTGTCCGACGTGCCGCCCGGGGCGGGCTGGACGCTGATCCGGGCCTCGCGCACGTCGAGCGGCGACCCGAGCAGATCGACCGGGTATTCACGCAGCTCGTTCGTGGCGCTGCGGACCGGGACCGGGGAGCCGGGCAGCGCGACGCCCACGCCGTACGCGGTGATCTCGTGCCAGCCGACCCGGCCCGGCAGGTGCCCGTTGCGCACGGTCAGCTCGGCGGCGCGGTCCAGGGCGGCGGGTGCGCTCAGGGTGCAGGTGACGCGGCTGGTGTGCAGCCCGGCCGAGCCGGCTTCCAGCGTCATCGCCGCCGTGCCGACGCTCCAGCGCAGCGCGCCGCCGTCGACGTGTACCACGATGTCCTGGGCGAAGGAGCCACACGCGGCCGCGGCGTACCGGGAGAGTTCGGTGGCGTCCGCGGTGCCGTCGCCGCTGGTGTCCAGCGCGGGCCGTTGCTGCAGGGTGGGCAGCTCGGCCTGGTCGAGGATCGCGGTCGCGTCCACCGCGCCGGGCCGCAGCGTGAGCGCGACGAGCTGGTTGACGGAGAAGTCGCCCAGCGGGTGGGCGTGCGCGGGAGCGGGCAGCAGCAGCGTGGCGGCGGCGGCCGACGCGAACACCAGGAACAGCTTGCGGATCATGAGGCACCTGCCAGGGCGAGGGCGCGCGCCGCGGCGGGCGCGTCGAGGGGCGAGAAGTGCGGGTTGAGATCGAGGGCCCGCGCCAGGTCGCGGCGGGCCCCGGCACGGTCGCCGAGCGCCAGCTCGATCATGCCGAGGTGGTACGCGTACGGCGCGCTGCGCGCGCCGAGCGCCGCGGCGGCACGGGCGTATTGCAGCGCCTCGGCGGGACGGCCGGCCTGGTACAGGGCCCAGGCGAAGGTGTCGGCGACGTCGGTGTGGCGGCGGCGGGCCCACTCGGCCCCGGCCAGGCGCACCGCGCCCGCATGGTCGCCGCGGGCCAGGGCGAGCTCGGCCGCGGCGAGGTCGTCGGCGCCGCCGCCCGCTGCCAGCAGGTCGAGCGCGGCACCGGCCAGCGCGAGCTGCGCGTCGGCCTCGGCGGCGCGCCCCAGCGAGCGCAGCAGCTCGGCGTGTTCGACGAGCAGGGACGGGGTGGGCGAGGCCGCCGCCAGCTCCGCGTACGCGGCCAGTGCCTGCTCCGTGCGTCCTTCAGCGGCGTCGACGCGGGCCATACCGTGCCGCAGCGGCAGGCAGTCGGCCCGCGCGGCCAGCCCCGCCTGGTACTCGGTACGTGCCGCGGGGAGGTCCCCGGCATGCCAGGCGAGGTCGCCGAGCTGCTGCCGGACGAAGGCGAGGTCGGCAGGTGCCACGGCAGCGGCCAGCGCCGTCGTCCACAGCTCACGGGCCTCGTCGATCCGCCCGTGCTGCTCCAGGTCGTACGCGGCGCGCGACAGCGCGGGCAGTCCCGGCCGCAGGTCCAGCATCGCCTGCACCGCCTCAGTGGCCTCCGCGGGCCGCCCGAGCTGGGTCAGCGCGTCGGCGAGCACGCCGTGTGCGTCGGCGCTGTACGCGTTGATCCAGATCGCCTGCCGGGCCAGCCGCTCGGCCTGCCCGAAGTCGTGCCGCGCGTTGGCCAGCGCCCCCAGCCCCACCAAGGCCAGGTCGTTGCCACCGACGCCACCCTTGCCGCCGTCTCTGCTGCCGCCGTTCTCGCTGTCGCCGTGCTCGCTGCCGTCGGCTCCGGCGGGCGATGCGGGGCGCAGGCGCAGGGATTCGTGCAGCGCGCCTTCGGCGCGCGGGTAGTAGCCGGGGTCGCCCGTGATCCGGGCCTGCTCGACATAGGCGCTGCCCAGCTCGGCCCAGGTGCGCCAGTCACCGGGCACCTCGCGCAGCCGCCGCTGGGCCTGCTCGATCGAGCGGACCAACGGATCGGCCGGGGCGACCGGCGTCTCCGCCGTCCAACGCCCGGGCGGGGCACCGAACGCGCCGCCGAGCCCCACCAGCGCCAGCGCGGTGACCGCCACCGCCAGCAAACGCCGCTTCATGACCTCTCCTCCCCTTCCCAGACGCGAAGCGTTAGGAAGGGCACCTTCTACAACGGAAAGCGATAAGAAGGTGCCCTTCCTTTCCTCAGGTGGTGCGGTTGCGGCGGCGCATCCACCAGCCGGCGAAGAAGAGCAGGCCCAGGCCGCCCGCGAGGGACGAGCCGACGACGGTCATCATGTCGCCGGTGGACATGCCCGGGTCCTCCGTCGCGGCGGAGGCCGGTGAGGCGTTCGCCGTGCCCGGTGCCGGGTCGGCGCGCGTGCCGCCGCCGACCGTGTTGACGCCCGCCGCGTTGGGCAGGGCCACGTACGGGAACGTGCC
Organism: Catellatospora sp. IY07-71; assembly: GCF_018326265.1. Taxonomy (GTDB): domain Bacteria; phylum Actinomycetota; class Actinomycetes; order Mycobacteriales; family Micromonosporaceae; genus Catellatospora. The sequence continues at coordinate 322,569 of NZ_AP023360.1, forward strand.
GCCGAACGTGTTCTCGTTGGCGTCGACCCCGTCGCCGGTGGCCAGCGCGTCCACGAGCTGCCCGGTCTGCGCGGCGCCGACCAGGGCCTGCAGCTCGATGTCGACGACGTCGTCGGTGAGCCGCCGCCCGTTCGGGAAGCCCTGCAGGTCGCCGCCGAGCACGCCGAGCCGGTTCGGGTCGGCGGTCACCGGCACGGAGAGGTTCAGCCGCAGCATCTCCGCCGGGCGGAACCGCGCCGGGTCGACGTCCGCGTTGTTCAGCTGCGAGTTGAGGTCCGCCTTGATCGGCCCGTCGGCCTTGGTGGTGATGCCGGTCAGGAAGATCTCGACCAGGTCGTCGCGCGGCGTGGCCGGTGCGGGGATGTCGTAGATCGCCTCGATCAGCTTGGGCACCTCGGGTTCGGTGACCCGCTTGACCAGCTGCGGGATCTTCGCGTCGCCCTCCGGCTTGGACGCGTTGAAGGCGTCCTTCAGCCCGGCGGGCGTCACGACCTCGTTGACCAGCGGGTTGCCCAGGCGCGAGACCTGGACCCGGTCGCCCGTACGCGGGTCGCCGATGCGCCCGGTGATGCGCACGCGCGGCCGCTCGGTGGTGGTCCACACGCCGATGACGGGGTTGCGCTGCCCGTCGCCGCGCAGCGCCACGTCCTTGAACGGCACCTCCAGCACGATGCTGTTGACGTTGTACCCGGCGAGCGTGTCCTGCCCGGTCTCGCTCAGGTCGCCGCCGTAGAGCAGGTCGAACACCCGCAGGTCCAGGAAGAACGGGTCGTCGGCCTGGCCGGCGAAGACCCGCCAGCCGCCGGGCAGCTTGATCGTCGCCTGGTCGCGCAGCGTGCCGTAGTCCGGCATCGAGGCGTTGCCGACCCGGGACGGGGCCACCGGCACGTTCGTCGCGCGGGTCCGGAAGCCCTCGCCGCCGAACGACGACTCCAGCGTGTACGTCTGCCGGAACAGCAGGTTCTCGTCGTCGAGCGAGGTGACCGGCCCGTTGTTGTAGAGGAACGTGTTGCTGCCGCGCTTGTCGGTGTTCTTGAAGGTCCACCGGAAGCGAGCGTCCGGCTTCGCGTCGCCGTCGTTGTCCACATTGATCAGGTAGGTGGCGTCGGTCGCGAACGGGTGGAAGTTCGGGCCGCCGTCGGGCTCCTGGAACGGCACCCAGTTGGCCACGAAGGTGACGTAGCCGGGGCGGTCAGGGCTGACGAAGGCGTACAGGTCGGTCGCGTCGACGGCCGGGTCCATCGCGATCAGGGGCGCCTCACGGTGGCTGGACGCGCCGGCCGCGCCGGGGCCGAGCGCGTACAGGCCGCCGGCGAGCGCGACGCACGCGGCCAGCGCGGCGGCGACGCGGTTGCGGCGAACGGTGAGTCTCATGGTCGGTCCTCCCCAGTCCTCTCGGGTCGAGGGGCCAGACGCGACTGCCGCGTCTGTTGCGGGGACTTCGGACCAGCTCCGGGTATTGATGGGCGCCTGTCTGATTGCCGTCTTCGGGCCATCCGGAGGCGCTCCGGCACCGAAGCACCTCTTCCGCCCGGTATCGCGGCCGGTGTCGGCGTCCTGCCTACCCTCCGCACCGGCGGGAGGTCGCGAAGATCGCTGTTTCGTGTCACTTCGCCTGGTAGAACCGCAGATCTTGACACGAGACAGCGATCATGCGCTAGAAGGTGCCCTTCCTTACTGGGCGAGTTTGGCGGTGGGGGTGACTTTGACGATCACGCGGACCTCCTCGGGCTTGCGCCAGGGGTAGGTCTCCTTGCCGAGGTACTTGTAGGCGAGCTTGTCGATGTGCGCGTCGGCGCCCTCCTCGACGAACTCGACGTCGCCCTTCACCCAGAGGGTGCGGTAGTCGTCGTGCTTGTCCACGATGGAGATGCCCACCCGCGGGTCGCGGACCAGGGCGTTGTACTTCACCCGGCCCTTGGCGGTGTTGAAGAGGATGTGCTCGCCGTCGGTGTCGATCCACACCGGGGTCACGTGCGGCGAGCCGTCGGCCTCCGTCACGGCCACGTGGGCGAGCTGGGCCTCGTTGAGCAGGGCGAGGTCGTCGTCGGTCAAAATCGGCATAGCACGCAATGTACCCGTAATGCCGTACGGAAAACGGCTACTCCGGGGGCATCGGGATGCGCAGCGACATGGTGCCGCGCAGGTCCAGCCAGGCGTCCGACGGGCCCCGGACCAGCCGCATCAGCACCTCCTGGCAGGACGGGCAGCGCGCGACGAGGCCGGGCGCCTGCGCGTACACCTTCATGCCCGCCACCGGACCCTCGCCGCCGCAGTGCACGCAGCGCCCCACGGCGCCGGTCATGTCCACGGTGAACAGCTCGCGCAGCGGCCCGGCCAGCGTGTTGCCGTCGGTGTAGTCGTCGGAGAAGAGGTCCATGGTCAGCTCCCGGTCGGCCCGAAACGCTCGGTCTTCACGCGGCGCGGGTCGTGGCCCAGCGCCACCAGGATGTCGGCGACCGTCTCCACGAACGCGGTCGGGCCGCACACGAAGCAGGACGGCTGGAAGTCCGGCGGCCAGCCGCCGTTGTTCACGTCCGCGACGCTCAGCCGCCGCGGCGCGGCGGGCCAGCCCTCCGGCGCCTGCCGGGTGTACACGTAGCCGACGTCCAGCCCCATGTCGTCCCGGGCGCGGGTGCGCAGCTCGTCGGCGTAGAAGCGGTCCTCCGGCGTACGCACCGAATAGATGAGCCGGAACAGCGCCCGGCTGCCCGCCTCCCGCCGCGCCCGGATCATCGCCATCAGCGGCACGATGCCCGAGCCGCCCGCGATCAGCAGCACCGGCGCCGGGTCGGCCGCACGCCAGACGAACCAGCCGCCCACCGGCCCGCGCAGCTCGATCACGTCGCCGGGCACCAGGGTCTCGGTGAGGTACGGCGAGACCTCCCCGTCGTCGACGCGCTGCACGGTCAGCGCCACGCGCGTGCCGTCGGCGGGCGTCGCGATGGAGTAGCTGCGCTGCGTGCTGTACCCGTCCTCGGCGGTCAGCCGCACGTCCACGTGCTGCCCCGGCAGGTGCCCCGGCCAGTCGGGCACGTCGAACACCAGCGTGCGCGCGCTGGGCGTCTCCTCGACGACCTCGGCCAGCCTGGCCGCGTGCCAGGTCAGCCGCCGGTTCAGTCCCCCTGATACCGCTGCTCGCGCCATGGGTCACCGTAGTCGTGGTAGCCGGCGCTCTCCCAGAAGCCCGGCTCGTCCTCGTCGGTCAGCCGCAGGCCGCGCACCCACTTGGCCGACTTCCACAGGTAGAGGTGCGGCACCAGCAGCCGGGCCGGGCCGCCGTGCTCGGGGTGCAGATCCTCGCCGTCGAACTTGTACGCGATCCACGCCTGCCCGTTGCGCAGGTCCTCGAACGGCAGGTTCGTGGTGTATCCGCCGTACGAGTGGACCATCACGTAGTCGGCCGCCGTGTCCACCCCGTCGAGCAGCACGTCCAGGCTGACGCCCTGCCAGCTGGTGCCCAGCTTCGACCACTTGGTGACGCAGTGCAGGTCGACGGTCGGCTGCTCGCTCGGCAGCGCCATCAGCTCCGCCCAGCTCCACCGGTGCTTCTCCCCCGCCTCGGTGACCACGACGAACTCCCACGTGTCCGTCGGCACCCGCGGCGTCGGCCCGGCCGTCAGCACCGGAAAGTCCTCGGTCAGATACTGCCCCGGCGGCAGCTTCACGCCACCGCCCTCAGCCCCCCGCCGCCCCCGGAACCCCGGCGACACGATCCCACCCATCCCCCACAACTACCACCCGCCGCCCGTCCCCCGCCCCGCTTCCCCCGCGTTGATCATGAACTTATGGGCGTGTTCAACGGCGTGTCGCTTCCCTAACTTCATGATCGACGCAGCGGTCCCGCGAGGGCGGGGCGCACAGGTGGGGTACGCGGAAGGGCGCGCTCGCCGTGCGGCGGGCGCGCCCTTCCAGGTGCGTGTGGGTCAGCGGTCGGCGACCGGGATGAAGTTGCGCTCGGGCGCGCCGGTGTAGACCTGGCGCGGGCGGCCGATCTTGGTGGCCGGGTCGCTCATCATCTCGCGCCACTGGGCGATCCAGCCGGGCAGGCGGCCCAGGGCGAACAGGACCGTGAACATCTTCGTGGGGAAGCCCATGGCCTTGTAGATCAGGCCGGTGTAGAAGTCCACGTTCGGGTAGAGCTTGCGCGAGACGAAGAAGTCGTCGGCCAGCGCGATCTCCTCGAGCTGCATCGCGAGGTCGAGCAGCGGGTCCGGCTTGGCCATGCGGCCCAGCACGTCCTGCGCCATGTTCTTCACGATCGCGGCGCGCGGGTCGTAGTTCTTGTACACCCGGTGGCCGAAGCCCATCAGGCGTACGCCGTCCTCGCGGTCCTTGACCTTGCGTACGAACGCGGCGACGTCGCCGCCCTCGGCGCGGATGCGCTCCAGCATCGCCAGCACGGCCTCGTTGGCGCCGCCGTGCAGCGGGCCGGACAGCGCGTTCACGCCGGAGGAGACCGAGGCGAACAGGCTGGCCTGGGCCGAGCCGACCAGGCGCACGGTCGAGGTGGAGCAGTTCTGCTCGTGGTCGGCGTGCAGGATGAGCAGCAGGTCCAGCGCCTTGGCGAAGACCGGGTCCACCTCGTAGTCGGTGGCCGGCACGCCGAACGTCATACGCAGGAAGTTCTCGACGTACCCGAGGTTGTTGTCCGGGTAGAGCATCGGCTGGCCGATGGACTTCTTGTACGCGTACGACGCGATCGTCGGCAGCTTGGCCAGCATGCGCACGGTGGAGATCTCGACCTGCTCGTTGTCGAACGGGTCCTGGCTGTCCTGGTAGAAGGTGCCCAGCGCGCTCACCGCGGCGGACAGCACGGCCATCGGGTGGGCGTCGCGCGGGAAGCCCTCGAAGAACCGCTTCATGTCCTCGTGCAGCAGCGTGTGCAGGCGCACCCGCCCGGTGAACTCTTCGAGCTGCGCGGCGGTGGGCAGCTCGCCGTACATGAGCAGGTACGAGACCTCCAGGAACGTGGAGTGCTCGGCCAGCTGCTCGATCGGGTACCCGCGGTATCGGAGGATGCCCTCGTCACCGTCGATGTACGTGATCGCCGAGGTGCACGCCGCCGTGTTGACGAAGCCGGGGTCGTACGTGACGTACCCGGTCTCCTTCAGCACCTTGCCGATATCGAGCCCTGACGAGCCCTCCACGGCCGGCTGCACTTCCAGGGAGAGGTGTCCACCCGGGGTTTCCAGGTTCACATCCGCCACGACTTCCCTCGCTTTTTCGGGAGCTTCTCTTACCAAAGTTAAGTTTCAGGGTAAGCACTTGACGGCGGCATATGCGCTCTCCACCGCTGAGGGGAGAATCACGGTCCCCGCCGCGTTTTGCCTGGACTTGCCATCTTTTCTACCGAATGCGGGAGGGATGTCGGCCAGAGCACCCGCCCCGGCACCGCCCGCGGCTTACCCTGGATCCGTGGCGACGGAGCCCATGGCCAGCGTGGACATGTCAGGCGAGGAAGCCGAACGCTGGCTTGCCCTCGCGGTGAAGTTCGCCGTCTCGAACGTGGAGACGGGCGGCGGGGGACCGTTCGCCTCGATCATCGTCAAGGGCGGCGAGGTGATCGGCCGCGGCGTGAACCGGGTCATCCGTGACCTGGACCCCACCGCGCACTCCGAGATCGTCGCCATCCGCGCCGCGTGCCGCCAGGCGCTGCACTTCCGGCTGCCGGGCGCGGTGCTCGTCTCCTCCTGCGAGCCGTGCCCGATGTGCCTGACCGCCGCGCTGTGGGCGGACATCGGCCGCATCATCTACGCCGTCGACCGGCACGAGGCCGCCGCCGCGGGCTTCCCCCAGGTCGAGCTGTACGACCTCTTCGAGGACCCGCAGCACACCTGGACCGTCCCCGTCGGCAAGATCTCCATCGCCCAGTCCCACGACCCCTTCGACGCCTGGCAGCGCACCAAACCCCAGCGCGAAGCCCGCCCCCGCTGACGACGCCCGCGCGCCTCCTCTTCACCTGCACTTTCGGGGAAACTGCAGCCTCCCAGCCGCGGCCGGCTGCAGTTTCCCCGAAACTGACGCTCCGACCGGCGGGGGCGGGGCGGGGCGGGGGTATGCGGGCGGCGGGGTCAGGAGCCGCCGTGGGCGTCGTGCCAGTGGGCGAGCAGGGCGGACTCGTCGGCGCGGGTGATGCCCGCCCAGGGCTTGCGCTCGGGCGCGGTGGCCAGCCAGGCGAGGGTGTCGCGGGCGGTGTCGGCCAGGGGGCGGGGGCTCAGGCCGGCGGCGAGCGCGCTGGAGACGTCCCGGGCCATGAAACCCGCGTACTCGGGCAGCGGGAGCCACATCGGCAGCGAACGCTCGCCCATCCACGGCTCGACCCCCTCGGCGGCCAGGAAGTCCTGGTCGACCCAGGTCAGCTCGGGGGTGACCCCGATCCCTGCGGCGATGCCCGCGAAGAAGTCCGCCCGGGTGACCGGAGCGCCGATGCCGTCGTACGGCCCGGCCAGGCGCCGCTCGGCGGCCTGCACCAGCCACGCGGCGAGATCGCGCACGTCCACCCACTGCACGAGGTCGTCCGGCGAGCCCGGCGCGAGGATCTCGCCGCCGTCGGCGAGCCGGGAGACCCAGTAGTCGAACCGGTTCGTGGTGTCCTCGGGGCCGACGATCAGCCCGGCCCGGCACAGCATGGCCCGGTCCGCGCCGACCCCGTCGACCAGCGCCTTCTCGCAGGCGACCTTGGCCGGGCCGTAGTTCGGGCCGGTGGCGTCGTCGGTCTCCAGCGGCAGCGGGTCGAGCAGCCGCGCGTCGGCCGCCCGCTCGCCCGGGGCGCTCTGGTCGGCGTAGACGGAGCAGCTGGACACGTACACCCAGTGCGCGGCGCGGTCGCGCAGCACGGACACCGCGTGGCGCACGTGGCTGGGCCGCCGGGCGACGTCGATCACCGCGTCGAAGGAGCCGTCGAGCCCGGCCAGGCCGTCGGGAGCGTCGCGGTCGGCGGTGACGAGCCGAGCCCCGTCGGGCACCCCGCCGGACACGCCGCGCGCGACGCAGGTCACGTCATGTCCCGCCGCCAGCGCATGGGCGGCCACCGCACGCCCGAGGAATACCGTGCCACCGAGTACGAGGATCCGCATGGCCGCAAGCATCACCGACCCCGCCCCGGATTCGCACACCCGTTCGCGCTCGGCGTACCCCCACCCCCCGGCCCGGCCGCCGCGAGGCCGCGCCGCCCCACGTCAAGATCGCTCGACTTGCCAGGCAGACGGGCGAATGCGGGCTCAAGATACGCCCGTCTGCCTGGCAAGTCGGATGATCAAGCGGGGTCGGGCGGGAGGAGGCGGTGGTCGAGGGCGGTGTGGCGGCGGCCGGCGCCGAGGGTGCGGACGGCGACGGCGAGGGCGCGGGTGGAGCCGGCCAGGACGACGAGCTTCTTGGCGCGGGTGACCGCGGTGTAGAGCAGGTTGCGCTGGAGCATCATCCAGGCGCTGGTGGTCAGCGGCACGACCACGGCCGGATACTCCGAGCCCTGCGAGCGGTGGATGCTGATGGCGTACGCGTGCACCAGCTCGTCCAGCTCGTCGAAGGCGTACTCGACGTCCTCGTCCTCGTCGGTGCGCACGATCAGCTTGTGGTCGTCGGGCTGCATGCCGGTCACCACGCCGACGGTGCCGTTGAACACCCCGGCCGTGCCCTTGTCGTAGTTGTTGCGGATCTGGGTGACCTTGTCGCCGACCCGGTAGACCCGGCCGCCGTAGCGGCGCTCGGGGCGGCCCTCGACCGCCGGGGTCAGCGCCTCCTGGAGCAGCTGGTTGAGGTTGCCCGCACCGGCCGGGCCGCGGTGCATCGGGGTGAGCACCTGGATGTCGCGGCGGGCGTCGAAGCCGAACTTCTTCGGGATGCGCTTGCTGACCAGGTCGACGACGAGCGGCGCGGTCGCCTCGCTGTCCTCGCACTCGAAGAAGAAGAAGTCGGGGAAGCCCTTGAGCTGCGGGAACTGGCCCGCGTTGATGCGGTGCGCGTTGACCACCACGCCGGACTCCTGCGCCTGGCGGAAGATGCGGGTGAGCCGGACGCGCGGGATGACGTCGGCGTTGAGCAGGTCGCGGAGCACCTCGCCCGCGCCGACCGAGGGCAGCTGGTCCACGTCGCCGACCAGCAGCAGGTGCGCGCCGGGCGCGACCGCCTTGACCAGCTTGTTGGCCAGGATCAGGTCGAGCATGGACGCCTCGTCGACGACCACCAGGTCCGCGTCGAGCGGGTTGTCCCGGTCGTACGAGGGATCGCCGCCCGGCTGGAGTTTCAGCAGCCGGTGCACGGTGGTGGCCTCGTGGCCGGTCAGCTCGGCGAGCCGCTTCGCGGCCCGGCCCGTCGGCGCGGCGAGCACGATCTTCGCGCGCTTGGCGCGGGCCAGCTCGACGATGGACCGCACGGTGAAGCTCTTGCCGCAGCCGGGGCCGCCGGTGAGCACCGCGACCTTCTCGGTCAGCGCGAGCCGCACCGCCTGCTCCTGCTCCGGGGCCAGCTCGTGGCCGGTGCGGGTCTTCAGCCACGCCTGCGCCCGGTCCCAGTCGACCGAGCCGAACGCGGGCATCCGGTCGCGGCCCGTGTTGAGCAGCGACAGCAGGCTGCCCGCGAGGCCGCGCTCGGCGCGGTGGAACGGCACCAGGTAGACGGCGGGCACCGGGCCGTCCGCGCCGGGCACCTCCTCGCGCACCACGCCCTCGTCGTCGGCCAGCTCGCGCAGGCACTGCTCGACCAGCGCCGCGGGCACGGCCAGGTCGTGCCCTTCCTTGTCGGTCACCGCGAGGATCTTCGCGGCGTCGGTGACCAGGTTGGGCGCGGGCAGGTAGCAGTGGCCGCCGTCGGCCGCCTCGCTGAGGGTGTACTGCAGGCCGGCCTTGACGCGCTGCGGGGAGTCGTACGCGATGCCGACCGCGCGGGCGATGGTGTCGGCGGTGCGGAAGCCGATGCCCCACACGTCGGCGGCCAGCCGGTAAGGCTCCTCCTTGACCACCTGGATGGAGGTGTCGGCGTACTGCTTGTAGATGCGCACGGCAAGGGACGTGGACACGCCGACGCCCTGCAGGAAGATCATGACTTCCTTGATCGCCTGCTGCTCCAGCCAGGCGGCGGCGATCAGCTTGGTGCGCTTCGGGCCCAGCTTCGGCACCTCGATCAGGCGCTGCGGCTCGTCCTCGATGACGCGCAGGGTGTCGGTGCCGAAGTGGGCCACGATGCGCTCGGCCAGCTTCGGGCCGATGCCCTTGACCAGGCCCGAGCCGAGGTAGCGCTCGATGCCGACGATCGTCGCGGGCAGCACGGTCGTGTAGTTCCACACCTCGAACTGGCGGCCGTAGCGCGGGTGCGAGGTCCAGCGGCCGGTCATCCGCAGGCTCTCCCCCGGCTGCGCGCCGAGCAGCGAGCCGACCACGGTGAGCAGGTCGTTTCCCGACTTCTCGGTGGCGACGCGGGCGATGGTGTAGCCGGTCTCCTCGTTGGCGTACGTGATGCGCTCCAGCACGGCGTCCAGCACGACGCCGGGCGGGCGGGCGCCGTCGGCGGGCGGGCGGGGGCCGGGCGCCGCCGGGGGTGAGGTCAACGCGGTCACTCCGACATGGTGCCGTACGGGTCCGTCAAGGCGCCTCACCGCGCCGCACCCGTGCAGTTGCGGGGAAACTGCACGCGACGCACCGCCCACGCGTGCAGTTTCCCCGAAACTGCAACCCCGCGGGCCCGAGCGGGTCAGCGCTCCGGACGGATGTTGGCGTTGAGGTGGAAGGTGTTGTCGGGGTCGTAGGCGGCCTTGATGCGGGCCAGGCGGCGGTAGTTCTCCAGGCCGTAGCCTGCGACGACGCGCTCCTGGCCCTCCTGGCCGATGAAGTTGCTGTACACCGCGCCGGTGGACCACGGTTTCATGTCGGCGCGGGTGTCGCGGGCCCAGCGGATCGCGCGGGCGTCGTCGTCCGCGTCGGTCCACAGGCCCAGCGGGTGCACCACCCAGGGGGCCCGGCGCCAGGGCACGGGATAGCCGGCCGGGCCGGACGCGACCGCGCCGCCGTACGGGAACAGCACGTGCTGCGACGGCGACGGGCACACCATGTCGTCCGCCCGCGCGCAGAACAGGTCGACCGCCTTGTCCGGCAGCTCGTCGAGGTGCTCGGCGGACCAGTAGTTGCGGTAGCCGGGCGGGTCGTCGAACATGCTCTGCAGCTCGGCGTAGGGCACCTCGGCGATCAGCTCGCCCTCGTGCCCCAGCGACAGCAGCGGCGCGATGACCTTGCGCGCGGCCGACAGCTCCCCGGCGTAGGTCACGAGCATCGCGCAGGCCAGCCGGTCGACCAGGTGCGGCGGGGTGAACGGCTCGGCCGGGCCGGTGAGGTAGATGACGCCGCCGCCGACCTCCTCGGGCGCGTTCTCCATGAAGTCGCGGTACGCCCGGACCACGTCGGGCCCGGCCTCGGGCCGCCACAGCAGCAGGGCCACGCTCGCCGTGGGCAGCGGATGCAGGCGCAGCGTCAGCGAGGTGACCACGCCGAAGTTGCCGCCGCCGCCGTGCAGCGCCCAGAACAGGTCCGGGTGGCTCTCCTCGCTGCACACCACGGTGTTGCCGTCGGCCGTGACCACCTCGGCGGCCAGCAGGTTGTCGCAGGCCAGGCCGAACTTGCGCTCCAGCCAGCCGGAGCCGCCGCCGAGGGTGAACCCGCCGACGCCGGTGGTGGACACCCGCCCGCCGGTGGTGGCGAGGTCGAACGGCTGGGTGGCCCGGTCGAGGTCGCGCATGACGGCGCCCCCGCCCACGCGGGCGATCCGCCGGGTCGGGTCGACGGTGACCCCGTTCATCCGGCGCAGGTCGATGACGAGGCCGCCGTCGGTGAGCGCGCTGCCCGCCACGCCGTGGCCGCCGCCGCGGACGGCGATCTCCAGCCCCTGCTCGCGGCCGAAGGCCACGGCACGCGACACGTCGGCGGCGCCCGCGCACTGCGCGATCACGCTCGGCCGCTTGGTGATCATCGAGTTGAACAGGGTGCGCGCGTCGGCGTACGCCGGGTCCTCCGGCGTGAGCACCGTGCCGGCGAAGCCGGTCCGCAGACCGGCCAGCGCCGTGTCGCCGAGGACTGTCATCGGATGCCTCCGTGGATACTCCGGCCTTCAGGCCGCTTCCGTCACTCACGGGCAGGCACGCGGGCGGCGCCCCCGCGCCCGACAAGCAGTAGCCTAGCCACCGCCGGGGGCGCCGGTGCGGAAAGAGAGATCTGCGCATATCGTGCGCACGGTGCATCTACCCTCGAGCACATGGCGGTCCCGCAGATCGACGTGACGCGCATGAACGAGGCGGTGGAGCGGCTGCTCGCGACGACGGTGCAGCCACGGCACCGGTTCCTGCTGATGACGTACGCCCGGCAGCGCCTGCTGGAGGCCGCGGGCCGGCACGAGGAGCTGTTCGCCCCCACCGAGATGATCGAGGAGCCGAGCTACCACCTGCGCATCCTCGGCGGCGCGAGCAGCGGCACGGGGCGCGGGCCGGTGGCCCGGCTCTACCAGGACTGGGCGGCCACCGGCTGCTGCGTGACCTGGCGCGAGGGCGAGCAGATCGCGGTGGCCGACAACTTCGTCGCGTCCACGGCGTACGTGCACCGCTTCGCCCCCGGCGCGGTGCTCGCCCGGCACGGCGTCGCCGTGGACGACCCGGCCGCGATGTACCGCTACACCGCGCCCGAGGAGAGCTCCTGGCTCTACGACACGCGCTGCCGGCTGGCCGGGCAGGACGTCTGGGAGGTGGACCCGGCCCGGGCCGTGGTCACCCGCTGCGAGCCGGGCGAGGTGATCACGCTGGACCGGTCCGCCGCCGCGCTCGCGCCGCTGATCCGGCCGCTGCCGGCGTACGACGACTTCCTTCGCGGCGCGGCCGAGTTGCGGGCCACGCCGCGCCGGGAGGCGGCCAAGTAGCGGTGCCGCTCAGCAGAACCAGCCGTCCTGCACCCAGCCGTTGCGGTTGACGTGGCCGTAGGCGAAGCCGTAGACGTAGCCGCCGCTGCGCGGCCCCTTGACCAGGAACGTCTGTCCCGCGTAGAGGGTGCCCATCCAGGCGCCGAGCGGCTCGGTCCGCACGAACAGCGACTCCGCGCAGACGGTCTCCCGCACCCCGATCGTGCCGTTCGCGGCCTGCGCGGGGGCGGCCGTGGCCAGCAGCGCGAGCCCGGTCAGCGCCGCGACGGCGGTGCGCACCAGCGGTCTCACCATGAGTCGTAGCCTCCGATGCACTCGATGCGCATGTATCCCCAGTCGTTGGGGCCGAAGTCGAACGTCGCCGCCCAGCCGTTGTAGACGGGGTGCGCGCCGGGGGTGTGCCCGATCTTGTTGCCGTACTCCAGCACGCGTTTGAGCCCGTGCGGGCCGGAGGCGGAGTCGTAGTTGTCGTAGAAGCTCGCGGACTGGCAGATGTTGACGGCGTGCCGCGGCACGACGACCGCCTGGGCGGGACTCGCGGTGGCGAGCACGCCCAGCACGGCGAGCGGCGCCGCGATCCGTGCGGGGATTCGCATATCCACTTTCTTCACTGGTCTTGATCCGGACAAGTTATCAGCGGCGAAGGTTGTATACAAGATGTGCATCGCCTATGAAAGTTTCCGACGCCGACCATCAGGACTTCCCGGGACGTCCGGGTCATTACGCTCAGCACATGGGGCCGGTCGCGCCGGTTTACGTGGGACGCCAGAGCGAGACGGACCGGCTGCGCATGCTCGCGCACCGGGCCGCCGCCGGGCACGGCACCGCCGTGCTGGTCGAGGGCGAGCCGGGCATCGGCAAGACCACCCTGCTCGACCACCTGGCCGCGGACTGCGCCGCGCTGGGCATGCGCGTGCTGCGCGGCACCGCCGAGGACCTGGAGCAGCGGCTGCCGTTCGCGGCGATCGCCGCCTGCCTGGGCATCGGCGCGGCCACCACCGACCCCGACCTGGTCCGCGTCTCGGGTCTGCTGCGCGGTGAGGAGGCGTTCGCGCAGCGCCTGGCCGCCGCCAACCACGAGTTCGTGCTCACCGAGGCGATCCTCGACCTGTTCGACGAGTGGTTCGCCCGGGGACCGGTGGCGGTGCTGCTCGACGACGCGCAGTGGGCCGACCGGCAGAGCGTGGTGGTGCTGCACCGGCTGGGCCGCGGCATCGAGCAGCAGCCGCTGCTGCTGGTCGTGGCGACCCGGTCCGCGCCGCGGGCCGACGTGGTGGACGCGCTCGAGCGCAGCCTGGTGTCCCGGGGCGGCCGCCTGCTGGAGCTGGCCCCGCTGGCGCCGGACGACGTGCTCGCGCTGACCCGCGACCTGCTCACCGCCGACCCGGGGCCGCGCCTGGCGCAGCTCGTCGCCACCGCCGGCGGCAACCCGATGTACGTCACCGAGCTGCTGGCCGAGCTGGCCGAGAAGGGCGCGCTCGCCCGCGAGGACGGCCGGGTGGAGCTGGTCTGGGACACCGACGAGCTGGCCGAGGGCTGGGTGCCGCCGCCCCTGGCCGAGCTGATCGTGCAGCGCCTGGGCTTCCTCGCCCCGCCCGTACGCGACACGCTGCAGACCGCCGCCGTCTTCGGCCGCACCGTCGACCTGATGGAGCTGGCGGAGGTGCTGGACCGGCCGGTGTCGGAGCTGTCCGAGGTGGCCGTCGCCGCGGTCGAGGCGGGCGTGCTCACCGACACCGGCACCCGCCTGGAGTTCCGGCAGCCGCTGATCCGGGAGGCGCTCATCGCGCGGGTCCCGCCGACGGTGCGGGCCGCCCTGCACCAGCGGGCGCTGCGCCGGGTGGCCACCGGCGGAGAGCGGGTCGGCGTCGAGCGGGTCGCCGAGCATCTGCTGGCCGGGGACGCCCTCGACGCCCGGATGACGGACTGGCTCACCGAGACGGCCGACACGCTGACCGTACGCGCCCCCGCCCAGGCGGTGACGCTGCTGCGGCGCGCGCTGGACACCGCGCCGGACGCCGCGCGGCCCCGGCTGCGGCTGCAGCTGATCCGGGCCCTGCTGTGGCAGGGCCTGCACGCCGACGCCGAGCGGCTGGCCCGGGTCGCGCTGGCCGAGGGCGGCGACCCGGCCCAGGAGGGCGCGCTCTACTGGCTGCTGGTGCAGGCCTGCTACCGGCGCGGGCGGCTGCGCGAGTCGCTGGCCGCCATCGACGACGCGCTGGAGCGGGCACCGCTCACCGAGGTCGAGCGCGGCCGGTTCCACGGCTTCGCCGCGGTGTGCCTGTGCTTCCTGGTCCGCTTCGACGAGGCGCGCACGGCCGCGCTGCGCGCCGTCGAGCTGGGCGAGGCGACGGGCGACGCGCGCACCGCCGGCATCGGCGACTTCGCCCTGGCCCTCACGTACGTGGTCGACGGGGATCTGGAGCGGGCGATGGCCGCCGACGACCGGGCGATCGCCGCGCTGGCCGAGGGCGTGCAGCCGGACCTGCAGGTGGATCCGTACACGCTGCGCGGGCTGTGCCTGATGGAGCTGGACCGGCTGCCCGACGCCGATCGCGCGCTGGCCACGGCGATCGCCGCCAACCGCGACACCGGCGGGGCGTACCTGCCGATCGCGCACACGCTGCGGGCCCGGCTGCTGTACCTGTCCGGGCGCTGGGACGACGCGCTGATCGAGTGCGAGATCGGCCTGGACAGCCCGGACCTGCTCGGCAGCGCGGTGCGCCTGCGCGGCATCGCCGACCTGATCGCGGTGCACCGGGGCGGCGCGGCGCCGGCCGCGGTGGGCGACGCCGGATACGCGCACCACTCCAGCCGCTGGGCCCGCGCGCTGACCCTGGAGAGCCAGCAGGGCCCGGCGGCGGCGTTCGAGCTGCTCGCCCCGGCTTGGGAACGGGCGCACGGGCTGGAGCCGCGAGCGCTGGTCTACCGGGTCTGCACGGATCTGGCCCGGCTGGCGGTGGCCGCGGGCCGGCCGGAGCGGGCGCGGGCCCTGGCCGACGACATCGACGCGCTCCCGGCGGCGCACCTGCGGCCCAGCATGGCGGCCACCGCGCGGCTGTGCCGCGGCCTGGCCGACGGCGACGCGGACCTGCTGCTGGCCGCCGCCGCCGACTTCCAGCGGGCAGGCTGGCCGCTGTACGAGGCGGGCGCCTATGAGAACGCGGCCGAGGTGCTCGCCCGGCGGGAGCGCCCGGCGCAGGCCCGCCAGGCGCTGGACCGGGCGCTGGAGATCTACGGCCGGCTGGAGGCCGCCGCCGACATCGCGCGCGCCGAGGCACGGCTGCGCCAGGCCGGGGTGCGCCGGGGCGTACGCGGCCCGCGCAAGCGGCCCAAACACGGCTGGGAGGCGCTGACCGAGACCGAGCAGCGGGTCGCCGCGCTGGTCGCCGAGGGCCTGTCCAACCCCGACATCGCCGCGCAGCTGTTCCTCTCCCGGCGTACCGTGCAGTCGCACGTGTCGAGCATCCTCGGCAAGCTCCAGGTCACCTCGCGGGTGGAGCTGGCGGTGCGGGCGGCCGAGCGCAGCGCCGCCCAGCCCTGACCGAGCCGGCTCAGCGGCGCCGGGTCACCGCGCCGCGGTCGGCCTGGCCGGGATCCGCGGCCGGGCCCGCCCGGTCCGGCTCGATCCCGCTGGTCTCGGTCTCGTCCAGCGCCGTCTCGTCCAGCGCCGTCTCGTCCGGAGCCGGTGCGCCGCTCGGGGCCGGGCTCGCGCCGAGGGCCGCCACCGTGTCGGCCGCGTCGCCGATGACGGCCTCGGGGTGGGCCGCCACGTACTCGTCCAGCGTCCCCGCCCCGGCGGCCTGGAACATCAGCAGCGTCTGCGGGCTGAGCGCCTGGGTGCCCTTCACCTTCGCCCGGTTGTACATGCCGTTGTTGGTCTTGAGCATGACCAGGTCGGCGGTGGCCAGGTCGCGCAGCGTCCACAGGTAGTCGAAGAGCTTCGCGTGCCCGGTGTCCAGCTTCAGGGTGCCGCCCGCCGCCTTGATCAGGTCGTTCACCTTGACCGGGTTGGTGATGACGCCGGCCGAGGTGGCCTTGTCCGCGATCGCCTTGAGCAGCTGCTGCTGGTGGCGCTGCCGGTCGTAGTCGCCGTACGGGCCGGACTTGCGCTGGCGGGCGTAGTCCAGCGCCTCCCAGCCGGCCATGTCCCGGCAGCCGACGTGGTGCACGAAGCTGTTGGGCAGGAACACCCCGGTGCGCTTGCCGTACGCGTACTGCGGCTTGCCGTCCACCACGATGTAGTGGTCGGAGCGGGTCTCGTGGTCGACGCACAGGTGCACGCCGCCCAGCTCCTCGATCACGTTGCGGAACGCGTCGAAGTCGATCACGGCGACGCCGTCGAACTTCAGGCCGGTCAGCTCGTGCACCATGTTCGCGGTCAGCGCGGCCCCGCCCTGCCAGCCCTGGCCGTTGCGGGAGCCGTACGCGTACGCCGCGTTGGCCCGGTTCCGGGCCCCGCCGAAGGCGGCCGGCGCGTACGGCGGGATGTACACCAGCGCGTCGCGCGGGATCGACATGAGGTACGCGCGGTCGTGGCCGGACGGCACGTGCAGCACGATGATCGAGTCCGCCCGGCCGCTGCCCTCGGCCCAGCCCTCGCGGGTGTCCAGGCCCAGCAGCAGGATGTCGATCGGGCCGCGCAGGGTCTTGCCCTCGACGGTCGGCTCCTTCTTCGCCGGGCCCGTCAGCACCGCGCCCGTCTCCACCGACCCGGCCAGGCTGTGCAGGTACGACTGGGTGACCATGGCGCCGCCGAAGCCCAGGCCGAGCACCAGCACCACCACGCCGAGGGTGAGCACCGCCCACACCGGCAGGCGACGGCGGCGGCGCGGGGCGGGGACGCCGGGCAGGCCGCGGGGGTTGTCGAGCGGGGTCATGGGCCTCTCCGTGCCGGGGAGTTCTTCTGGCGATGGACCATACCAGCCGGTTGATGCCTATTCACGTGTTATGACCGGTTGGCGGATCTCGGGAGGTTTCAAGTGATCCGTTCCGGGTACCTCAGGGGCGGAGATATCCGCATCTCGAAGGAGTGACCATGGGTATCAAGGACAAGATCAGCAACGAGACCGAGAACCTCAAGGGCAAGGCCGAGGAAGCCACCGGCAAGATGACCGACAACGAGCGGCTCGAGGCCGAGGGCAAGATGGACCAGGCTTCGGCCAAGGCCAAGAAGGCCGGCGAGAAGGCCAAGGACACGATGAGCGACGCCCGGGACGCCGCGAAGGACGCGATCCGGCGCTAGTCCTTGATGCCGCGCACGAAGGCGCCCGCCCCACCGTCTGACGGCGGGGCGGGCGCCTCGGTGTGCGAACGGCGGCGGCTCAGTGCTCCGAGCCGGAGAAGGGCTCGGGCGGGTTGCGCGGGTCGCGGCGCTCCTCGGTCAGGCGCTCGGTGTCGTCACGCCGGCGCTCGTCGTCGCGGTGCGCCTCGTCGCGCGTGTGCTCCAGGTCGGACTCGGGCGCGGTGGCGGGTTCGTACTCCCCCGGGCTGTGATCGTTCATGTCCGGCTGCTTACCCGCGCCACGGCCTGCACAAACGCATCCGGCGACGGCCACGGGTGTATCCTGATCATCTCGGCGACATGCCGTGTTGTCCCCGCCGGCGACAGGTCGCGGCCCTATGATCTGTTGACATGACAGTCGGTGAGCAGATCATCACGTCGAGCAATGAAAGGCCGGGCGCCGAGGATCTCCGTGCCGAGCTGATCATGCTGCTCGACCGCTGGCAGTACTGGCGCAACGACCCCGCGTACCCCGGCACCGGCCGGATCGGCCCGGCCTGGCAGACCGGGCTGGACCAGGCCATCGCCGCCACCCGGCGGTCGGTGGACGCGCTGCCGCCCGACCACGACCCGAGCGACCTGGCCGACCTGACCCAGCCGCTGCTGAGCACGTTCTGGGCGCACCGGCCCGGACCGATGGCCGAGGTCGTGAACCAGGTGGCGCTGCTGCGCCTGCGCGCCGTCGCCCGGCACGGCCGGCCGGCTCCCGCGGACGCCCCGGGCGAGCCCGTGGCCGTCGGCAGCGCGGCCTGACCGTCCGGTTTAGGCCCCGTACCCCTCGGGTACCTCATCGACGATGGGGAGCATGCCTCGAGAGTGGGGAGTACGGAAGTGTTGCTGTTAGGCCTGATCCTGTTGCTGCTGGGGTACTTCCTCAACATCGGCATCCTGACCACGATCGGCCTGATCCTGCTGATCGTCGGCGCGATCCTGTGGATCCTGGGCGCCGTCGGACGCCCGGTCGGCGGCCGAAGGCATTACTGGTAGGCGGACAGACACGGCGGAGGGGCACCCGGGATCGGGTGCCCCTCCGCCGTGTCGCGCGCCTCAGGCGGCCGGATCCGGGCCGCGCAGCGGCGCCGCCCCCGGCACCATCACCGCGGCCAGCACCAGCCCGAGCAGCGCCTGCACCACCGGGACCCCGGTGTAGACCTCGGGCACGAACTGCGGCGCCGCGGTGCCCACCGACTCCACGGACGGACCGGCCAGCACCGCCGTCGCCAGGTAGACCGACCAGGTCAGCAACCCCGCCAGCACCGCGTACGCCCGCAGCCGGCCGGGCCGGGCCGCCGACGGCTGCAGCCACAGCGCCACCAGGTCCAGCAACACGCCCGCGACCAGCAGCCCCCACACGATCTCCAGGTTCCGGAAGTCGGCGATGGCCGCGCAGAGCCCCCCGATGATCGCGTAGAGCACGGTGGCGCTGCCGACCGGCAGCACCCAGCGCTTGGCCAGGGTGAGCAGCGGGACGATCAGGACCAGGTTGGTGACCAGGATCGAGGTGACCACGTTGGAGGTGTGGTACTCGTCCGCGTCGGTCAGCGCCGCCACGATCGAGCCGGGGCGGAACACCAGCGCGTTCGCGTACTGCAGGAACAGCAGCACCAGCGTCGCGGCCAGCGCCATGGACAGCACCGCGGGCAGCAGCGCGCGCAGCCCGGTCACCGGCGCGGCGTCGCGGCGCGCCCACGCGGTGCGCAGCGGCGTGGTGACGATGACGATCATCGAGGTGACCAGGCCCAGGTGGCTGGGGCTGAACAGGATGTCGGTGTTCTGCTCGATGCCGAACAGGGTGTGCCACACGAAGTCGAGGAAGCCCGACACCGCGAACGTGCCGAGCGCGACCACCGCGGCCGGGTAACCGGCCGGCATGGCCCGGAAGTCGGGCAGCCGCCCGCCCCGGAACGCCGCCCGGCAGGTCCACAGGACGCACGCCGCGGTGACGAGGAAGCCCCAGTAGAACACCGCGTGCCACGGCGTGAAGAAGGTCTCCAGCTGGGGCACGTTGTTGTGGGCCCAGGCGTCGACCATCAGCCCGACCGTGAACCAGGTGCCGAGCAGCACCGTCACCAGGTCGGTGCGGTACGAGGTGACCGGCCGGACCGGGACGTCCGGTGCGGACTCCGGTGTGGCCGTCTCCTGCGCGGTGCTGACCATACGACTCCCCAGTCCCTCGTGCCTTGATCACTTCGAGGCACAGGGTATCGCCGCCGGTGTCCCTTTCGCCGCCTCGGTGACGCCAGGCGGCAAAAGGGACACCCGGCGCGGGTCAGGCGGTCGGGCTCGGCACCGGTACGGCGGTCGGGCTCGGCACCGGCATCGGCACCACCGGCCGGCACCGCAGCTGCGCGGCGTCCCGGCAGCGCTGCCGCAGCCGCTCCAGCAGCTGCCGCCGCAACTCCTGGTCACGCAGCTCCCCGTCACGCAGCTCCCCGTCGCGCAGCCGCTGGTCGCGCTGCCACGGGTCCTGGCGCAGGCGCTCGCCCCGGTCGCGCCGGTCCTCCCGGTCGAAGCCGACGTCGTGGTGCCCGCCGTGGTGGCCGATCAGCACCCCGGCGGCGACGCCCAGGCCGCCGCACACCAGGCCGCCCAGCAGGAAGGCGCCGAGCAGGGCGAACACGACGCCACGGCTCGGACGGGAGAAGGCGCGCGCCCGCGCCGGCGTGGTGACCGGCTCCTCGGGGGCGTCGGCGGCGGGCGGCAGCGGCTCGGTGGTCATGGGGGCTCCCAGGCTGTGGGGGTACGGCGGGCCGGGCTACCACTGTGCCACCGCCCGGCGTCCGGCGGAAGCGGCGCGTGGTACACATGGGCCGGTGGACGCTGAGGAGGAGCCGGGCGGGCGGCGCGTGGACGACCTGGTGCTGGACGCGGCCCGGGACTGCGTGCTGGCGTACGGCGTGCGCCGCACGACGGTGACCGACGTGGCGCGCCGGGCCGGGGTGTCCCGGATGACGGTGTACCGGCGCTGGCCGGACGTGCAAAGCCTGGTCGCCGACCTGATGAGCCGGGAGTGGCACCAGGTCATCGTGGACGCGGCCGCCGCCGCCGCGAGGGCCGCGGGCCCGCTGCGCGCCCGGCTGGTGGCGCAGTCCACGGCGGCCGCCGCGCGGCTGCGGGCGCACCCGCTGCTGCGCAAGATCCTGGAGGTCGATCCAGAGATCCTGCTGCCGTACATGCTGGACCGGCGCGGCGGCGGCCAGGAGGAGATGCTCGGCTTCCTGCAGCAGACCATCGCCGCCGGGCAGGCCGAGGGCTCGGTGCGAGCGGGCGACCCGGCCCTGCTGGCCCGCGCGGTGCTGCTCACCGCGCAGTCGTTCGTGCTGTCCGCGCCGACCGTCACCGACGGCCACCCGCTCGCCGACCTCGACGGGGAACTGACCGTCCTGCTGGACCGCTACCTCGCCCCGGCACAGCCCGCCGCGTGATCGAAGCTCGCGCCACGCGGCCGGCCCGGTGTGTCGGCAGCCTTGATCACTGCGCGGGGGCGAGGACGGCCAGCGTGCGGGGGCGGGCGCGCAGCACCAGCGAGCCGAGTTCGGACAGCGGGTCGCCGTCGGCGTAGGCGGGGACCGGGCGGTCGGTCGACAGGGCCACCGACGCGCCACGCAGCACCGTGACCTCCGCGCGGCGCAGGTGGGACCCGCTCCGCATCTCGCGCAGGACCAGCGGGAACAGCAGCTTCGAGGCGCAGCCGAGCACGATCACGTCGAGCAGGCCGTCGTCGACCCGCGCGTCCGGCGCGACGTGCAGCCCGCCACCGTAGAAGCCGGAGTTGGCCACCACCACCGTGTACGCGGTCAGCGCCATGGGCGGACCCCCGTCCACCGCGATCTCGTAGCGGGTGGGCCGCCACCCGGCCAGCGCCCGCGCCCCGGCCAGCGGGTAGACCAGCCCGGACGGCGTCCAGCGGGCGCGATTGGCGCGCTCGTTGGCGGCCGCGTCGACCCCGGCGTACACGCTGCCCAGCACGGTCTCCCCGGCCGCGTCCACGGTGTCGATCCAGCGCGGCCGGCCGTGCAGCAGCAGCTCGGCGACGTCCGCGGGCCGGTGCGGCAGGCCGAGCTGGCGGGCCAGGTCGTTGCCCCGCCCGGCGGGCACCACGCCGAGCACGCCGTCCGTGCCGGCCAGGGCCGCGCCCAGGCAGCGCAGCGTGCCGTCACCGCCCGCCGCGAGGACCACGTCGCCCTCCGCGGCGCAGCGCCGGGCGAGCAGCCGCGCCTGCGCCACGCCGGTGGTGTACTCGACGCGCACCCGCGCCCCGCCCGCGCGCAGCAGTTGCGCGACCGGCATCAGCCGGGCCAGCCCGTGCCGCGCGGCGGGCCCGACGATCGCGGTGAACGACCGGCTCATCAGGACGGGTCGAGGGGCAGCAGGATGCCGGGGTTGAGCACGCCCGCCGGGTCGAGCGCGTGCTTCACGCCCCGCAGGGCGTCGATGCCGAGCGGGCCGGCCTCGCGGGCGTACCAGTCGCGGTGGTCGGTGCCGACGCCGTGGTGGTGGCTGATGGTGCCGCCCGCCGCGATGATCGCGTCGTTGGCCGCCTCCTTGGCCGCCCGCCAGCGCGCCACCGGCTCGTCCGGGTACGCGGTGACCACGGTGAAGTACAGCGACGCGCCGGTCTCGTACACGTGGGACACGTGGCACAACACCATCGACGGCACCGGCAGCGCCCCGAACAGCGCCTCGCGCACGGCGTCGTAGAGGCCGGGCAGCGCCGACCAGAACGCGGCCGTCTCCAGCGTCTCGGCGAACGCGCCCGCGTCCAGCAGGGCGTCGCGCAGGTACGGCGCGTCGAAGCGGTGCGCGGCCCACTGCTCCCCCGGCTCCGGCCCCAGCTCCTGCCCGCCGCACTCGCGGAGCACGGCGGCGGTGTCGGCGGCGGCGCGCGCCACGTCCGCGCCCTCGTGGCCGACGACCATCAGGCAGCCGCCGTCGCCCCGGCCCCGCCCGGCCGCGCCGAGCATCGTCTCCACCTCGTCGGACAGCCGCAGCACGGTCGGCCGGGGCCCGTCCTGGGCCAGCCGCCGGGCCGCCGCCGTGCCGTCGGCGAACGACTCGAAGCGCCAGCCCTCGTAGCGCCGCTGCGCGGGCACCGGGCGCACCCGCACGGTGACGTCGGTGATCACGCCGAACGCACCCTCCGAGCCGAGGAACAGCCGCCGCAGGTCCGGCCCGGCCGCCGAGGCGGGCGCGCGGCCGGTGGCCAGGGTGCCGCGCGGGGTGGCCACGGTCAGCCCCACCACCATGTCGTCGAAGCGGCCGTAGCCGGCCGAGGCCTGGCCCGAGGAGCGGGTGGCGGCGAAGCCGCCGATGGTGGCGTACTCGTAGGACTGCGGCACGTGGCCGAGGGTGAACCCGTGCGCGGCCAGCAGTTCCTCGGCGCGCGGGGCGGGCAGCCCGGCCTGCAGCACGGCCGTGCGCGACACCGGGTCGACGGAGACCAGCCGGTCGAGCCGCCGCAGGTCCAGCGTGACGTAGCCGTCCGCCTGCGGGGTGAGCCCGCCGACCACGGAGGTGCCGCCGCCGAGCGGCACCACGGCCAGCCGGTGCTCGGCGCAGGCGGCCAGCACCGCGAGCACCTGGTCGTGGTCCGCCGGGGTGAGCACCGCGCCGGGCAGCGCGGGCAGCTCGCCGCCGCGCTGGTGGACCAGGTCGGGCGTGGACTTGCCGGAGGCGGCCGCGGCCCGCGCGGCGGCGCCGGTGTGCACGTGCTCGGCGCCGACGACCGCGGTGAGCGCGGCCAGCGCCGCCTCCGGCAGCGGCGGCGCGGGGGCGGTCACCGCGTCGAGCGGGACCGGCGCCGGGGGCGGCGTCACCTCGAAGACCTGCTTGAGCAGCTTGGCCACCGCGTCCGGCAGCGGCCTGGCGTGCTGCGGCGTGCCCCAGCGGCCCCAGCCCGAGCCCGCCTCTTCCCGCTTCTCATCCATGTGTGACAGAGTTACATCCAGTGTCACTTCGGCGCAAGGAGGCGTACCGTGCGGGACACGTCGCTGACCGGGGCCCGGCGCGAGCGGGAGCTGGCCGCGCTGGCCGCCGGTGAGGTGGTGGACGTGCTGGTGGT
Organism: Catellatospora sp. IY07-71; assembly: GCF_018326265.1. Classification (GTDB taxonomy): domain Bacteria; phylum Actinomycetota; class Actinomycetes; order Mycobacteriales; family Micromonosporaceae; genus Catellatospora. The sequence goes on from NZ_AP023360.1 coordinate 345,806, forward strand.
CGGCCTCGGCGTGACCGGCGCCGGGGTGGCCCTGGACGCGGCGGCCCGCGGCCTGTCCGTCGCCGCGATCGACGCGCACGACCTCGCCTTCGGCACCTCCCGGTGGAGTTCCAAACTGGTCCACGGCGGCCTGCGCTACCTGGCCAAGGGTGAGCTGGGGGTGGCGTACGAGAGCGCCGTCGAGCGCGGCGTGCTGATGACCCGCACCGCCCCGCACCTGACCCGCGCGCTGCCGATGGTGCTGCCCGCGACGGCGTACACCGCGCCCGCGCACGTACGCGTCGCCGGGCTGGGGCTGCACGCGGGCGACCTGCTGCGCGCGGCGGCGGGTACCCGGCGGGCGGTGCTGCCCGGCACCCGGCGGCTGTCGGCGGCCGAGGCGCGCGGCATGGTGCCCGCGCTGCGCGGCGGCGGCCTGCGCGGCGCGCGGCTGTCCTGGGACGGGCAGCTGTGCGACGACGCCCGCCTGGTCACCGGCCTGGCGCGAGCCGCCGCCGGGGCCGGGGCGCGGGTGCTGACCCGCTGCCGCGCCACCGAGCTGATCGGCGACGCCGCCGCCGTGGTGGACACGCTGACCGGCGCGCGGCACGTGCTGAAAGCGCGGGCTGTGGTCAACGCGACCGGGGTGTGGGCCGGGCAGCTCGCCCCCGAGATCGCGCTGCGGCCGTCCCGCGGCTCGCACCTGGTGCTGCCCGCGGCGCTGCTGGGCGGGCTGTCCGCCGGGCTGACCATCCCGGTCCCCGGCGAGTTCTCCCGCTTCGTCATCGTGCTGCCGCAGGCCGACGGCCTGGTGTACGTCGGCCTCACCGACGAGCCGGTGGACGGGCCGATCCCGGACGTGCCCGCCGCCCCCGAGTCCGACGTGGACTTCCTGCTGGACGTGCTCAACTCGGCGCTGGAGACGCCGGTGCGCCGGGCCGACGTGCTGGGCACGTTCGCCGGGCTGCGCCCGCTGATGGCCGCGGGCGGCCGCACCGCCGACATCTCCCGGCGGCACGCCGTGGTGCAGGGCCGCGACGGCGTGATCACCGTGGTCGGCGGCAAGCTGACCACGTACCGCCGGATGGCCCAGGACACCGTCGACCTGCTCGCCCAGCGCCCCGGCCTGCACGCGGGCCCGTGCCGCACCCGCGCCCTCCCCCTGCCCGGCGCGGCCCCCCGCGACCGCCTGGCCCTGGTCCCCGCCCCAGCCCGCCTGATCGCCCGCTACGGCACCGAGGCTCCCGCCGTCCTCGCCGAGGCCCCGCCCGAACTGCACGGCCCCGTCGTCCCCGGCTCCCCCGTCACCGGCGCCGAGCTGCACTGGGCCGTCCACCACGAGGGCGCCCTCACCGTCGACGACCTCCTCGACCGCCGCACCCGCCTCGGCCTCGTCCCCGCCCTCCGCGCCGCCGCCCGCCCCACCGCCGAACAAATCCTGCAAGGAAGGGCACCTTCTTAACGCTATGCGTAGTAGAAGGTGCCCTTCTTAACCCCTGTCGCGACGACCCGCGACGACGTCCGCAAAGGAGACGCGATGAACGGCGACGGCACCCGCGCCGCAGCGGAACGAGAGCGGTCCTGGTGGGGCTGGGGGTGGGCGGACCAGGCCCTGGATGAGCAGGCGTGCGCGAAGCTGGCCCGGCGGGTGAGCCCGGTCCTGCCGCTCGACGGCGACCTGGCACCCGTGCCCGAGGTGCCCGAACTGCCCGCGCCCCGGCTCGCACCGCCCACGGCCGTGGCCGCGCTGTGCCGGGCCGGCGCGCGCACCCGGGCCGCGCACGCGTACGGCCGCGCCTACCGCGACGTCGTCCGGCTGCTGCGCGGGGAGCTGGACAACCCGCCGGACCTGGTCGCGTACCCCCGCACCGAGCAGGACGTGATCGCCGTGCTGGACTGGGCCGCCGACGCGGGCGTGCCCGTGGTGCCGTTCGGCGGCGGCACCAGCGTCGTCGGCGGCGTCGAGTATCGCGGCGGCGGCCCGTGGCTGTCCCTGGACCTGACCGGCCTGTCCGGCGTCGTCGAAGTGGACGAGGTCAGCCGCGCCGCGCTGATCCGGGGCGGCACGTTCGGCCCGGACCTGGAGGACGCGCTGCGCCCGTACGGCCTGACCCTGCGGCACTTCCCGCAGAGCTTCGAGTTCTCCACGTTCGGCGGCTGGCTGGCGACCCGCGCGGGCGGGCACTACGCCACCGGGTACACCCACATCGACGACCTGGTCGAGGCGCTGCGGGTGGTCACCCCGGCCGGGATCGCGCAGTCGCTGCGGGTGCCCGCGTCTGGTGCGGGGCCCTCGCCGGACCGGCTGTGGCTCGGGTCGGAGGGCACGCTGGGCGTGATCACCGAGGGCTGGGCGCGCGTGCAGCGGCGGCCGGAGTTCCGCGCCGGGGCGGCGCTGCGCTTCGACGCGTACGCCGACGCGGTCCAGGCCGTGCGCGCGGTGGCCCAGTCCGGCCTGCGCCCGGCCAACTGCCGGCTGCTCGACCCGCTGGAGGCGATGCTCGGCGCGGCCGCCGGCGACGGCGCGAGCCGCCTGCTGCTGGCCTTCGAGTCGGCCGACCATCCGGTGGACGCGCTGCTCGCGCGAGCCGTGGAGCTGTGCCGCGCGCACCGCGGGGTGCCCGAGGAGGCGGCGGCGGGCACGGCCGGGCAGTGGCGCGAGACGTTCGTGGGCGCGCCGTACCTGCGCGACGGGCTGGCCCGGCTCGGCGTCGTGGTGGAGACGTTCGAGACCGCCTGCACCTGGGCCGCGTTCGAGGCGCTGCACGCGGCGGTGGTGGCCGCCGTCGCCACCGCGGGCGTCACCGAGACCGGGCACCCGGCGCTGGTCACCTGCCGGTTCACGCACGTGTACCCGGACGGCCCGGCGCCGTACTTCACCGTGTACGCCGCCGGGCGGCGCGGCGCCGAGGTCGCGATCTGGGACGCGCTCAAGCGGGCGGCGGGCGACGCGATCGCCGCGCACGGCGGCACCATCACCCATCACCACGCCGTGGGCCGCGATCACCTGCCCTGGTACACGAATCAGCGGCCGGAGCCGTTCGCGCTGGCGCTGCGCGCCACGAAGACCGCTTTGGACCCCGCCGGAGTGCTCAACCCGGGCGTGCTGCTGCCCTGACCGGTAATTCCAGGGCAATAAAGAACCCGCTTCGGCGATCACGGGGGAAACCGTCGAAGCGGGCTTGCTGCGAAGGTACCCCGTTTTCCGCACGAACGCCATCCCTGTCTTCTGGAAAATCTGCCTGCGCAACTGTCGGGTGGTGCTGGCATACTCCGCGGCACGTCACGGGAGGTGGAGCATGGGCTGGCTGCCCACAGGCTCGGGTTACGAGGTGGCCCTCGACGGCGGCCGGGTGGTCTGCCGCAACGCGCAGGGCCGGCGGCTGCGCGGGCTGCCCGCGTCGGTAAAGGACGATCCGGTGATCACCGACCTGCGCCGATTGCGCGAGTGGCTCGCTCGCCACGAGGCCGAATGCCAGGCCGAGGTCGAGCGGTGGATGGTACGCGGGCTGCCGGTGACCGTGGCGGTGCTCGCCCGCGTGTGGGCCGACGACGCCTGGCGGGCCGCGCTGCGCGACCTGGTCATGGCCCCGTACACCGACGGCATGCCCGACCTCGGCCGAGCCGGTTTCCTGCGCGACGTCGACCCCGCGCGCGGCGTCGGCGTGATCGACCTCGACGGCGAGTCGGCGTGGCTGCCCGGCCCGGCGTTCGCGGTGCCGCACCCGGTGCTGCTCGACGAGCTGGCCGAGCTGCGCGAGTTCGCCGCCGAGCTGGATGTGCGGCAGGGCGTCACCCAGCTGTTCCGCGAGGCGTACCGCAGGCCGGCCGAGCCGGCTGAGATGACCGCGGTGCTGGACGGGTACGCGGGGGCGCCGTACGCGCAGCTGCGGCACGCCACCGCCCGGGCGGTCGGGCTCGGCTACGCCGTGCGCGGCGGCACGGCCCGCTGCCGGATCGTCGAGCAGGGCCGCCCGGTCGACGCGGCCGTCTGGCTCGGCGACGGCGATCCCGGTCATGAGAGCTGGACCGGGCGGCTGCAGTTCGCCGACGCGTCCGGGCAGCACGTGCCCGCCGCCGAGGTCGGGCCGATCACCTGGTCGGAGGGCGTACGCATGGCCGCGGCCCTGCACGCCGGCCGCACCGGCGGAGGCGAGTGACGATGACGCAGACCCTCATCCACCCCGCCCATGAGGACGCGCTGCTCGACGCGGGCGCCGTGCTGGACGGGCCCGGCCCGGCCCACCCGTCCGTGGCCCCGGTGACCGGCCGGGCGTACGCGCACCCCGCGCTGCCCGGACGCACCGTCGTCCGGCTGGTCAGCGAGCCGGTCGGCGCGGCCGAGGACCTGACCATGGAGTTCCTCGGGTTCGCCACGGTGGACGCGGTGCCGGTCGGGCACGGGCGGGTCCGCACGCCGGGCTTCCCTGCGTCGGCGCTGGTGCAGGACCCGGCCCACGGCGCGCAGGCGCTGGCCCTGGTCAAGGAGATGGAGAAGCTGGCGCGGCTCGCCCGGTCCAAGCCCGGCAACGCCCGCGACGGCTACCTGGCCGTCGCGCGCCGGCTCGCGGAGACCGTTCCGCGGTTCCTGCCGCCGTTCTGGGAGCAGGCAGGCCGGGCGTTCACCGAGGCGGAGAACCCGCGCCAGGCCGCGATCTGCTTCGCCGACGCGCGGCGGGCCGAGCAGGTGCACGGCCTGCCCGTCGACGAGGACCGGCTGCGCGCCACGCATCTGGAGTTCGCCCTGGCCGGAGCGCTCACCGCGAAGGCGTTCACCGACTACGCCCGGGACGTGGCCGCCCGGCTGCCCGCCGGGCAGGCGTACCCGCTGATCCGCTCGGTCGCGATGCAGCGCGTCGCGGGCGGGCTGGCCCCCGGCGCGGGGTTCGCGGCCGACCTGCGGCGCGCCGCGAAGGCGGCCGGGCTGGACGCCGCGGCGGCCGACGACGCCGACGCCGCCGAGCTGGTGCGCCTGCCCGCGGTGGTACGCGCGCACCCGAGCTTCTGGAAGTCCTACCGCAAGCCGCTGCTGCGGCTGGCCCGGCGCGACCCGGCGGTCGCGACCCGGCTGCGGGAGCTGCTGCCCGAGCCGCCCGGCTGGGGCACCGACCTCACCGAGGAGTGGCTCGGCCTCATCGTCGACGCCGGGGTGCTCGACGACCCCGCCGCCGATGTCGCCGCCTGGCTGGAACGGTTCGCGGGTTACCGGTCGCGCCACCGGCTCGCCGCAGGCACCGTGAGCCCGCAGCTGCTCGACCTGGTCCCGCGGCTCGCGCCACGCCTGCGGGCGGCCGGGCGGCCGTTGGCGCTGCACCCGGCCGACGCCCGGGTGGCCGACCTCAACCTGATGGACGCCTGCCTGGCCCACGGCGTGCCGGTCGCCGCCTGGTCCGACCCGGCCGGGCTGCCGGTGGAGCGCTGGTACGACATGGAGGCCGAGGGCCGCCGCGACCTGGCCGCCGTCGCCGCCGACCCGGGCCTGCTGCCCGCGCTCGCCCGCGGCCTGTGGCGGATGCTCGACCGCTACACCCAGCTCGACCCCGCCGGATACAACGCCGTGAAGCTGGTCACCGTGCTGGCGGCGACGCCCGGCCTGGCCGCCGCCCTGCGCCACGGCATCGGGCAGGTGCGCCTGGCCGGGGCCACCGTCGCCGGGCTGGAGGCGGCGCTGCGCGAACTCCATCCATTGTGGTCGACGGCGGGCGTCGCGCTGGCCGTCGCCGAGCTGCGCCGGATCGCCGCGCTCGACGCCGCCGAGGTGCTCGCGGGCTCGCTGCGGGCCGGCCTGGTCGACGAACTGGGCTGGCCCGCGTACGAGGAGGCGGTGGCCGAGCTGAAGCGGCTGGGCCTGTCCCCGAGCTGGCCCACCGTGACGGTGAGCGACCAGAACCGCGTGGTGACCGTCGCCCCGGACGGGGCCCGCGCCGAGCACACCGTGCGCATCCCGGCCGGCTCGTGGCACACCGACGTCACGGGCTTCGTGCTCGACGGCCGCCTGCTCGTGGCCGGGCGCTCCCCCTACCCGAGCGCCGGCTGGGCGTACTGGGCCGATCGCCCGGACCGGACGTTCGAGCTGCCCCGAGCGGCGCCCGTCCCGGCCGGGCCGCCGCTGCCGTACCTGCCGCTGGCCGGCGGCGGGGTGACCGGGGGCGGCGCGCCGTGGCTGCCCGGCGACGCGGTGCCCGCCGAGCCGGGCCTGGTGAGCAGCGACGGCGTGACCCACTGGCACCTCGTGGACGGCCGCTGGCGCGAGTTCGACCCGGTCACCGGCACGCCGGGGCCGGACGGTGTGCCCGGGTTCTTCAGTGACGGCGTGCCACCGGGACGGCGGCTGCTGCCGGAATGGTCCTGGCTGCGGCCCGGCCCGGCGGAGTTCGCGGATTCGCCGCTGGGGGCCGCGGACGGGCTGCTCGGCTGGTGCGTGCACGAGCTGCCGGACGGCACCCAGGTGGGCCGGGCGATCGACGGCCGCACCGTGCTGCGGCGGCCGACCGCGCCGGACGAGGTGCTGGTCGGTGCGCTGCGGCTGCCGGGCGACCACCTCCTGCGGCCGGTCACCGCGCGCACCGGTGGCCAGACGCGCCCCCACGACCTCGCGGTCACCGTGTGGTCGCCCGACGGCGCCAGCCCGCTGCAGGAGTGCCTGGCCACGCACAGCCGACCGCCCTTCCCGTACTGGCACGCGCTGCGGCCGCGCGACCCCGCCGGTTCGGCGGCGCTGCGCGCGGTGACCGCCCCGGTCGCGGCGGCGCTGCTGGCCGACGTCGCCGCGGGCAACGCGGGGCTGGACCATCTCACCGACCAGGCGATCGCCCGGCACCTGCCCGCCGTCACCGACCGGAACCTGCTGCGCGCGCTGCGCTCGGTCGTCCGCACCGCCGCCCGGCTGCACACCCGCCTGCAGCGGCTGCGCGAACTGCTCGCCCCGCACGCCGATCCCGCCGCCACGCAGACGGCCGGCGATGTGGCGATGTCCGTCGGCACACCGGCATCCGGCCCGGAGCCGGCGGCGGCCTCCCGCCTGGAGAAGACGGCGGCCGTATCCCGCTCAGACACCGCACCCGCAGCCGGGCCGGAGACGGCACCGGTCACCGATGGCGAGCTGACCACCGCCCTGGAGCCGCTCACCCTGTGGCGGGGGCGCTACTACTCGGGCTCCGTACGACAACGGACCGCGATCATGGACCAGCTCGCCGCGCTGACCGGCGCGTTCGCGCAGCCGCCCCGCGCGCTGCCGATGCCGGATGCCGAGTCGGCATGGCCCCGGCTGCTTCCCGGGCTGGGCGCGGTGCTCATGGTCGCCGCCTCGCCCGCGACCTCGCCCGAGCGGCGGTCGGCACTGTCCCGGCTGCTGCGCGCCTTCGCGGACTCGCCGTTCGCCGCGGCGGATCCGCGGTTCCGCTTCGTCCAGCTGCTGGTCACCGCCGAGCACGGAGCCGCCGAGGCGGGCGGGGACGGCCGCCGCATCGTGTTCCTGTCCGGCGGCGGGCACCGGATGCCCGCGCGCGAGCCGCGTTTCCTGCGGTACGCCGTGGACTTCTGCGCCGAGGCCGCGTTCGCGCCGATCGACGGCATCGAGGTGCGCACCGACCTGCGCCGGGGCGGCTGGGGCGATGCCGCGCGACTGCGCACGGCGGCCGAGCTGCTCGACGCCGAGGGCGCCGCGCCGTGGCACGAGGAGGCGGTGCGACGGCTGGCTGAGCGGACCGGGCTGACCCGGGCCGAGGCCGCCTTGCTGCTCGGCGGCCTGCCGATCGCCGGCTGGGACGAGCGCGCGCTCACCGCGCCGCAGCGCAAGGCGCTCGGGCTGACCGCCGCCGAGGCCGGCCTGGCCGGCGCCGCCTGGCACGGGATCGCCCACGAGCACCGGGTGGTGCTGCTCGACGCGGCCGTCCCGGACGATCCGGCGGACCTGTGGCGGCACGGGCCGGATCCCGACGCACCGGGTGAGCTGTGGCTCGACCGGCTCGGGCGGCGTACGCCGATCGCGGAGGAGCTGCTGGCCGAGGCCAAGCGGGTCATCCCGGGCGGGATGGGCCAGGAGATGCTCCGCCTGATCGTCGAGCCGAAGCCGCGCACCTGGCTCTGCACCGACGGGGTCACCGACACCGACGACTGGGACCTGACCACGGTCTCGGCGTACGGCGACGCGTTCGACGAGGGCTGGCTGAAGGCGGTCGCCGTCGCGCTGCCGTGGCTGGCGTACCGGCTGCCCGCGGGTGACCCGCTGCGCGACCGGCTGCCCCGCGCGCTGGAGCTGGTGCGGCAGCGGCTGGACAACCCGGACCTGGTCGTCGGCAGCGCGTTCTTCCCCGAAGGGCTCGCGCCGGACGGCCTGCCCGGGCTGCTGCGCACCGAGGGCTATCCGGGGTACGTCCGCCATCACCTGCGGCCCGCCGCGATCACCACCCCCGACGACCCGGTGCTGCTGCTCGGGGACGTCGGCGTGGCCGCGGCGCTGCGGCTGCTGCGCGACCCGGCGCTGCCGGACGTGATCGCCGAGGCGGACGCGCTGCCCGGCGGGGCCTGGCCGCACGACCCCCGGCACAGCGCGCCCGGCCTGGTGGCGGAGGTCGCCGCGGCGTACGGCCTGGCACCGGACGCGGCCGCGTACCACCTGCTGCTGCTGGCGCTGCCCGACCCCACCGACGCGAACGCATCCCGGTGGCTGGGCCTGGCCCCGGCACGGCTCAAGCCGCTGCGGGCGGCGCTGGTAGCGGCCGGGCTGGTCGTCGAGGCGCGCCGGGAACGTGCCGGGCGTGCGGTGTTCCTGCCCGGCGGCTGGCTGAGCCTGAAGGCGCCCGCGCTGCCGCTGGAGTCATGGAAGGCGCCGCTGTTCGGCCTGACCCCGGGCAGCCCGCCACCGCTGGGCACGGTGCCCGTCGGCCGACCGGTTGCCTCGCTGTTCCAGGCCGCCTGGTCCCGCATCACCGCCGGCGACACCCCCGGTGGTCACCGCACCGACAGGCGTTGATCGCGAGTTCGTGTCAGAACCTGTGGCTGGACCGCAGGTTCTGACACGAACTCGCGATCATCCCCGGGCGGCCGCGCGACCGTGATAGCAATAAGGGGCATAAGTCCGTTCCATGGTGGATGGTGGGGACGGACGCCCTGGTCACCCCGTTGGGGGGTACGCATGACCGACACCGACCGGGCGGTCGCGCCGTCGCCGCCGACCGCCAAGCTGACCTTCTGGACGATGACCGCGATGGTCGTCGGCTCGATGGTCGGCGCGGGCGTGTTCTCCCTGCCGCGCCGCTTCGCGCAGGAGACCGGCGTGGCGGGCGCGCTGATCGCCTGGATCGTCGCGGGCACCGGCATGCTCATGCTCGCGTTCGTCTTCCAGTCGCTCGCGCTGCGCCGCCCCGACCTCGACGCCGGTGTCTACGCCTACGCCAAGGCAGGCTTCGGCGAGTACCTGGGCTTCTTCTCCGCGTTCGGCTACTGGGCCAGCGCCTGCGTCGGCAACGTGACGTACTGGGTGCTGATCATGTCGACGCTCGGCGCGCTGATCCCGGCGCTCGGCGAGGGCGACACCCTGCTCGCGGTGGCGCTGTCCTCGCTCGGGCTGTGGGGCTTCTTCCTGCTGATCCGGCAGGGCATCAAGGAGGCCACCGCGATCAACCGGATCGTCACCGTGGCCAAACTGGTGCCGATCATCGTCTTCATCATCCTGGCGCTGTTCTACCTGAACCCGGCGGTGTTCGCCGCCAACTGGGCCGGGGCGGACTACGCGGGATCGCTGTTCGAGCAGGTCAAGGGCACCATGCTGGCTACCGTCTTCGTGTTCCTGGGCGTCGAGGGGGCCAGCGTCTACTCCCGCCACGCCAAGCGGCGCGAGGACGTCGGCCGGGCCACCATCCTCGGCTTCCTCAGCGTGTTCGCGATCTTCGCCTCGGTGACCATCGTGTCGTACGGCATCCTGCCGATGGCCGACATCGCGCAGCTGCGGCAGCCGTCGATGGCCGGGGTGCTGGAGGCGGCGGTCGGCCCGTGGGGGCAGTGGTTCGTCAGCGTCGGCCTGATCATCTCGGTGCTCGGCGCGTACCTGGCGTGGACGCTGATGGCGGCCGAGGTGCTGTTCGTGGCGGCCAAGGACCGGGACATGCCGCGTTTCCTGCGCCGCGCCACCGGTGACGACGTGCCGGTGAACGCCCTGATCCTGTCCACCGCGCTCTCGCAGTTCTTCCTCGTCGTCACGCTGTTCTCCGACAACGCGTTCAACCTCGCGCTCGACCTGACCAGCGCGCTGACCCTGATCCCGTTCCTGCTCGCCGCCGGATACGCCCTGAAGATCGCGGTCCGGCCGGACGCGGGCACGGTCGGCGCGAGCACCACCGGCATGGTGGTGGTGGGCGCCCTGGCCACCTTCTACACGGCGTTCCTGCTGTTCGCGGCCGGGCTCCGGTTCCTGCTGCTGTCGTTCGTCATCTACGCCCCGGCCACCATCCTGTTCGCGATGACCCGCCGCGAGCAGGGACGCCCCGTCTTCTCCCCCGCCGAGCTGGTCATCTTCGTCATCTCGGTGATCGGCGCGGCGATCGGCGTGATCGCCCTGGCGGCCGGCTGGATCAAGCTTTGATCCCCGCTCGCACCCCGCACACGGATGAAAGGCACCCGCAATGACCAGCGGCTCGGCACCATCGGCGGCATACGGCGTGCACTCGGAGGTGGGCCGGCTGCGCAAGGTCCTGGTCTGCGCGCCCGGCCTGGCGCACCGCAGGCTCACCCCGAGCAACGCCGACGACCTGCTTTTCGACGACGTGATGTGGGTGGAGAACGCCCAGCGTGACCACGCGGCGTTCGTCGCCGAGCTGCGCCGCCGCGGGGTGGACGTGGTCGAGCTGCACGACCTGCTGGCCCAGACGATGGCGCTGCCCCGAGCGCGGGCCTGGCTGCTGGACCGCAAGATCGTGCCGAACGAGGTGGGGCTCGGCCTGGTCGACGCGACCCGGACCTTCCTGGAGACGCTGGAGCCCCGGCAGCTCGCGGAGTACCTGATCGGCGGCCTGTCCACGGCGGACCTGCCGGACGACTTCCGGCCCGACTACATCGCGCTGGCCCGCGAGTCCACCGGCATCCGCGAGTACCTCATGCCTCCGCTGCCCAACACGCTCTACACCCGCGACACCACCTGCTGGCTGTACGGCGGTGTGACGCTGAACCCGCTCTACTGGCCCGCCCGCCACGACGAGACGCTGCTGATGAAGGCGGTCTACGAGTTCCACCCGGACTTCACCGGATCGACGGTGTGGTGGGGCGACCCGGAGCGCGCCTGGGGGCAGGCCACCTTCGAGGGCGGCGACATCATGCCGGTCGGCAACGGCGTGGTGCTGATGGGGATGAGCGAGCGCACCTCCCGGCAGGCGATCACGCAGGTGTCGGCGGCGCTGTTCCAGGCAGGCGCGGCCGACCGGGTGATCGTGGCCGGGATGCCGAAGCTGCGGGCCGCGATGCACCTCGACACGGTGTTCACCTTCGCCGACCGGGACGTGGTGACGGTGTACCCGAACATCGTCAACGCGATCCACTCGTTCACGCTGCGCCCGGCGGACCGGGCGCCGGGCGTCGTGGTCACCGACGAGGGCGACGCCGCGTTCACCGAGGTGGTGGCCAAGGCGCTCGGGCTGGACGGGCTGCGCGTGATCGAGACGGGCGGCGACGTGTACGCCTCCGAGCGGCAGCAGTGGGACAGCGGCAACAACGCGGTCGCCCTGGAGCCGGGCGTGGTCTTCACGTACGACCGCAACACCCAGACCAACACGCTGCTGCGCGCGGCCGGCATCGAGGTGATCGAGATCGTGGGCGCGGAGCTGGGCCGCGGTCGCGGCGGCGGGCACTGCATGACCTGCCCGATCGCCCGCGACCCGATCGCCTGGTGATGGCCCGCCACGCCGAGATCACCGCGCTGCTCGGCAACCGGGTGGTGCTGGAGGCGCTGTCCGGCCTCGCCCGGCGCCGCCGGGACAGCCGCTCGGGCACGGTCTGGGATCCGGCGGTGCCGCTGCTGGGCGACCGTGGCCCGGACGCCGCGTCACCGTGACATCACGCGGTGGACACGGTGTCGCGGAACGACCGGCAGCCTCCCCTGAAGGGTCCTCGCGTACGGAGTCGCGGGGGCATGCGGGAACGCTTACATGATCGTATAGTCCTCCCATGACCTGGCTCCTGGTGCTCGTGAGCGCGCCCTTCGCGCTCACCGCGCTGTTCATGGGCGCCCTCATGGGGGTGCGGGCCGCGACGCGGGAGGCGATCGAGCGCGGCCTGATCCACAGCACCTGCCCCGTCTGCCACGCCCAGATCGCCCCGTCGCGGGCCCGCTGAGCCACGACCTCCGCCTTAGTCGGATCGTCAAACAAAAACGTGCCAGAAACATCGACATGCATTGTGGTCACGTGACGGCGGTGTGAAACTTCGATTACCGCGCAGGGAGCCATACCGCGCGACTCGGCGCCCAGGGCCCCGGTCTGACCGGAAGGTGCCGCGCACCGCCGTCACAGCCGTCCGGGCTGTCCTTACCTTCCTGCGTCGTGCGCGCCGGCCCGCCCGGTGGCCGCCGCTCGGCGCGGGCCGCCGCACCGATCTCCCGTCGGTCCGGCCCGGCTCAAGGAGTACCCGAGTGAGAATTCCGATCAGATCGTCCGCGCGGCGCCTCATGGCGCTGCTCGGGGCGACCGCACTGGCCACGGCCGGCCTGGCCACCGTGGCCACCCCGGCCCAGGCGGCCGTCTCCTGCCAGGTGACCTACACCAAGGCCTGGGACAACGGCAGCGGCTTCGGCGCGAACATCACCATCACCAACACCGGCGACCCGCTGACCAGCTGGTCGCTGAAGTGGACCTGGTCCGGCAACCAGGGCGGCATCCAGGGCTGGTCGGCCAACTACAGCCAGTCGGGGCAGAACGTCACCGCGACGAACCTGTCCTACAACGGCAGCCTGGCCACCGGCGCGTCGACCGGCATCGGCTTCAACGCCTCGTACAGCGGCACGAACACCAACCCGAGCAGCTTCTCGATCAACGGGGTCACCTGCGGCGGCACCACGCCCACGCCCAGCCTGGTCGTCTCGCCGACCAGCGTGTCCGTGCCCGAGGGCGGCACCGCCACCTACGCGGTGCGGCTCAGCTCGGCCCCGGCGTCGAACGTCACCGTCACCACGACGGCGGGCTCCGGTGACGGCAACCTCACCGTGTCCGCGGGCGGCAGCCTGACCTTCACGTCGGCGAACTGGAACACCAACCAGAACGTCACCCTGGCGGCGGCCGAGGACTCCGACACGACCAACGGCACCCGGCCGTTCACCGTCGCGTCCAGCGGCCTGACCTCGGTCACCGTCAACGCGACCGAGGCCGACAACGACGGCACCACGACCCAGTCGCTGGTGGTCTCGCCGACATCGGTGAGCGTGTCGGAGGGCAGCACCGCGACCTTCGGCGTACGCCTGGCCGTCGCGCCGTCGGCGAACGTCACCGTCACCACGACGGCCGGCACCGGCGACAGCAACCTCACCGTGTCGGCGGGCGGCAGCCTGACGTTCACGCCGAGCAACTGGAGCACCGTCCAGAACGTCACCCTCGCGGCGGCCGAGGACAGCGACTCCACCGCCGGCACCCGGCCGTTCACCGTCGCGTCCAGCGGCCTGACCTCGGTCACCGTGAACGCCACGGAGGCCGACAACGACGGCGGCCCGGTCACTCCGCGCGCCGACAACCCGTACGCCGGCGCCGGGGTCTACGTGAACCCGCAGTGGCGCGCCAAGGCACAGGCCGAGCCCGGCGGCAGCCGGATCGCCAACCAGCCCACCGGTGTCTGGTTCGACCGGATCAGCGCGCTGACCGGCAACGGCAGCCCGACCACGGGCACCATGGGCCTGGCCGACCACCTGGACCAGGCGGTCATCCAGGACGCCGCCAACGGCTCCGCGCCGATGGTGATCCAGATCGTCGTCTACAATCTGCCCGGCCGTGACTGCGCCGCGCTGGCCTCCAACGGCGAGCTGGGCGCGACCGAGCTGCCCCGTTACAAGGCCGAGTACATCGACGTGATGGCGTCGATCCTGGCCCGCCCGGCGTACGCGAACCTGCGCGTCGTGGCGATCATCGAGATCGACTCGCTGCCGAACCTGGTGACCAACGTCGGCGGCCGGGCGACCGCGACCGTCATGTGCGACACCATGCTGGCCAACGGCGGCTACGTCCAGGGCGTCGGGTACGCGCTGAACAAGCTCGGCGCGATCCCGAACGTGTACAACTACATCGACGCCGCTCACCACGGCTGGATCGGCTGGGACGACAACTTCGGCGCGACCGCGAACATGATGTTCTCGGCCGCCACCGCATCCGGCAGCACCGCGGCCAACGTGCACGGGTTCATCACCAACACGGCGAACACGTCCGCGCTGACCGAGCCGTACGTCGGCACGATCACCGAGCAGCTGCGCCAGACCACGTGGATCGACTGGAACCGGTACAACGACGAGCTGACGTTCGCCCAGGCGTTCCGGCAGCGGCTGATCACGGCCGGTTTCTCGTCCAGCATCGGCATGCTGATCGACACCTCGCGCAACGGCTGGGGCAGCTGTGTCCAGACCCCGTGCCAGCCGACGCAGGCGACACGGCCCACCGCGCCGAGCACGTCGACGGACCTGAACACGTTCGTCAACCAGTCGCGCATCGACCGGCGTATCCACAAGGGCAACTGGTGCAACCAGGCCGGCGCCGGCCTCGGCGAGCGGCCGCGGGCCAACCCGGCCACCGGCATCGACGCGTACGTCTGGATCAAGCCGCCGGGCGAGTCCGACGGCTCCAGCTCGCTGATCCCGAACGACGAGGGCAAGGGCTTCGACCGCATGTGCGACCCGACCTACACGGGCAACGCCCGTAACGGCAACAGCATGTCCGGCGCCCTGCCCAACGCGCCTGTCTCGGGTCACTGGTTCTCCGCGCAGTTCCAGCAGCTGATGGCGAACGCCTACCCGCCGCTGAGCTGACGGACCGACGATGGTCCCGGATCCGCGTGGGTGCTCAGGATCGGGACCATCCGGAAACCCGCCCGCTGGGGTGCTCCGGCGCGGCGGGTCCGTAGGGAGAGTGCCCCCGCGGCGGAAACTTGGGCCCCGCCGCGGGGGCACGTCCGCCGGCGTCGCGCCATTGACGCCGGCGGTCCTCCGTTCAGTCGATGCATGGCCGCGAAAAATCTCCGCGAACCTGGTTTGGCGCACGGCCGTGATGGGTACCGCCCCCGCTATGGCATGGCGACTTATGCCTGGATGGCTCGTGCACACCGCCTTCCGGCCGCTCCCCGCAGCCCCGCCGACGTGACGGCCATGGCCGGACACCCCGGACCCGACCATGTGGGCTTCCCCTACCGGGGGGTCGCCGAGTACGTGAGCGGCACCCTGGCCTTCGTGCACACCGCGCTCACCGCGGGACAGCCGGTGCTCGTCGCCGTGCCCAGCGCCAAGCTGGAGATCCTGCGCGACTGCCTCGGCTCGCGGGGCGGCCGGGTGCACTTCGCGGACATGGCGGTCGAGGGCCGCAATCCCGGCCGCATCCTGCCCGGCGTGCTGCTGGCCTTCGCCGACCGGCACCCCGGGCGGCGGGTCTCCATCGTCGCCGAGCCGGTCTGGCCGGGCCGCGGCGAGCTGGAATACCCGGCGTGCGTCGCGCACGAGGCGCTGGTCAACCTCGCCTTCGCCGGGCGGGACGCGGCGCTGCTGTGCCCGTACGACGCGGCGCTGCTCGACCCGCACGTCGTGCACGACGCCCACCGCACCCACCCCTTCCTGCAGCGCCGGGGCGGGCTGCGGCCGAGTCCCGCGTACGCCGATCCCCGGCTCACCGCGGCGGGCTGCAACCAGCCCCTGTCCCCGGTGCCCGGCTACGCCGCGACGATGGCCTTCGCCGCCCCGGATCAGGTGCCCGCGCTGCTGAAATTCGTGGCGGAACGGGCCGACGCGCTCGGGCTGAAGCCGCGACTGCAGGATGCGCTCACCGCCGCCGTCGCCGAACTGGCCGCCGACGCCCTCGCCTGCACCGGGCAGCCGGGCCGGATCGCCGTATGGGCCGAGCGCGATCAGGTGCTCTGCCAGCTCGACGACACCGGCCACCGCACCGACCCGCTGGTGGGCCGGGTGCCCTCGACGCAGGCCGGGGACGGCCGCCCCGGCGACGGGCTGCTGACCGCGAACCTGCTGTGCGACCTGGTCCGCCTGTACACCCGGCCCGGTGGCACCAGCGTGCGGCTGCACCTGACCGCGGGCTGAGTCAGGCCGAGTCGCGCAGGATCAGCTCGGTGGGCAGCACCGTCGCGGCCTGGCCCGGCGTCAGCTCCCCGGCGGCCGCGGCGAGCAGGCTGCGCACCGCTACCGCGCCGATCTGCTCGATGGGCTGGCGCACCGTGGTCAGCGCGGGGCGCACCTGCACGGCCAGCGCGTGGTCGTCGAAGCCCACCACCGCCACGTCGTCCGGGATGCGGCGGCCCACCCGGCGCAGGTAGCGCACCGCGCCCGCGGCCATCACGTCGGACGCGGCGAACACCGCGTCCAGTTGCGGGCGCTGGTCGAGCAGCCGCTGCATGGCGTGCGCGGCCGAGGCCTGGCTCCAGTCGCCGTACGCGATGGGCAGGTCGGTCAGCCCCGCCGCACGGACCGCGTCGGTGTATCCCGCGCGCCGGTCGGCCCCCGGCCCGGTGTCCGGCGGCGCGGCCAGGTGCGCGATCGCCCGGCGCCCCTTGCCCAGCAGATACTCCACCGCGGCGCGGGCACCCCCGCGGTTGTCGGCGTCCACATAGGGCACCTGGTACGGGTGCAGCGGCCGCCCCACCACGGTCACCGGCAGGCCCAGCGAGGCCAGCGAGCCGGACAGCGGCAGCGGCCCGTGGTCGGACACCACGATGACCCCGGCCACGCTGCCCGCCCGCAGGTAGCGCCCGACCGTCTCGGCGAGCGTGCCGGACACGTTCGTGACCAGCAGCGGCATGTCGTGCTGGGCCAGCTCCATCTCCACCGCGCCGATGAACCGGGCGAAGAACGGCTCGGTGAACACCAGCCGGTGCGCGGCGTGGATGACCGCCGCGACCGCCCGCACCGGCGTCTGCGCGCGACCCCAGGCGGCGCGGTGGCGGCGGTAGCCGAGCCGGCTCGCCGCGTCGCAGACGCGCTGGTACGCCTCCGGGCTGACCCGGGTGGAGTTGTTCAGCACCCGGGACGCGGTCGCGATGGACACCCCGGCGGCGCGGGCCACCTCGGCGAGGGTCGGCGGGGCGGCCACACCGTCGCGGTCCGGCGTGGAAGCGCTCCCGTTCGTCATTGACGCACCATAACCCGGTGCTCACGGACAGCGGTAGGGCTCGGCATGCCGTCCCGGACCCCCCGCCTGGTGGAGCGGCCGATGTAAGTTCCACGGCCCGCACGGTGTCCCCGCAGGTCGATCGGCGGCGATGGGCGCCGCCCGTTGACCGGGGCGCGGCGGGCTCGAAGACTCGGCGGCGGGAGCGTTCCGGTCCGGACCATCCGGCACCCGGCATCGCAGCGGCCCCGCCCGGCTGGAGAACCGGGCGGGGCCGTGCCGCGCTCAGCCGGCGGCGTAGACCAGGTCCACCCAGTCGGTGTGGCCGGCCCAGGTCAGCTCCATCCGCCAGCAGCCCGGACCGGGCATGTCGATGATGGACGGCCCGGGACCGCCCGCGACCTCCTTGGCGACCGGCTGGCCCCGGCCGTCCAGCCGGGCGATGATCCGCAGCGGCTCGCCGCCGCTGTTCGGCTCGCGCGACACCCACAGGATCTTGTTGTTCGCCCCGTCCTTGCGGTCGTGGGTCAGCGGGTTCGCGAACAGGATCGCCGCGATCTCGCCCCGCGCGCCGAGCGTGTGCGCGATCGTGGTGTCGCCGCTGAAGCCCGCGTCCGCCCAGTCCGGCAGCGGCTGCATCACCACCTTGGGCGTACACGGACCGGACGGGCTCGGGGCGGCGGCGGTCGGCGCACCGCTCGTCGCCGCGCCGCTCACCGGCGTACCGGCCGGGCCCGCCGGCTCGGGCTCCCCGGTCGTGCACCCCGCCAGCAGACCGGCCGCGGCCACCACCAGCCACCCGGCCCGGTTCCACCTGGTCATACCGCCTCCTCGGCTACTCGTCGCCCCGGCCGCCGATACCCGGCCCGGCGCGCGTCATCACGGCGGCGCGAACCCGCCGCGAAACGCGCCGCCGCTCTCCGAGTGACGAGTCTCGGCTCCGCGGCACGGTTCCCGCCGACCTGTGGCCGCGGTGATCCCCTCGGGTGGCTTCCGGCGTGGGAGTGACGTGCCGCCGTCCGGCTGCGCGGGCACCGCCCGGCGGGTGACCTGGTTCCGCCCGTGCGGCTTTCCGACGGCGTCCGCGGGCCACAACTTCTGAATCCGCGCCACAACTTCTGGGTTGTAGCTACAACCCAGAAGTTGTGGCCCGCGCCGCAGAGTGTGGGACGCGGCTCGGGCGGCCGGCGCCTTCCGGTTGACCTCAACCGTGCTTGAGCTGGCAGGCTGTGCCGATGCGAGCAGCGAAGAGCCTGGTCCCGGCCGCTTACCGGGACGTGCTGGCGGTGGCGGGCTTCCGCCGCCTGCTGGCCGGCGAGACCGTGTCCTACCTCGGCGACGGCCTGAGCGTGGTGGCGATCTCCTGGCTGGCGATCCAGCTCGCCGCGCCCGGGCAGGCGGCACTCGTGGTCGGCGCGGCGGTCGCCGCCTATTCCCTGCCCGCCGCGCTCGGCGCGCTGGTGCTGGCTCGCCGGCTGCGCCGGGTCGACGCGCGCACCCTGGTCACCGCCAACGCGCTGCTGCGCGGCGGAGCGCTGGGCACCGCCGCGCTGCTGTACACGCTCGGCCTGCTCAGCCCTGTCGGCTACATCGCGCTGCTCGCCGTGTCGTCGCTGCTCGTCGCGTGGGGCTCGGCGGGCACGTACACCCTGGTCAGCAGGCTGCTGCCGAGCGAGCATCGGCTCGGCGCCAACACGCTGCTCGGCACCAGCCAGACGACCGCGATCATCCTCGGCCCGCCGCTGGCCGGCGTGCTGGTCGCCGCGACCGGACCGGCCGCGGCCGTCGCCGTCGACGCGCTGAGCTACCTGGTGCTGGCCGCCGTGCTGCGCGGCGTACGCGTCCCCGCCGCCGCGGCCGAACCCGGCGCCGAACCGTCCGGCGGCTTCCGCCTGCTGGCCCGGCGGCCGGAACTGCTCGGCCTGCTCGCCCTCACCGCCGTCTTCTGCCTGCTGTACGGCCCGGTCGAGGTGGCCCTGCCGCTGTTCGTCGTCGACACGCTGGGCCGCTCCGCCGACTTCCTCGGCGCGTACTGGGCCGTGTTCGGGGTGGGCGCGGTGATCGGCGGGCTGCTCGCGGGCACACTGCGCCGGGTCGCCCCGTGGCCGTTCACGATCGCGGTCATCGCCGGATGGGGCGCGGCGCTGCTGCCGTTCGGCTTCACCACCTCGACCTGGGTCACCATGGCCGGGCTGGCCGTCGGCGGCCTCGTCTACGGGCCGTTCCCCGCGTTCAACATCACCCTGTTCCAGTCCGCCGCGAGCCCGGCGGACCTGCCCGCGGTGCTCGCCGCCCGCGGCTCGATCATGACCGCCGCGGTGCCCGTCGGCGCCGCTCTGGGCGGGCCGCTGGTCACCTGGCTCGGCCCGGACGGCACCCTGCTCGCCTCCGGCGCCGCGACCGTCACCCTGGCCGTGCTCGCCGCGCTCGGCCCGGTGCTCGTCCTCGCCCGCCGCCCCGCTCCGCAGGCACCGTGATCAAGGCTCCCTCGCTCCGTCCGGAAGCCTTGATCACGAGTGACGCGGTTGTGGTCACGGCCGCCAGCTGACGCCGTCGAGCTGTACCCCGCCCGCTCGCAGCGTGCGCTCCAGGACCGCCAGGGTGCCGCGCTGGGGCACGCCGCTGAGCAGCAGCCTGTCCCCCTCGACGAACGCCTGCATCGCCGGGGTGTCGGTCTCGGCCGCCGCCAGTTCCCGGTAGCGCATCTCGCCGAGCGGGGTGCGCAGATGCATCACCTGGTTGGCGGAGCCGCGCAGCACGAGCCGCGTCGGCTCGGCCGCCCGGAACCGGCCGGTGACCAGCACGTCGACCCCCTCGAGCGCGGCTTGCCGGCGACGGTCGAGCTCATCCAGCTCATAGCCGGTGAACAGGAGGATGTCGGCCTCGCCTCCCGGCCCGATCCGGTTGCCGGCGACGTGTCGCACGAACGCGGCGAGCGCGTCGGCCTGCGTCAGCGGCTCACCCCCGGTCACGGTCAGCCCGCTCGCCCCGTCGGCCTGCACCGTGTCCCACAACGCGGCCAGCTCGGCGACCGGCACGACCTCGCCCATCGCCGGGTCCCACGTGTCCCGGGACATGCACCCGGCGCAGGCGAGCGGACAGCCCTGCAGCCAGACGCCGAGACGCCGGCCGGGCCCGAGGGCGGTCACCGGGTAGAGCACCCGGTTGACGACCAGAGCGTCAGCGGACACTGCCGACTCCTGCGTCGCCGCGGGTCACCGTGTCGGTCACCGCGGGGTTCGCCATGGCGCGCGCGACACCGTCGTAGTAGGCGTGCTCGGCGGCCTCGTAGATCCCGTCGATGACGTTCCTATCCCGGCGCCACTGCTCGGCCAGCAGATCCGTGGACCACGGGGCCTCGTCCGCCAGCTGGGCCGCAGGGCCGATCGCCACCAGCTCGTTCTCGATCCGTTCCCGGCGCCGGTCGCTCCACTCGTAGGCCGCCTGGTACGGATGCGGACCGGCCATCCCGAGCAGGAAACCGATCGCCCCGCTGAGCAGGAGCAGACAGATGAACGCCGCGGCGATGGTCGCGATGTGCGTGTGCAGCGCCTCGCTCTTCAGCGGGATGTCCAGCTCGGTGCGATCTTCCAGCATCGGGGGCACGTCGATCACCTGCGCCCGCAGGTAGCCGAGCATGCCCGCCACGAAGATCCACGGCGCCAGCATGACCAGCGGGATGAGCACCGCCAGCCGCTCGGCGCCGGTGGCACGGCGGGCCCGGTAGACGCGGCCGGCCATGTGCGGGAAGAGCACCATGAGCACCACGGACGAGGCCGTGAGCACCCAGGTGAACAGCCGGTCCGCACCGGTGCCCGAGCCGTGGAAGTACTCCCAGATGTAGTACTGGATCGGCGTCTCCACCGCCATCAGCAGCACCAGCAGCAGCCAGCTGTGCAGCGCGCCGAAGGTACGCGGTGCGGGTCCCTCCCACAGCACCCGCCGGGCGGCGCCGTCCGTTCCCGGCCGGCTCGGCGCGGCCCGGTCGACGCCGCTCGGCCCGGCCTCGACCACGGGCGCGCCCGTCGGCGCCGGCGAGCCGGCGCCCAGCGAGCTCGCGTACGGCCCGGCTGGCAGCGGGTCGCCGTTCAGCGTGTCGAGCTCGTCGGTCCAGGTCGACCTGACCTCGTCCAGGCCGCGGCGGCCGAGCCGGCGCACCAGCTCCACCCGCGCTTCGATCGCGGCGAGCAGCCGCATGCGCTGCCGGGCGCCCTCCATCAACGCGAGGGTCTCGTCGAGGCGGCCGGCCAGCCGCCCGGCGCGCACCTGGTCGGCACGCTCGCGGGCGCGCAGCGGCCGGCGCCGCGCCTCCTCGACCATCAGCGCCCGCAGCCCGGCCTGCTCGCTGCCGGACTTTTCCGCCTCGCGCTGGGCCTGCAGCTGCCTGACATAACGCGGAGCCGTGTCCGGGGCCAGAGACCACTGGTCGAACATCCCGGACCGGCCGTCAGCGGTGCCTTTGGCCCTGGCTTCGGTCACCGCCGCGCCCATGGTGCGCTGCGGCGTGGCCCGCTGCTGGGGCACCGAGCGTGCAGGCGGACCAGGGTCCGCAGGCGGCATGGACTGCCGGGGCGGGCCGAAGAGCCCGCGCAGCCGGCGCCACAGGTGTCGCATCTCGATCTCCTCTACAGGACGTGGAACTGGGCGGCGTGGGCGTGGTCGAGCAGCAGCGTCTTCCAGAAGGTCTCGAACCTGTCGAAGGCGCCGGCCTTGCCCGTCTTGTAGAGCTGGCCGAACCCGAGACCGTAGACGGAGGCGCCGGAGAGGTCGGCGATCCGCCCGTCGGAGGCGTACCGCTCGATCAGCGCCGCTCGCTTGGCCTCGGTGCTCAGATCCTCACGGTTGAGGTACTCCACCCCGTCCGCGTGGATGAAGTCGCTGACCACGAGGACGTGGAACGGCACGTCGGCGGGTCGCGCACGCGCCGCGAGCTTCAGCCCGCCGAGCACGTCCGAGCCGTTCTGGTCGGTCTGGCGGTGCAGGCAGTCGAGCAGCTGCAGTGCCACCTCCAGCGCCTTGCCGCGTCGCTGGTTGCGAACGTCCTCCCGGTCGACGCCGCCGCCGCCGGAGTAATCCGGGTCGACGTCGACCTCTTCCCCGCGGCACGGTGAGGCCTCCGAGCTGAGCGCGATGGGGGCGAACCGCACCATGCGGCAGCCCTTGTCCCGCACGAACTTCACCAGGCTGCCGTTGAGCTCGCCGGCGACGTCGAAGCCGCCGTCCGCCCGGCCGGAGCCGGACCCGTCCACCACCACCACGCATCCGTCAGCCAACCGCGGCTCGTCGCAGCCGCCCAGCGCCGGGAGCGCGCCGAGCGTCATCACCGCCCCCAGCGACCAGCTCACCGCCCGCCCGGCCGTCGCCATCGGTTTCGTTCTCATACCGCACGTCCCTCCACGATCTCCAGTGCCCGTCGGATGATCCATTCCGCCCCGGTGGCGCCGGCCTCGGCGACATCCCCCGCATCCAGATCGGACAGCAATGCGAAGGGATCCTGCTTCGACCAGATCGGGTCGACGTCGGTGGCCTCCGGGCGGGGACCGGTCCGCGACGAGAAGGCCGGCGAGATACCCGCGGCGCGCAGGAAGTGGATCCAATAAAAGTTGATCAACTGGTTGTAGTGCTGGGCCGACGCCTCCGCCAGGCGCCGATGCCGGGCATACTCGCCTTTCCACGCGGTCACCGCCTCGATGAACCGCCCCGATGTGGCCAGCCGCGGCTCACCGTGCCGCTCGTACTCCTGGATCACCCGCAACGCGGCTCCGGTCAGCAGCCGCAGCTCCCTGGCGTTGTGCTGGCGAAGGCGGCGCACCAGCAGGTGCGACGAGCGCGCGGCACGCCGCTGCAGCATGCCGATGTACGCGGTCCACAGCGGCACTCCCGCCTCGGCCGTCGCCCCGCCCTGCCGACGCGCCCAGCGGCTGCCGTCGGCCCGGCCGTGGTAGCGGGAGCTCAGGCGCTCCAATGCGGACAGGCGCTCGCGCTGTCCTCTGCGCTCCTTCGCGGTCATCGCCGCGCACCCCGCCGCGCGCGGCGCGCGCCGTGCGGCTCGGCCGGGGAGCACGGACGCGCACTGTCCGCCAGATAACAGCGTGCCGGCGAAGCCGGATCGCCATCGCCGGAGCCCGGGCCGGGCGGCGAACGAAGGGTGTTTCTCAGGTCCATTCCTGATCGCTCCTAACCACGTCCTCGAGTGAGGCCCCGCCCTCTCAGCGGGAGAAGGGAAGGCAGATGAGTGCCGACACCGGCGGGTCGGACCCGCACGGCGAGGGCGGTCGTGTGCCGCCTCCACCCGCGACGAGCATCGATCCCGGACGGGAGATGCCGCCGCCGGGTACTGACGGACCGCGCGCGGCAGGCGTCGGGCATGGCGGACCGGGTGACGGCGGTGTGCCGGCGACGGTGATCGACCCGGGCCGGGGTGAGGATCCGCAGCTGGCCGAGTGGAGCGCACCCGGCATGCCGGCGGCTTTCCGGGACCGGTTCGAGCCGGTCGACGAGCTACGGCGTGGTGGGCAGGCACGGCTGTTCCTGGTGCACCACGCCGCGCACGGGCACGCGGTGCTGAAGATCTACGAGCCGGGAAAAGGCCCATCGGCTGAGGTTCTGGCCTATCTGGCCTACCACGGTGGGCACGAGGGCAACCCGCACCTGGTCCGGGTCTACGAGGCGGGCCGGCTGAACGGCTTCGATTACGAGCTGATGGAGCACCTGCCCAGCCGTTCGGTTGCCGAGCTGGCGGCCGGGCGGGAGCGCGGGGCGCTCAGCACCGAGGAGATCACGGCGATCGTGCGCCAGACGGCGCTGGCGCTGCAGCAGATGCACGCGCACCGCATCGTGCACCGGGACGTGAAGCCGGCCAACATGCTGGTGCGCCGCAACGATCCCGGTGGCGGGCAGCCGCTGGAGACGGCCCTGGGCGACTTCGGCATCAGCATGCACGTCCCCGGAGCGCGCACCCGCAGCGTCACGACCTCCGGCACCACCCGCTACGTGCCGCCCGAGTACGCGTCCCGCGCTTTGGAGGTGTCGCCGGCCTCGGACTGGTGGGCCCTGGGCATGTCGGCGCTCGAGCTGCACCTGGGCACGCATCCCTTCGACGGCATGCGCGACGAGTCGATCTTCCTCCACCTCGCCCGGGGTCCGCTCGACCTGTCGAAGGTCGCCGACCCCCGCGTCCTGCTGCTCTGCCGCGGGCTGCTCAACAGCAACTCCAGGCTGCGCTGGTCGGCGCGGCAGGTGCTGGCCTGGGCGGACGGGGAGGACCCGGAGGTACGCGGCGCGGCATCGCCGTCCCCCGCGCCGCCGGCGCCGGACCTGCCGTCCTACCTGTTCCAGGGCCGTCCCTACACCGACAAGGCTCTGCTCGCGGTGGAGATGGCGGCCAACTGGACGTTCACCGCGAACCTGCTCTTCGGCAAACGCGGACGGCCCGCCCGGGAACTCGCCGACTGGATCAACCGCCTCGACGAGCCCTCGCCCGAGCGGGATGCCGTCCGCGGCCTGCTGCGACGCCGGCCCGGGCCGGCCGACGTCGCACTGCTGCGGCTGCTGCGTTACCTCGACCCGGGCGGCCGCCCCGTCTACCGTGACACCAACCTCACCGTGCGCGGGGTCGCCGCGTTCGCCTATGACGCCTGGCGGGCTCCGCAGAGCACCGTGGACTCGATCCTGGGCGAGCTGTGGCACCACCGCCTGCTGCGGCTGCTGCCGACACGTGACGCGGACGAGGGATTGATCGGGCTCGACGGCATCGACGAGGCCTGGCGGCGCCACGCCGACGACTGGGCCGTCGCGGTCGCGAACATCGACGACGCCGGGGCGCGGGAGTTCATGGCGGGCAGGGCCGAGCGGGACCGGCTCGCGGCCACGCTCTGGATCGCCGCCTGCCGCGCGGACACCCTGCCGCTGCTGCGCGGCCAGCTCCATGCCGGGCTGGCCGACGTCGAACGCCGGCTCGGCGCCGAGGTGTCCGGCCGGCTGCCGTGGTTCGACCGGCTGCGGCGGCCGGGCGCCGCCGCGGTCGAACTCGCCGTGGCATGTGTCCTGGTGCCGTTCGTGGGACCGCTCCTGCTCCGTGAGGCCGCCGAGGAGCAGCAGGCCCGCTCGCGCCGGCGGTGGCTGCTCGAGCACGGGGAGATGCGCGCGCAGGTCGAGCGCCTGGAGCGGCATACCGCCCGGGCCTGGGCGGGCGCCGGCGCGGGGGCCGCGGCGGCGGTATGGGTCATGCTGCTAGGCCTCAGCGAGATCGCCGAAGTCGCAGATCTCGCGGCGATGCAGCGTGCCTGGATCGTCACGGGGTTGTCCGTCAGTCTCGTCTTGACGCTGGAACTCGTGCTGGCGTCGTTCATGGGAGGCCTGTACTGGCCGCGCTACTCCCTGCTGCACCAGAGCATCGTCCATCTCGGACGGGTGGCGCGCCGGGTGCGCGGTCGCGAGATGTGGTCACTCGGCATCGTCGTGCTGGCGCTCGCCCTCACCGCCGCGGTGACGGTGTACGTGCCGATGGCGATCCCGCTGGTGACCGCCCTGGGCCTGCTGGCGTGGGCGCCGGTCCGGCTCCGGCGCTGGCAGGCGGACCGCAGGGCGATGCAGCACGAACTCAGATTGGCCGAGTACGAGCGCGAGGAGGACCGGATGAACGACAACGCGGACGGTATGGCCCACCTGGATCGGGCGGAGGTGGCGGCATGAGCGGCGGCGGGGCGGGCCTCGGCGTCCTCCTGTTCATCATTCCCGCAGTCGCGCTGGCGGGAGCCGTGCTGGTGATGGCGGCGATCGCCGCGACCGTCGGCGCGGCCGCCCTGCTCGTCGTGCGGGCCGCGGCCGCCGGCGTCGCGAAGGGCGCCGACGCCGTCGCCCGGCTGGGCGCCGAGCTGGAGGCGCAGGGCGACGCGCAGGCCACGGCCGAGATCATGGGGCGGCTCTGGGAGCTGGCCGCGGGCGAGGTCACCGGCCTGAACGCCGAGATCGCGCTGCTGGCCGCGGCGGCCGGACGCTTCCCGGGACCGGTGCTGGACCTGCCGGAGCAGCTCGACCTCACCGGTGTGGACCTCTGCACCGCCGAGGTATGGGTCAAGGACGCCCGTGCCCGGCTGCGCGTCGCACGCCAGGCGCTGGAAGCCCGTTTCTCGGCCGGGGCGCGGGACGCCATGGCCGCGGCCCTGCCCTCGGGCGACCCGGTGCTGAGCGCGGCCGAGCTCATCGAGCAGCGGCGCGCGGAACTGCTGGCGGGAATGACGCCAACGGTCGTGATCCGCCAGCCGGGTGTGGCCGGCGATGGCATCGACTTCGCCCTGGACATCCAGCCGGAGCTCGACGACCTCCTGGCGAGCGTCGACCCGGACCGGCTGGAGGACGACCAGCACAAGGTGCTGCGGCTGGCCGCCCGGGTGGCGACGGACTCCCTGGACATGGCCGAGGCCCGCCTCAACGATCTGAGGCTGTGCATCGAACGTGAGGTCAACCCCCGGGCGGTGGCCCGCCGGAAGGCGTCCTTCTGGTTGCAGGCGCTGCGCCAGCCGCTCATCGGGCAGGAGCTCGGCGTCGAGCCGCCGACCGCCGCGCTGGTGAACCGGCTGGAACTGGTGCTGCGCGGCGAGCGCTCGCTCACCGAGCAGGACCGGCGGGAGGCGGAGGCCGCCATGGTCCGCGCCGAGGAGATCGCCCGCTGCCGGCATCTGCGCGACCTGGTGGCCGCGGGACTGGAGCAGGCGCGCTGTGAGGTGCGCATCGAGACCGTGTCGGGCCGGGTCGGCCTGACCGTGCACCGTCCCGGCTGGAGCCGGCACCACCTCGGACGCATCGAGCTGAGCGCCGACCACGTGGACAGCCGGCTGTGGCGGACCCGCTCGGCCGCCGGAGTCCAGTCGCAGCAGCAGGAGCGGGCGAACTGCGCCGATTTCGCCGAGGTCGTCAACGGCGTCTTCGCCCAGCTTCAGGCCACCGGCGAGCTCGGCGGGCGGCCGGTGCGGCTGGACCTCCGCCACGAGGTCGTCGACGCGCCGACCGGCCTCACCGAAGCACCCGGGCAGACCAGCACGACGCCGGACTACAAGGTGATGAAGTGAGCACGAGCGGCCTGCCGGCGTTCGTCCGGGAACTCGAGGGCACCCTGTCGGTGCACGCGCAGTACGTGCTGCACGGCAACATCCACGACCAGTACCTGGTGCCCTCGCCGGAGGCGCCGGATCAGCGCTACCCGGTGGACCTGCGCGAACTGCTGTGGATCGCGCTGCAGTCGGCCGGGTACGAGGCCATGGTCTACTACGACCCGGTGCACGGCATCTCCGAGTACCCGCCACGGGACCGCGCCTCGGCCGAGGCGGCCACCCGCCTGCTCGGCCGGCGGGTGCTGGGCAGCCAGCCCACCCTCATGGAGCTGCGCACCCACCTGTCGCGGCTGGTGGGCACCCCCGCGCCGCCGACGGCGGCCCCGCCGCCGCCGCCGTCGGTGCCGGGGCAGGCGCCGGCTCCCGGCACGCCGCAGCAGGCGGCACCGCCCGAGCCGCCGCGGCCGGAGGGGGTCAAGGCCGCGTTCGTCATCGGGTACGCCGCGCGCATACCCCGGTCGATGGCGCAGCTGGACGAGGCCGAGCGGGACTTCTTCCTGTTCTGCCAGCAGATAGCGCTCACGGCGGAACCGCGCGGCCACTCTCCGGCGCACCCGGCGGGGGTTTTCAACCCGGTGATCTGGCTCGTGGAGGGCGAGCGCGACCTGCCCGCCTGGCTGACCGCGGGCATCGAGCGCATCCGCACGATCGCGGTGCCGATGCCCGGCCTCGACGAGCGGCGTGCCGCGGCGCGCATCTACGGCGCCGGCATCCCCATGGCGCCGGAGACGTCCGGCGAGGAGCTGGCGCAGCTGATCGACGGGTTCGCGCGCCGCACCGACGGGATGACCGTGCTCGGCATCCGCGAGACGAGCCGCCTGGCGCACGACCGGGGGCTGCGGCTCGACGAGATCGGCGACGCGGTCCGGATCTACAAGCTGGGCATCGACGACAACCCGTGGCGGCGCGCCAGCATCCGCGGCCAGATCCAGCTCGGCGAAGCCGA
Source organism: Catellatospora sp. IY07-71 (assembly GCF_018326265.1). Taxonomy (GTDB): domain Bacteria; phylum Actinomycetota; class Actinomycetes; order Mycobacteriales; family Micromonosporaceae; genus Catellatospora. The sequence continues at coordinate 374,131 of NZ_AP023360.1, forward strand.
GATCCCGCGGAAGGTGCTGGGCCAGGACCAGGCGGTGCTGAAGACGCTGGACATCCTCAAGCGAGCCGCGCTCGGGCTGTCCGGCGCGCAGGCGTCCAGCTCCGCGCACCGCCCACGGGGTGTGCTGTTCTTCGCGGGACCGACCGGTGTCGGCAAGACCGAGCTGGCCAAGAGCGTGGCCGAGGTGCTGTTCGGTGACGCCGAAGCCTACCTGCGGTTCGACATGAGCGAGTTCGCCGCCGAGCACTCGGACCACCGGCTGATCGGCGCGCCGCCGGGATACGTCGGTTTCGAGGCGGGTGGCGAGCTGACCGGGGCGGTGCGCCGGCAGCCGTTCCGGGTCGTGCTGTTCGACGAGATCGAGAAGGCGCACCATCGGGTCCTGGACAAGTTCCTGCAGATCCTGGAGGACGGCCGGCTCACCGACGGCCAGGGCCTGACCACTCACTTCACCGAGTGCGTCCTGATCTTCACCTCGAATCTCGGCATCATCGACGAGGACCAGCAGACCCACGAGCGCACCCAGAAGATCCGTCCCGGCGAGCTGTCCTACCGGGAGCTGGAGCGGGAGGTGCGGGAGACGGTCAAGCACCACTTCATCAGCGTGCTGGGACGTCCCGAACTGCTGAACCGGCTCGGCGACAACATCGTGGTGTTCGACTTCATCTCGCCGGAGGTGGCCGACGAGGTCTTCGCGCTGCAGCTCGGCAACATCCGGCAACGGCTGCGCGCCGAGCACCGCATGCAGGTCGACCTGTCGGCGGACGCCGCCGAGGTGCTGCGTACGCTCTGCACCGCCGATCTGGACAACGGCGGGCGGGGCATCGGCAACCAGCTGGAGAGCCGCTTCATCAATCCGCTGGCCCGGCACCTGTTCGACCGGGACATCGCGCCGGGCGCCCACCTCGACGTGCGCTCCATCCGCACCGACACGACCACCGGCCGGGTCGACCTCGACATCACCGAGCGGCGGGCCGGCGACGAGCCGCCGGCCGCCACCGCGATCGTGCCCGCTCAACCGGAAGCAGGCCCTGAGGTGCTGGTCGGCGAGGTGGTCCGGTGACCCGGGCGCTGATGAGGTGTGCGAACGGCCACGTCACCCCGTTGCTGCCCACGCGTACGTGCCCCGGCCCGTGCAACCTGCCTGCCCGGCCGCACGACCCCGAGGCCGAGCCTGCAGGCGGGGCAGCCGCCCGCGAGTGCTGGAGCTGCGGGCGGGAGGAGTTCGACGCCACCGCCGCCGACTGCGTGAGCTGCGGCAAGAGCCTCACCACCCCGCTGGCCTCGATCGATTTCGGGGCCGCCGGGAGTGTGGAGATCTGGCCGGGCGAGGTGCGGATGCTCGGCCGCGACGACGAAACCCCTGACCACCAGGTCTTCGCGAGCACACCGAACGTGCACCGCCAGCACGCGATCCTGCGCGCCGAACCCGACGGGACCGTCACCATCGAGCCCGTACCGGGCAAGGCCAACGGCACCTTCGTCAATGACGAGGAGATCACCGGGGTGTACCGGCTGCACGCTCAATACCAGGTGCGGCTGGCGCGTGACCTGCGTGGGACGGTGCGGATCTGGCCGTGACGGGCGCGCCCCGCCGACGACGTGACCGTCGTCGGCGGGGCTTGCCCGATCAGCGCCCGGTGTGGAAGAAACCCGCCCAGCCGTCGATGCTCTGCTCCCGGCCGCTCGCGGGGCGCAACGGTTCCGGCATCTCCTCGGGGATCCGCCGGTCGGGCGTGAGCATCCACACCTGAGCGCGGTGCAGCGCGTCGAGCGGGCGGCAGCCCTCCCGCCGCACGTAGTGGTGGAACATGTACATCAGCGCCGAGGTCGGCGTGTCGGGCACGCTCCACAGCGTGCTGACCACCGTCCGGGAGCCGCCCGCCAGCAGGGCCGTCGCCACGCTGAACGCCTCGTCATGGCCGCGCCCGGGGACGCCGCTGTTGCAGGCCGCGAGCACGGAGAGTCCCACGGGCCGCTCGGGCCGCGCGGTGAGCGCCCCGACGAGTTCCTCCGCGGACAGCCGGTCGCCGCCGGCCAGCGCCAGATACGACGACTCCCCCGCGGCGCCCACCTGCTCGTACTCGGCCCGCCTGGTCACCCCGTGGCAGGCCAGGTGCAGCACCGATCCCGCAGTGCCGTCGAGCAGCCGGTCCAGCACCTCGCGCCGGGTGCCCGCGCCCGCCGCTGCGGGGGCGCCCGTCGCCGTACGGCCGAGGTACACGCCCTGCCGGTAGAAGGCACCGTGTATCGCGAGCGCTTCCGCGCGGGCGGCGGGCAGATCGGCCGCGCCGCCGGCATCGGGATCGCCCAGCACCAGCGCCGAGTCGTCGAGCGGGACGTCGGACGCCCAAGCCGCGTCGCACATGAGCCGTGCCGACGGCGCGTACGAGAAGACAGCCTGCTCCACCGCGTAGCGATAGCGTCCGTTCACCTGCCGCCGCGCCGCATGCCACGGCACCGCCGACAGCTCCCGCATCGGGATCAGCACCACCCGGGGTGGGCCGCCGGCCGGCGCCCGGTGCGCCCGCAACCCGCGTTCCAGCAGCGGGCCGATCGCCACCCGCCAGGCCCAGTCGCAGACGTCTTCCAGCTTCGCCCGTCCGCGCACCGACAGGTCGCGGTCCGGCCCGAGCCGCGGGTCGTCCGGCAGCTCCCGGGCGGCGTCGGCCAGGAACCCGGCGGGAACGTCGTTCAGCTCGGGCAGCAGCAGTGTGCTGGCCTGGTCCTCCGCCGGCACGATCACCGCCATGCCGTTCTTGCCGTCACCGGGCACCAGGTAGACCAGGGCGTCGAACCCGAGCATGCGCAGTGCCGCGTGGATCTCCGGCCCGTCCGGCGCGTCCAGCAACCGGGCCGATCCCGTGGCCGGGCTGTCCAGCGCAGCCCCGTCGTCGTCCACCGGGATGCCGGCCAGCACGCTCATCACCCGGTGGCGCAGCTGTGCCGGCGCCTCCTCCACACCGCTCAATGCGACCGCGGTGCGCCACTGCTCGGCCAGACCCGGTTCGCCCAGTTCGATCAGCCGCTCCGGGATGGCCCGCCGCTCCGTCGCGGCATGCAGCATCAGGCCGCGTCCCATGTCGAGCGCCCGCGCCGCCAGGTCCGGCCGGCCGTCCGAGACGCACCAGCGCGCGACGTCGATGGCGTCGTCCGAGGCGTGCCGGGCAGCCGCCGCGGCCGCCGGGGCGTCCGACTGGAGCAGCACGCTCCAGGCGTGTCCACGCAGACCGCTGAGCGCGGTGTCCCTGGACAGCGCCTTGCGCCCGGAGAGCCGGTATGCGTGGGCCAGCGGCATGCTCGTCATGGTCCACATCGCGTGTGCGGTGGTGCCCAGCGCCGTTCTCGCGCGCTCCAGCTCCGCGGTGCCGTCCTGCAGGTCGGTGATCCGTTTTCTCGATTCGAATCGCAGCATCCGCGCGACACCCAGCTGCAGCCGGTAGAAAGGCCGTCGCGGATCGTGCTCCGGCGAGATCGCGACCGCCTCGGCCAGCTCGATGATCGCCTGGTCGAGCACGGGCGGGTGGTCGGCGCCCACCCCCATCTTCGCCGCGCCGGAGGTGCCCATGCGGAGGGCCCGCTCGGCGGGGTCGAGCCCCGGCACGTCGGCCAGAGCCCGCAGCTGGGCCAGCTCGGCGGCCACGGTGGCGTCGTAGGGCGTGCTGCCCGTGCCCCTGAGCCGCGGATCGGCGACGCCGCCGTCCTGTGTCTGGCGGAACAGCGGCGCCATCGTGGCCTGCATGTGCGCCAGCTGCGCGCGCCGGGGATCGTTCTCCGGCAGCTGGCGCATCGCGTCGAGGATGGCGTCGTAGGCCTTCCTCGCACCGGCGAGATCACCCCGCATCGCCTGCGCGTAGCCCGCCATGAGCAGGTCCATGAGATCGAGGTGGCCCACCGCCGGCGAGTCCGGTGGCAGCCGTTTCCTGAACTCCGCGAGGTCGTCAGACATCTGGTCGGCCAGCGAGTGGTCACCGGCCACCGTGCTGAGCAGGTGTCTCATCGCCAGGCGAGCCGAGGCGATCATGGAGCTGTGCGGCTCCATGCCGCCGACCTCCGTTTCCAGCCTGTCCAGCTCCGCCAACGCGGCCTGAGGGCTGAACCCGGCCCGCCCGTTCATACCGGCCAGCTGCAGATCCAGCGCGCGGACCACCGCGCAGGCCTCACGGCTGCCCGCCAGCGGCGCGGGGTCCGCCCGCACGACGTCGGCCAGCGCCATCGCCTGTGCCACCGCGGGCTCGTCACGCAGCCTGCCGGTCTTGACCAGATCGACCAGCAGCACCGCCGCCAGCTTCCGCCGGCCGGGCGTCGCCTCAGGCAGGCGCTCGAACTCGGCGACCGCCGCTTTCAGATCACCAGGGTCGCGCCCGGTGCTGTAGCGGCACTCCAGCATCCAGCAGAGCGCGAAACGCCACGGTGCCCTCTCGTCCTCGGGCATCTGCGCGACCGCCCAGCCGGTGCGGCTGATGGCGTCGGGGGGTTGCGATCGTTCCTGGGTCATGGCTTCCTCCGGCACGTGGGTACGAGGACCCTGACGGACCGGCGAACCTGCACTCATGATCAGAAGACGTCAGGGCTCCCCTCGTGCCGGCAAGGACGAGCACGAAGGGAGCCTTGAGCCACCGGCGGCCGAGCGGGGGGGCGCCGGCCGTCCGGTTCAGGGCTGGGGCTGGTCGAGGAAGGCCAGGGCGGTCGCTGGGAACAGCGGCGAGTCGCAGGCGCTGTAGTGGGTCACGCCGGGCAGGATGGCGAGCGCGTGCCCGCCCTTCGGCCTTCCCTCCCCCATCCAGCCGCCGTCCCGCTGCCCGCCGTCGAGCAGCGCGAACGCCTCGACGAAGTGGCTCGGCGGGGCCATGTCGGCGTCACCGGCCGCGATCAGCGTCGGCACCTGCAGCCCGCGCACCTCCTCGGTGAGGTCCATCGGCACCGCCATCGCCGCCCCGATCTTGTCGAGCAGCCGGCCGAAGTCCTCCGGCCGCGGCGCGACCCGCTGGTAGAGCTCGTACATCGGGGTCTCCTTCATGAACTCGGCCGCGGCCGCGTTCACCTGCCCCTGCTGCGCCAGGATCTCCGGGTACACCGCGTCGGTGCGCAGATACGACGACTGGATGACCAGGCGGCCCACCTTCTCCGGGTGCTGCGCGGCGGTCGCCGCCGCCACGCCGCCGCCCAGCGAGAAGCCGACCAGGTCGGGCCGGTCCAGGCCGAGGTGGTCGATCAGCGCCGCGATGTCACCCGCCATCAGGCGCACGTCCAGGGGGCGGTCGATGTCGGCGGTGCGGCCGTGGCCCTGCAGATCCGGCAGGATCACCTGGTGGTGCTCGGCGAACGCGGGGAGCACCGCGCCGAACATCTCGCCCGAGCCGAGCCCGCCGTGCAGCAGGATCAGCGGGCGGCCGGAGCCGTGCGTCTCGTAGTACATGTTCAGGCCGTTGACCTCGGCGTACTGGCCGTTGCCGTGGGTGATGCCGCTCATGGGAGCTCCTCGTTTCCGTACCGCGATGTGCTGACATCCGGTATGACGAGCGAGCCGCCCGGGACTCATCGGTCCGGGGCAGAGAATCTGCGTCGCTCACCGCCGCCGATCGCGGCAGGTGCCGGCACGTGGTGAGGTCTGCCGAGTAACAGACCTCACCACGCGAACGGGCTAGTCGAGCCGCAGGCCGGGGGTCAGCGCCAGCTCACGGCCCCCACGCAGCATGACCGCGTGGAACTGCCCCGACGATGCCACCCGGGCGAACACCACGCCGAGTGCCGAGATGCCCGGCACGGTGTCGTCGTGCACTCCTTCGGGGTAGACGTCCAGCACGTAGGGGCAGGCACGGTCGAGCGGCGACCGGGCCTCGTGATCCACCGTGAGGACCAGCCGCGCGAACTCCTCCGTCGAGGTGCGCTGCCCCCCGGCACCCTCCAAGAACCAGATCTCGATGCTCTGTTCGAGCGCCGTCATCACCTGGGCAGGGCTGAGCGAGGTGTCCACCGGCCCGAACCGGACCACCAGATCCGACATGTCGACCTCCTCAGCAGCCGTCGAAGAACAGGAAGCCGTCACAGACGAGATCCCAGCTCACCGGCTGGAAGTCGGCCTCGACGTTGCCGACCACGGCGACCTCCTTCACCACGTCCTGAGCCGGGCTGAAGGTCAGGAAGTCGCGGATGCCCTTCTGGACGGTATCCCCTTCGAGACCATTGCGGTCATTCGCGTAGATGACGAGCCTAGTGGCCTGCTTATCCCTGGTGTCGCTCAGATACCCCTGAATGTTCTTGGACCGGTTCCCATCAGGGGTCTTGAACTCGGTACGGATGTTGTCGACGTAGGCGTCCCAGACCTTTCTCGTACCGTTGCCCACCGGTTGCAGTTTCTCGTTGCGCGACTCGACGGTGTGCCCGTTCATCGCGAGCTCGAAAGCGATGGCGAACTCGTCGTCGTTGAAGGCGAAGCCTGGGTCCCAGGCCTTCGGCTTGTACTCGCTCCGAGATTCGTCGATCCTGTCGAGCGCCCTGCCCACGACGATGGCGACCATCATCGACTCGGTGTCGAGCCCGGTCGCCTCCAGCCCCATCTCGACCAGCTCTTCCAGTGCCTTCTGGGCGGCCTTGTTCTGCTTGCCGCCGCCGGACTTCCCGGCATCCGCCCAGATCATGGCCCGTTCGATGTCGTCCTCGACGCGGTCACGGATGCCCATGAAGTTGGAGTTCATGATCATGTGGAAGCGCAGGTTGCGCAGTCGCAGCGCCTTACCAGCATTGGCCGTCGCGGCCCGCTCCTCCGCATCCGACTTGTACGGGTTGATGAGGTGCCCGTTCGACTTGCCGCTGTTCCCGGTCGGCATCATGTCGTCGAACGGCTTCAGGCCGTCCGGATCGCTGAAGATGACCGGCGAGTTGCGCGCGTAGGAGTAGCCCTGCATCTGCTGGGCGTCGGTGGTGTCCAGCACCGGGTCCACCGAGATGAAGCGGCCGAGCTTCGGGTCGTACTCCCGGGCGCCGATGTGGGTCAGACCGGTGTTGTCCTTGGTCCCCGCGACGAAGCCCTTGTCCAGGGTCCCCAGCCAGGTCCCGGCGGTGCCGCCGCGCTGGTTGCCGTAGGGGTCCTGCCACCGGACGGCCACCGCCTGGGTTCCGGTGCTGGCCACCGTGAGGTTGGTGGTGTTGTGCCGGTCGGCGACCATCCAGGTCAGCGAGTTCCCGCCGGCACTGCTGGACCTGATGGCGATGTTCTTGCCGGCCCAGCCGTAGTACCTGGTGCAGGAGATGACGGCCGTGCCCGCGACGTTGGTCCGGATCTCCTGTCCCGGCAGGTAGAGCGTCTTGCCCGCGGGGTCCTTCCGGATCAGGCGGTTGCCGTCGGCGTCGTAGATGTAGGTGGTCGGGCCGGTGGTGTCGGTCGAGCTGGCCAGCCGGCCTTCCGGATCCCAGGTCAGCGTCTGGGTGCCCGCGCTCTGCGTGGGCCGGGTCCTCGTGTTGCCGAGGTTGTCGTAGGTGTAGCTGCCGGTGGTCACATCGTTGGCGTCGGTCGTCTTGGTGAGCGTGTGCGGCTGCGCGGCCGTGGCCGCCGGGTGGACGTACTTGGTCGTGAGGTCACCGCCCGTGATGTGCTGCACCTGCTTGGTGCGGTTGCCGGCGGCGTCGATGGTCCACGTCGTCCAGTACTTGGCCGGACCACCCAGACCCGCGAGGGTCGGGCTGTCCTCGCAGTCGCCTGAGGTCGGTGTCCACGCCTCGGTCAGCCGCTGCAGGTAGTCGTGCGTGAAGCACTGTGTCTCGACTCCCGCGACAGCCGACGCCTCCGCGATCCCGGTGATGCCGCCGATCTGGTTGTACGAGATGTTGACGTCCGAGACCGTGTTCGGTGCGGTGTCCCGGGTGGTGAGGATGCGCTTCAGCAGCCGCGTGCCGGCGTCGTAGGTGTGGCCGATCTGCAGCTGCGGGTTGGCGGTCTGGTCGCGCAGCGTGATGACGCCCAGCTCACCCAGCTCGGTGTAGCTGGTGTCGGTGACCAGCCAGCTGGTGGCGCCGGTGGTCAGCTTCTGCGGCAGCCCGGTCGCCGTGTACGTGGTGGTCAGGGTCTCCCAGCCCTGGCTGTAGGTGGCGTCGCCGATCGCGGGCATCCGGGTCGACGCCGGCGCACCGTTCGCCTTGTAGCCGTAGTCGTAGACGTATTCCCCGGCGAACCCCGTCTCGGTCGCGGGGATCGTGATCTTCTTCTGGGAGACCGTGCCGAACGGCGACAGGGCCGTGACCGAGGACTGGTATGCCGCGCCCGTCTCGCCGCCGACGTAGCGGGTCGAGGAGGTCAGCATCCCCTTGGCATTGGCCAGGCCGTCGTACTCGAACTTGGTCAGCCGGTTCGCCGCTGCGACCGTGCCGTTGTAGACACCGGTCTTACGGCCGATCTCGTCATAGGTGTAGCGCAGCGTCACCGGGCGCGAGTCGGTGATCGAGGTGATCCGGCCCGCATCGTCATAGGTGGTCGTTGCCACGCCCTTGTCCGGGTCGGTCGTCCTGAACGGCCGCCCCAGCAGGTCGTACTCGAACACCCAGGCCGTCCCCGCCTGGTTGGTGACGCGTGTCTGCTGCCCCTTCGCGTTGTAGTCGAAGTTCGTCGCGTCGTAGCCCGAGGCCGTCGTGAGCCCGTGGTGCTGGCGGACCTGGCGCGTCCTGCCCTGGGCGTCGACCACCGTCGCGGTCACGATGCCGCCCTCCGGTGGCAGGACCTCGGTCCGGTCGCCGGAGGGGTATCGGTTGGACGTGCGGAACTGCTCCGACATGCGGTAGTAGCGGATATCCTCGACCGCCCGGCCCGCCCCGTCGAACTCGACCTTGGTCCACTGATCGATGTTCTCGAAGTCCGATGCCGGGTGCGGCGAGAACACCGTCGAGGCGGCCGCGGCCACCGGGTAGGGCCCGAACGTGCGCCAGACACGTCCCGCCGTGTCGTAGAACGTGTCGGCCACCATCGCACCCGCCGTGCCGTCGGCCTTCGGGCTCTGGGTCTGGCGAGTCCGCATCAGCCCGTCATAGAACGTGTACGAGCTGATCAACGTCCCGTTCGGGCTGAGATTCCGGGTGTGGATCACCGAGGGCGCGGTGTTGGAGACGGCGTACTCGTGCCACGTCGTCGGGGTGTTGGCGTACAGGCTCTTGGACCGGCCCGGCCGCCAGACCTTCGTCACCCGGCCCAGCGCGTCGTACTCGACATCGGTGCGCCGGTTGTTGGTCACGTCGACCGTGGCCAGCGTCGCGCCCCAGGCCGGCTCGATGACATTCTGCGCCTGCCAGCCCTTCGGGCTGACCGTGGTCGTCGTGGTGACCGGCCCGTCGGCCGTCGGCGTGTAGGCGGTCGTGGTCAGGTTGCCGTCGACGTCCCAGGCGTCGGTGACCCGGCCGTAGTCGTCGAAGGCCGACCGTGCGGTGACGAGAGGGACGAAGGCGTCGTTGACCCAGTCCTTGAGCGTCTCGATGCGGGTCACCTCACCCCTGATGGGCGCGGTGTTCCAGGACTGATCGTCGTACGAGGTGCGCACCTCGCTGATGATCTCGGCGGTGGTGAACTTGCGGCCGGCGGTCAGGGCGACGGCACACGTGAGCGCCCACATCCGGATGCGGGACTGCTTGTTCAGCAGATGGGTGTTCGTATTGCGCGCGTAGTCCGTGGCGGTGCACTGCTCGTCACCGGTCACCGACAGATCGCCATGCTCGGTGCTGTTGGTCGGCATGCCGAGGGTGTCCAGGGTCGTGCTGGTCCGGGTCACCCGGTCGGCGCGGCCACCGTCCAGCTTGCTCCACTGCCACGTGTCGGACGTGCCGGTGAACCTCGCGTGCACCGTCTGCGAGTCGATGGTCCGCGACGCAGTCGGCGGATCCGACCGCCATGGCTTCGACACGCTGCCCGCCATCGGGTCACCGGTCGGCGAATCGTACGACATCGACTCCAGCGTCATGCCGGCGTACTCGTCGAGGTCGTGGATCTGCTCACCGGGGAATGCGGCTGCGAGCAGGCCCCTGGTGTCGGTGAGGACGACGTTGCGGGTCCCTCCGGTCGGGGTGGCCTTGTCGCCGTGCATCCCGCGGAAGAACCGGGTCTCCGAACGAACCTGGTCGGTGCCGGTGCCGACGAAGGTCCGCACCTTTCCGTAGCCACGCCACTGGTTCCAGGTGCGGCGGTTGTCCTTGGTGAACGCGTCGTCGTCGGCGAAGCGCCAGGCCGCACCGTCGAGGTACTCGTACCGGGTCACCTTCGAAGGACTGGCGGCCGCTCCGGTCAGGACGCCGTCGGTCTCGGTGACCTGCTCGACCACGTACTTGTGGAACCAGTCGGTGATCTCCTGGCCGGGCGCGCCACCGAGGTCCTCGGGCGCCCACCGGACCGGATAGCAGCGCCTGTCGTTCGTGTGCGGGGTCGGCTTGTTGCTCGCCGTGCAGTTCTGCGGCGCGTAGGTGATCCCGACGACGCCACCGGACTCGCTGGTCACCGCCGCCAGCCGGGCCCAGTTCATGGGGCGCAGACCGTTGCTCAGCGCCGTGTCCACCCGGTTGTTGAGCATGACCGGGTCGAGCTTGATGTCCGGCACGGTCTTCTCCGTGCCGACCAGGCCCTTGTGGCCGATGCGGTCCAGCCACATGCCCGCGCGGGTGCCGTCCCCGGGGTCCGGGAAGGAGTGCGTCAGCGTCCACTGCTCCACGTCGCGGTGGGCGGACGTGGCGGCGTTCCAGACCTGCGTGGTGATCTGCCGCAGGCGCTTGGTCGACCAGAACGTCGGGGTGTGGTCGTCACACGGCGAAGCGGTGCACGACAGGTCCCAGGGGGTGTCCGACCAGTTGTCCGAGTGGTTCGTGCAGTTGGTCAGGCACCGGTCACCCGTGACGAAGTTGACCCGCATGGGCACCGGCAGCGCGGTGTAGACCGTGTCGGTCTTGACGCCGCCGACGAGGGTGCGCTGATGCGTGCCGTAGTCGACATGGTCCAGCCACGCGTCACGGACGTAGTCGCGAAGATCGGTGGTGGAGCCGTTGCGGCCGTATTTGTTGGTGTCCCGCTCCCACCACAGCGACATCGTGTTGCCGTGCGGGTCGACGACGTAGTCCAGGTTCCACCGGTAGCCCTGCGCGCAGTCCGAGTCCGTGAAGGCGCTCTGGTGGCAGGGGTCTCCGGAGTGGTTGCCGAACACCGGCACCGTCTGCACCGACTTGGTCTCGGACTTGCCGCTCGTCCAGCCCTGCAGCCGGTTGAGCCCGAAGTAGTACGTCGTGCCGTCGGTGGTCGTGACGACCCAGTGCTCGCCGTCGTTGTCACCGTTGGTGGCGCCGGTCCGGCGCTCGATCTTCGATCCGTCCTCGGTCAGCCCGTGCCACCGGTTGTCCGTGGCATTGAAGATCAGTTCGGTCGCGCGCCCGTTCAGCGACATCGTGGCGTTGTGGCCACGCCAGCACTGGTCGCCGGTCTTCTGCGTGTTGTTCGCGCCGGAACCCATGTCCTCGCTGCACGAGATGTAACGGCGCTCGATGAAGCCCGGAGACCACTCGAAACCCTCGCCGATCCAGGACGGCTGGTTGTTGGTGGCGGACGTCCGCCCGTCGACCCCCTGGGAGGAGTAGGACAGCTTCACACTGGGCGCCGGGCCGCCGAGCGCCGGGGGCACCCGCATCCCGTACGACCAGGCGAACCCACCGGCGTTGCTGCCCGCGGACCAGCTCGCCGATCCCGCCATCGAGGTCGCGCCGAAGTCGCCCGAGCCCGATTCGGCCCCCGAGGACAACGCCACCAGAGCCGACGAAGCTCCCGCCGACACCGACAGCGGAACCTCCGCCGAAAGCACATCCCCCGTACGCGAGGTCACCAGTGGCTGCGGCCGGCAATCGGCTGCCCGGCCCGCCGACAGCGCACACGCCGGCAGCACGACCATCCGCAGCCGATCGGACCAGTCACCGCCGTACGCACCCTTGAACCCGGACACGTCGAGCGCCAGATCCACCGGCCCGCCCGAGACGCGCCCGTCGACCCGGTCCAGCCTGACGATCAGGTCATATCCGGCGGCCCTGGACGCGGCCCGGTCCAGCACCTGCGATCGCACCTTGGCCGGCGACTCCGGCGCGGCCGACGACAGCCAGACCGGCGATCCGCCCGCCCTGACCTTCGACGACGTCCAGCCATCCTTCTCCGCCGCGGACCGGCCCGCCGGGAAGCGGCCCGCAGGCAGGTCCACCTCGACCGTGCCAGCCTGCGGCCAGCGCACCTGCTGAGGCTGGTGGCGTGCGACAGCCTTCGGTGACCGGGACGCTGCCGTCGGCGGCTCGCCCACGGCGACATTTCGCATGGTGGCCTTCTGCTGAGCCCCCGAATCGGCGGGCACCGCCCCCGCCGGTGCGGACAGGCCCGACAGCAGCAGCACCGCCGTCGTTCCGATCGCCACGCGGCGATGCCAGTGTCTCAACCTCACGTCATACCCTTCCATCGCTGGCGGTTGCTAGCCGTACGGCGGACGCACCGATGCCGTACGCGACGGGGGTTCATGGTGGGCATCGCACATCGGCCGGGCCGCCATCTCGGCGTCCGGCACGCGGCGGACGTCAGCACAAACGTGCCGATCGTCCCTATAGGACCCGTACCTCGTTCCCCCGTGTTCTTGCAGCGGCACGCTAGTTGATCGATGCGGATTTCGCTGTCCCGCCGGACTCGCCGCATCGGCTCACGATCGAGGTGAGGCGATCAACCGCAGTTCAGCGGTGGGGGACGGTTCCGGGGCATCCCGGCGTGGACAGCCAGCCCGCCCGGCCCACCGCCGCGCAACTTCAGCGCGCAGGGACGGACTTACTGGTCGTCGGGTGCGAGCCAATGTGCCGGCTGCCGATCGGCCGGGTCCGGAAGCCGGCCACCAGGTCATAGCCAACATCTCCGTTCCTGCGCTGGAGAGCGATGCCTGTCCTGCGGGCCGGCAGCCACGACACCCTCGGCGCCGCCGCGGCGCGTTCCCCATCGGCTCGGGTGGCAGTCGTCCTTGAGGTCCACTTGAACCACTCTGCGCACTCTTTGAAGGGCGTTGCCGACACGGCATCCGTCCGAGCCCTGGCCGACGCTCAGCAGCAAGATCAAAAGCCCGGAAATGACGGCAGCTGATACCCCTACATCACCAGGTCACGGCAACCCGAGCTCACGTCGAGCACACCGGACCGCGTCCCAGCCGTCCCCGGAATGCAAGAAGCCCCGTCTGACCAGGTCAGACGGGGCTTTCGCTGTGCGCCGCCAGGGACTCGAACCCCGAACCCGCGGATTAAGAGTCCGCTGCTCTGCCAGTTGAGCTAGCGGCGCTCGTTGGCAACGGAGAGAACCTTAGCACGGCGATCCGGCGGATCTCCAATCGGTTAGCAGACCGCCCGCCCGTGCCGCCAAATCACTCCAAAACACCCACCAAGACCACCATGAACTGTCCATATCACCCCAGCCCAACGGACCCCGACGCCACCCAGGCCCGTCACGCAGAGCAACCTGTGACTGCCCTCACCTGAAGATCATTCCGCGCCACGGTCACGAGAATCCGTCGGAACCCACCACAACCCCCACTCCCCTACGGCAGGATGTGAACCGGGACATTTCACCAGGATCCAGGCAGGTGGCGTATGCGTGCACTCCGCAGGCTCGGCGTCGCGGCGGTCGCCGCCGCTCTCCTCGTACCCACGCTGGCCTCATGTGACAGCGAACCCACCGGCGTCACCGCCGCCAAGAACCCACCCCCCGCCCCACCCGCGCAGACCCTAGAACTCACCCCCGCCGCCGAGACCAAGGACCTCCCGGTCAGCACCGAGATCGGCCTGACCGCCACCAACGCCTCCGTCCGCTCGGTGCACGTCGCCGACGCCAAGGGCAGGCTCGTACCCGGCCGGATGCGCCCCGACGGCACCACCTGGGTCCCCGACAAGCCGCTGCAGTACAAGACCGCCTACACGGTCACCGCCGTCGCGACCGACGGCCGCCGCGCCGTCACCTCGCAGACCTCCTTCACCACCATGGCCGAGCCGCAGCGCCAGGTCGGCACGGGCATGTACCTCTTCGACGACCACACCTACGGCGTCGCGATGCCGGTCGTCGTCGAGTTCTCCGAGCAGATCCCCGAGTCCGCGCGAGCAGCGGTGGAGAAGCGCCTGTTCGTCGAGACGACACCGCCCCAGCCGGGCGTATGGCACTGGATGAGCGGCCGCCAGGTCACCTACCGCGCCCCGCAGTACTGGAAGCCGGGCACGAAGCTCACCGTCCGCGCGGCTCTGAAGGGCGTCCCGATGGGCGAGGGCCGCTACGGCGACGACGACCGCCGCGCCGCCGCGAAGATCACGAACGACAAGCTGGAGCTGGTCGTCCGCAACTCGGACAAGCACATCGAGGTCCTGCGCAACGGCAAGAAGGTCAAGTCGATGCCGGTGAGCCTGGGCAAGGCGAGCACCCCCTCCTCCTCCGGCACCATGGTGATCATGGACAAGCAGGCGTCCACCATCTTCGACACCACCGGCGAGCCGGGCGACCAGTACCGGGTGGCGATCCAGTACGCCCAGCGCCTGACCTGGGGTGGGGAGTTCATCCATTCGGCGCCGTGGAGCGTGGGCGACCAGGGCCGGCGCAACGTGTCGCACGGCTGCCTGAACGTCTCCCCGGGCAACGCGGTGTGGCTGTTCGAGAACACGCACGTGGGCGACCCGGTGACGGTCAAGGGCACGGGCGTGAAGCTGGAGAAGGGCAACGGCTTCACGGCATGGGATCTGAGCTGGAAGGAGTTCGTGAAGGGCAGCGCGCTGCCGATCCCGGACGACCTGCGCCCCGAGGCGGTCAACCCGCCGGTCTCGTCGGCCTCGCCCTCCCCGTCCCCGAGCGCGGCCCCGGGTGTGGCGCCGAGCGCCGTTCCCGCACCCTCGGCCATGTCTCCGACCCCGGCTGCCCGATAGTCTGGTAGCTGCCCGGATGTACGGTGTGAAGCCTCACTGCGGGCAACTCGCACCCCCGTGCGGAGCGTCATTGAGGCAGGATGGATGACGTTGTGCCGCGCACACCCCTCAACGATGTGAGGACGCTATGCCCACCCCCGACACCCCGACCACCCCGAAGCTGACCCGGCGGCGCGCGCTGACCGCGCTCGGCCTCGCCGGCGCCGGTGTCGCCGGTGTGACCGGCCTGGCTGCCTGCACCGGCGACAAGTCGCCGATCTGGAACGGCGGGAACGACGGCGGCGAGAAGCCGCAGGAGACGCCGCCCAAGGCGAGTGTGACCATCTCCGGTCCCGCCGCGGACGCCAAGGACGTGCCGGCGGGCACGGAGATCGTGTTCGCCGCGACGGAGGCGCAGACGACCGAGGTCTCGCTGAAGGACGCGAACGGCGCCGAGGTCAAGGGCGCGATGCACCCGGACGGCGCGGGCTGGCTGCCTGAGAAGGCCCTGGCGTACGGCGCGACGTACACCGCGACGGTGACCGCGACCGGTGACGACGGCAAGCCGGCGACCGCGACCGCGACGTTCACGACGATGGCCAAGCCGGCCGCGAGCAAGCAGGTCGGCGTCAGCAGCTTCCTGGCCGACAACGCCGTGATCGGCGTCGGCATGGTGCTGATCTTCAAGACGGGCCGGACCATCCCCAAGGCGCAGCGGGCCGCGTTCCAGCGCCGGCTGCTGGTGTCGACGGAGCCGTTCCAGGAAGGCGTCTGGACCTGGTATTCGGGCAGCGAGCTGCACTGGCGCCCGAAGGTGTTCTGGAAGGCCGGCACGAAGGTGTTCGTGCACGTGCGGGCGGGTGGCCTGCCGCTGGGCGGCGGTTACTACGGCCGCCGTGACTCGACGCTGGTGTGCAGCGTGGGTCCGGACATCCAACTGCGGGTCAACGACAAGACCCACCAGATGACGGTGCTGAAGGACGGCAAGGCGGTCAAGACGATCCCGGTCAGCCTGGGGCGGCCGACGATGCCGTCGTCGAGCGGCACGATGATCATCATCGAGAAGAAGCGGAAGACCGTCTTCGACACGATGGACGACCCGAACCCGGCCAACCGCTACCGCACGAACATCGACTACGCGCAGCGGCTGACCTGGGGCGGCGAGTTCATCCACGCCGCGCCGTGGTCGGTGCAGCACCAGGGCAAGCGCAACGTGTCGCACGGCTGCGTGAACGTCTCCATGGCCAACGCGGCGTACCTGTTCAACAACACGCTGGTCGGCACGCCGCTGACGACCGCCGGCACGCCGCGCAAGCTGGAGTACGGCAACGGCTGGACCGACTGGGACAAGCCGTGGGAGGAGTACGTGAAGGGCAGCGCCATCCCGTACGAGCCGCCGGCCGAGCCCACCCCGGACCCGTCCGCGGAGCCGTCCACGGCCCCGTCCGCCGACCCCTCGGCCAGCCCGTCGACCCCGGCGGCCTGACTCCCGGCTAGCACGTCGCCAAGATCGCCGTTTGGTGTCACAAGGTGTGCCTGCACCGCAGGTTGTGACACGAGACGGCGATCTTGCATGCCAACCCCGCCACCCCACAGCTCAGCCACGAAAAAGCCCCGACGGCTACCCGTCGGGGCTTTTCTGCAGGGTGATCGACGGGACTCGAACCCGCGACCCCCGGGACCACAACCCGGTGCTCTACCAGCTGAGCTACGACCACCATTGCACGCCGCTGACCGTACAGCCGCGGCGACCGACCAATAATAGCCATACCCCCCGGCCCCGCGTCGAGCGGGTATCGCTGTGTCCCACGCGACTTACGGCAGGACCATCGTCGCGGCGATGCGCTTGGCCTCGTCGACGTCCGGCCCGGGCTGCGGCACGAAGATCGCCTCGCGGTAGTAGCGCAGCTCGCGGATGCTCTCGCGGATGTCGGCCAGGGCGCGGTGGGCCAGGCCCTTCTCCGGCTGCCCGAAGTACACGCGCGGATACCAGCGCCGGCACAGCTCCTTCACCGACGACACGTCGATCATGCGGTAGTGCAGGTGGCTGTCGAGGCGGGGCATGTCCCGCACGATGAAACCCCGGTCGGTGGCGATCGAGTTGCCGCACAGCGGCGCGGTCCGCGGCTCGGTGACGTACTTGGTGACGTACTCGAGCACCATGTCCTCGGCCTGCGCGACGGTGACCGCGGAGCGGCGCACCGCCTCGGTGAGGCCGGACTTCTCGTGCATCTGCTTCACCACGTCGACCATGCCGTCGAGCAGCGCGTCGGGACAGTGGATCACCACGTCCACCCCGTCGCCCAGCACGTTCAGTTCGGCATCGGTGACCAGGGCCGCGACCTCGATGAGGGCGTCGGTGCCCAGGTTCAGGCCGGTCATCTCACAATCGATCCATACCAGATGGTCGGCGCTACGCAGATCTCCCACCGGCACAGCGTACGCCGTATGGCCGCACTGTCAGTGCCGCCACCGTCGCGTGGGCCACGCCTGGCGGGGCGCGCGGCGGCGGTTAGGGTGGCGTCCATGTCTCAGGTCCGTGCCCAGCTGACCCCGCGGCGGGTGCTCATCGTGCTCGCCGTGCTCGCCGCCTGCGCGATCGGCTTCTGGCGGCTGCGGGTGACGCACGACTTCTTCGACCTGAAGATCTACATGTCGGCCGTGTGGTGGTGGGGCGACGGGCATGAGCTGTACGACTACGCCCAGCCGGACCGGGTGCAGGGCGCGCTGTACTTCACCTACCCGCCGTTCGCGGCGCTGCTGCTGTTCCCGTTCGGGCTGCTGCCGCTGGGCGTGACCCAGACGCTGTTCACGCTGGGCACCGTGGCCGCGGTGGTGGTCACGACGTACTGGCTGCTGGCGCCGCTGGCCCGGAAGCAGGGCTGGGAGGTCTGGTACGCGGTCGCGGTCGCCGTGCCGCTGGTGCTGCTGATCGAGCCACTGCGGGAGACCATCACCTTCGGCCAGATCAACATGCTGCTGATCCTGCTGATCATGATGGACCTGCTGGTGCTCGGCCCGCGCGGGTCGAAGTGGACCGGCGTCGGCATCGGCGTGGCCACCGCGCTCAAGCTGATCCCCGGCCTGTTCATCGTGTACCTGCTGGTCACCCGGCAGTGGCGGGCCGCTTTCACGGCGATGGGCGCGGCTGCGGCCGTCACCCTGGTGGCCGCCGCGATCGCGCCGCGGGCCTCCTGGGACTTCTGGACCGGCGCGCTGTGGGACACCGCCCGGGTGGGCCGCCTGGACTACACGGGCAACCAGTCGCTGCAGGGCATGCTGGCCCGGCTGGTCGCGCCGGAGCAGCCCGCCAAGTGGGTATGGCTGCTGCTGGCGCTGCTCGTGCTCGCCTTCGGCATGTGGCGCGCGGCGCGGGCGGGGCTGGCCGGCGATCCCGTCACCGGGCTGGCGCTGACCGGCCTGCTGTCCGGCCTGATCAGCCCGATCACCTGGCCGCACCACCTGTACTGGTTCGTGCCCGCGATCGTGTCCCTGATCGCGGCGGCGACGCAGAGCACGGGCGGGCGTCGCTGGGGCTGGCTCGCGTTCGCGGCCGGGGTGTACGCCGTCTGCGTGATCGGCGTGGTGTCGCTGGTCGACTGGGGTGTCGCGGCGGTGCCGACGGACACGCCCGGCCTGTTCCTGGCCCGCAACGCGTACGTGCTGCTCAGCCTGGCCCTGGTGGCGTTCCTGCCTGTGCGTCCTGGACCATGGGATTATCTCACGTCAAGGACCGTTTAGCCAGTCTTGTCCGTTCTGGCGGTTTTCCTTACAGTAGGAGACAGGGACACCGTCTCCCCCGGGACGGCCCCCAGATGGAACACCGTTCCCCCGGTGTGAGCGGCCCGCATCGTCGGGCCGCTCGTCCTGTGCGCGGTCAGCGCGCCGCCGGGATCCGCTCCAGCCGCAGCGTGCAGGCCGGGCGGTCGAAGATGCCCGGCAGGAACTCCTCGGTGATCACATCGCGCACCGGCTGGGTGCCCGGCAGCACCCCACGCAGCGGCGGCCACGGCAGGTCCGGCGCGGGAACGCCCCGCATCGCGGGCACGGCGCTCGCCGCCGTCACCGCCTCCGCGTGACCGGCCCCGACGGCCGCCGCGAACCGGCCGTCCGCCCGAACCTCGCTCCGGCGCGCGCCGGCCGACGACTCGAACCAGCCGCGCGGCGCCGACGGCGCGGGCCAGGCCACCGTGTCCTCGGCGGGACCCGTGTAGGGCGCCCCTGCCCAGGGCACGTCGAGCTGCTCGCGTACCACCGTCTCGGGTTCCGCGGCGCGCTGCTCCGGCGCGGGCGGGGCGGTGAGCCCCGGGTCGGTGTCGGCGGGCAGCGCGATGATCGTGCCGTCGTCCGCGGGGTCCAGCAGGGAGGTCAGCTCGTCGTCGGCGGCCGGCTCGGGCGCGGTCTCGGCCGGGCGGCCGGGCCAGGCCAGCGTCACCAGCGCCACCACCAGCAGCACGATGGCCAGGATGAGCACGCCCCACATGGCCGAGCCGAGCCAGTCCGCGTCGAGCGCCACGTCCAGGTTGAGGGCGTCGGACGGCAGCGCGGGCCCGGTGGACGGCGCGTCCCGCAGCACCACGACCAGCGCCAGGTGCCGCCCCCGATCCTGCTCCGGGCGCCAGGACAGGCTGCCCAGGCCCTCGCGCAGCCAGAAGTCCTCGGCTGTGGGGTCACCGGGCTCCCGGCCCGGCGCGTCCATCCGGTTGGTCCGCAGCAGCAGCGGCCCGGGGCCGATCCGCGTCTGCGCGACCTCGGTGTAGCGGACCCCGGCCAGGTAGGCGGCCACCTCGTCGGGCGCGGCGATGCCGACGAACGCGGGCGTGTTGCCCGAACTGGCGGACACCCGCAGCTCGACCCCGCCGACCCGGGCGTACGGGACGTCGCGCCGCAGCAGCGCGTCGATGTCGGAGACGACCAGCACCCGTTCGGGGTCGCGCAGCGGGGCGACCGCTGCGTGGAACGCGCCGTCGGGGCTGTCGTGCCCGGTCAGCCAGGCCGCCGCGATACCCGCGGCCAGCGCGGGCAACGCCAGGACCAGGGCCAGCATGCCGATGAGCACTCGCGCAGCGCGCATCCCGTGTCCTCCGGTGGGGGCGGCGCCCGACAGCGGCGGGCGCGACGCCGCGCCGGATCGTCGGCGCGGTCCACCCGGACCAACGCCCCAGCCCTCACCGGGATGCGCAGAAAGGAAGGGCACCTTCTTAGAGCGACCGGCATTAGGTGCGGACCTGGACAGGTAGCCGGTCGCGGGTAGCAAACAGGCACGGGACTTATCGATCATTGGAGTTCTCTACGCTTCAATGACAGGAGTCCCGTGCCTGCGCTGCCATCATCGCTGCTGACCCCGATCTGGGTCCAGTTCGCCGCACTGCTGCCCGACCGGCCCGAATACGACCCCGCACACCCGCTGGGCTGCCACCGCCGCCGCATCCCCGACCAGGTCGTCTTCGAACACGTCATCCACGCCCTGTTCCACGGCTCGGGCTACGAACGCATCGCCGGCCCAGGATGCTCCGACCGCACCATCCGCCGCCGCCTGGCCGACTGGGCCAGCGCAGGCCTCGCCCAGCAACTGCACGCCCTGACCCTGGCCGCCTACGACAACATGATCGGCCTACAGCTGCACGACATCGCCGTCGACGGCGCGCTCACCAAAGCACCCTGCGGCGGAGACCGCGCCGGACGCTCCCCGGTCGACCGCGGCAAAGGCGGCCTCAAACGCTCCACCGGCACCGAAGCCGCCGGCATACCCCTGGCCGTGATCTCCGCCCCCGCCAACCGCAACGACAACGCCCTGCTGGAAGCCACCCTCGACACCGCCACCCAACAGACAGGCCCCCTGCCCGACGACGTCACCGTGCACCTGGACCGCGCCTACGACAACACCCCCACCCGCCAGCGCCTGCACGACCGCGGCCTGCACGGCCAGATCGCCCGCAAAGGCCTCCCCGCCCCCATCCAGGTCGGCAAACGCTGGGTGGTGGAACGCACCCACTCATGGATGAACGGCTACGGCAAGATCCGCCGCTGCACCGAACGCAACGCGCAGGTCGTGGACTTCTACCTCTACCTGGCAGCAGCCCTGATCACCACACGCCAACTCATCCGACAAGCCCGCCCCCGCTACCGCTGGGACGGCCGTCCCACCACCCGACGCCTCAAATGAACCTATTGCCGGTCGCTCTTATCGCTTTGCGATGTAGAAGGTGCCCTTCCTGACTTCGGGTCAGGCGGCGGGAGGTGACGGGCGGCGGGTACGCGCCAGCGCGACGCCCGCGAGGATCAGCGCGAGCACGCCCGCCACCAGGCCCGCGATGCCGGCCCAGTTGCCGCCGGCCGCCTTGGTCTGGTCGCCGAGCGCCACCGTGGCCCCGGCCGACGGGGTCGCCTCGGCGGCCGCGGCGGCGGGGGTCAGCTTCAGCACCGGCGCCGGGCTCTCCAGCTCGGTGCCGTCGTTGACCGGCTCCTCGATCCAGCGCACCACGGCGCCGTCGGAGTAGGTCTGCAGCGTCTTGAAGACCATCTGGTCCACCTTGGGCAGCGGCCCCATGGAGACCGGGAACTCCTGGAACTGCCCCGGCTTGACCGCCGCGTCCGCGCTCGTCGCGGTCCAGGTCAGGGTGGCCACGACCTCGCTGACCGGGCTGCCGTGCACCTCGATCGGGGTGGCCAGCTTGCGCTTGGTGACGGCCACCGTCCAGCCCGGCACCGGCTGCGTGGAGACCGACGCGACCGGCGCGTCCTCCGGCAGGTGCACCTCCAGCTTGGTGGTGCCCGCGTCGTCGGACTCGTTCGGCACCCGGAACGCCACGCGGGCATAGCTGCCCTGCACGGCGGTGTTCGGGCTGACCGTTACGTGGGCCGCCGCGGGCACGGCCACGGCCAGCAGGCCGAGCACCGTCGCCGCGACCACGCCGAGTCGGCGCGTCATCTTCATGCCTAAGACCTTTCGTACTGCCCAGCGTCGCGCTGGGCGCTATGGGATCGGCACCGTCGCGGTGACCGTGGCCTGATCGATCTCGGAGGTGCGCAGGGTGAACGTCAGCTGCCAGTCACCGCCCGTGGGCAGGGAGACCTGGCCGCTGGCGTGGTTGTCGGTGAGCTTCAGCATCGGGAACGCCACCTTCTCGACCCCGGCCGAGGGCAGCGACGCGGTCGCCTTCCACTCCACGACGGGCTGGGGCGAGCCGTCCGGCTTGTACGCGTACAGGTGCACCGCGTTGTCGCCCCGCTTCGCCGGATCGACCTCCACCTGCAGCGTCCATTGGCTGCTGGTCAGCGTGGTCGAGTAGATGACCGGCTGGGCGGGCAGCTGCGCCGTCTCCTGCGCGGTGCGCGCGGGGGTGGTCTGGGTGAGCGCGCCGGTCACCGCGAGCACCACGGCCGCGATGGCGACCTCGACGGTGACCACCCGGCGCAGCGGCCGCGGATTGTCGGCCGCGCCGCGGAGCGTGAACCGCCGCGCGAAGTACGCCGCCACCAGCACCAGCCCGACCAGCACCGTCTTGGCGATGAGCAGCTGCCCGTATGTCGTCTCGACGAGCGCGGCCGGGGTGCCGATCTGGATCAGCGCGGAGACCACCCCGGCCAGCAGCACCGTGGACACGGCCAGCGCCGCCCAGCGCGACCAGATCGGCAGGATCGCGCCCAGCTCGCGGCTGTCGGCCAGGCGCAGCAGGTACGCCGCAAGCATGACCAGGCCGCCGAGCCACACCGCGGCCCCGGCCAGGTGCAGCGCGTCGACGACCACGGACACGGCCGGCACCGGCGAGGCGGCCGGGTGCCCGACCAGCGGCCAGGTCAGCGCGGCACCCGCCGCGACGAGCAGCAGCAGGACCCGGTCCACGATCCCGTCCCGCCCGGCCAGCAGCGGCCGGACCAGGAACGCGGCGACGCCGAGCAGCGCCAGCCGCACCAGCAGCACGATGCCGTACTGGCTGCCCAGCACGTCGCCGAGGTCCCCGGCGGTGGCCCCGAACAGGCTGGTGCCGGTGGTGTACGGGGCCTGCAGGTAGAGCCCGGCGAGGGTGGTCAGCGCCACCAGCCCGAACCCGGTCCACATCAGGCGGCGCGGGCCGCGCTGGCTCAGCCGGGCCGGCCACAGCAGCGCCAGCACCAGCACCGGCCCGACCAGCAGCACCAGCCCGGCGTACCCGATGACCTTGACGGCGGCGATGAGGTTGCGGATGGTCGTGTCGACCTTCTCTTCCGGCAGCTCGGCGGGGGCGGCCGACGGGGCGCCCACGGAGAAGGTGAACCCGCCCGGGATCGGGTGGCTGTCCGCCGAGATCACCCGGTAGCTGACCAGGTAGGTGCCGCGGGGCGCGTCGTCGCGCAGCCCGATCTTGAGCACGTTGCCGTCGACCGTCGGGGTGCCGCGGTCGGCCCGCTCCCCGTCCGGCCCGACGATGCGGATCTTGTCGGCGACCGGGGCGATCGGCTCGCTGAAGGTGAGCGTGACCTCCTTCGGCGCCTCCGGCACCACCGACCCGGCCGGCGGGCTGGTGCGCAGCAGCGCCGCGTGCGCGTACGCCGGGCTGGCCGGCAGCAGCGTCAGCGCCAGGAACCCGACCACGGCGGCCAGCGCCCGCCACCGGGTCATGATCGACCGACTTGCCGGGCAGGTGGGCGTATCTTGGCGGCTCATTCGCCCATGTGCCAGGCAAGTCGGGTGATCTTCAAAGCGCGCGGGGGCGGCGGCGCGGCGAGGGGTGGCAGTCATGTGACTCACGGGGCGACCGTAGCCGCCGCGCGGGGCCCGCGGGAGATGCCGGTGGTGCGGCTGAGCGCCCACAGCAGGCCGGCCTGGACGAACGCGGCCGCGTGGCCGATCTCGTGGGCCAGCGCCGTCATGCCGTCGGCGACGTCGAACACGCTGGTGACCGTCAGGCAGGCGGCGAGCACGAAGGCCACCGGCACGAACGCGCGGGCCCGCTCCGGCCGCCACGCGGCGAGCGCGAACCCGACCGCGAGCGCGATGTCGAACGAGGCCGCCTCCCGGCCCGTGTGCAGCTCGCCCACGCCCGCGAGCAGGATCGGCAGCGCCAGCAGCACCTGCACCACGGCGGTCACGCCGAGCGCCACCCGCAGGATCTGCCGCCGGCCCGCCGCCTGCCGCCGCACCGCGGACGCGGCAGCGTCGCGCTCGGCGGCGACCGCGGCCAGGATCGGCGCGGTGAGATCGGGCACCGTCACGGCCTGCACCCGGACCGCGCGGTTGACCTGCTCGGCGGCCCGCAACCAGGCCCGGCAGTCCGGGCAGCCGGCCAGGTGGCCGTCGAGCGTCCCGGGCTCCCGGCCGGTCTCGGCCGCCCACGCCCGCACCTCGCCGTCCAGCCGTGCGGACAGCCCGTCGCGCACCTCGTCGCAGTTCGTCATGGGCGGGTAGTCGGCGCGTACCCCCGTCTGGTTCCCGGCGGTGTCGCGGGACACGCGCGACGTCACCGCCCGGAGTGAGCCGGACCGGCGGTTAGGCTTGCTCCCCGTGCCCCCCGTGCCAGCCGACGAGCCGCTCTCGATCGCCGATCCGGCGACCGAGTGGGCGCTGGCGGCGCGCGCGGGGGACCCGCTGGCGCAGGCCGCGTTCGTCCGGACCACCCAGGCGGAGGTGTGGCGCTTCGTCGCCGCGCTCGTCGACTCGGGCACCGCAGACGATCTCACCCAGGAGACGTACCTGCGGGCGTTCCGGGCACTGCCCGCGTTCGAGGGACGTTCCACGGTGCGCACCTGGCTGCTGGGCATCGCCCGCCGCACCTGCGCCGATCACCTGCGTACCGTTGTCAGGCAGCGGGCGCTGGGCACCCGCCTGGCGGCGCAGGCGCTGACCGCCGGGCACCACCCGGACCCGGCGGGCCAGATCGGGGCGGCACAGCTGCTCGACCGGCTCGCGCCGGACCGCCGGGAGGCGTTCGTGCTGACCCAGCTGCTGGGACTGTCGTACGAGCAGGCCGCGGCGGTCCAGGAGGTGCCGGTCGGCACGATCCGGTCCCGGGTCGCGCGCGCCCGCGCCGAACTGGTAGCCGACGTCGTTAGCGCCTTAGCCGCCTGAGGGCGGCCGTACGGGGGCAGAGGAGGAACAACATGACCTGGCACAGGGTGCAGCCCTGGGTGAGTCTCGCGGCCCGGCTGGGCCTCGGGGGCATCTTCATCACAGCGGGCTGGCTCAAGGTCACCGACCTCGCCGCGTCCGGGCGCGCGGTCAACGCGTACCAGATCATGCCGTACGACCTGGCCATGGTCATCGGGGCGGCGCAGCCGTTCGTGGAGATCGTGGTCGGGCTGCTGCTGCTGTTCGGCCTGGCCACCCGGCTCGCGGCCTGGGCGGGCGCGGTGATGATGGTCGCCTTCATCGCCGGCATCGCCTCGGCCTGGTCCCGCGGGCTCAACATCGACTGCGGCTGCTTCAGCAAGGGCGGTCCCCTGCCACCCGGGGTGACGCCGAACTATCTCCCGGACATCCTCCGGGATGTGGCCTTCCTCGCGATGGCCATCTTCTTGATCATCTACCCGGTCAGCCGTTTCTCCCTCGACGCACGACTGGACCGACCGTCCGCCGCGCTGGCGCCGGACGACGTGCTGGAGGAAGAGAACAGTGACGAACCGAGCGAGCGCCGCCGCGAGCGGCTGTGACCACCCGGTGGTGGGGTCGTGAGCAGCCGTAAGGATCAGAACGCCGCCGCGCGGATGGTGCGCGAGCAGATCGCCAGGGAGCAGCGGCGCAAGCGCACCATGTGGATCTCCATCGCCGCGGTGTCGGCGCTGGTCATCGCCGGCCTCATCGGCTGGGCCATCTACGCGGGCGGCAAGACCACCGAATACACCGCGCCGAAGGGCGCCAACAGCGCCAGCACCGGCATCACGAGCGGCACCGGGCCCGTCGTCGTCGACGAGTACGTCGACTACCTCTGCCCGCACTGCAAGAGCTTCCACGACGAGGCCGCCGCCTCGATCCAGCAGCTCGCGAACGATGGCAAGATCACGCTGGTGACCCACCCGGTGGCGTACCTCGACGGCGCCTCGACCAACCGCTACTCGACGCGCGCCTCGGCCGCGGCGGGCTGCGCGGCCGAGTACGGCAAGTTCACCGAGTACACCGACACGCTGTTCCAGAACCAGCCCGCCGAGGGCGGGGCCGGGCCCAGCGACGACGACCTCATCGTGTTCGGCCGCCAGGTCGGGCTCGGCGAGGACTTCGCCCAGTGCGTCAAGGACAAGCGCTTCATCAACTGGACCAACCACGTGAGCGAGGAGGCCGGCCGGGCCGGTGTCAGCGGCACGCCGACCGTCATGGTCAACGGGAAGCCGGTGCAGGCCAGCTCGACCGCGATCGCCGCCGCCGTCGCCGCCGCGGCCGGCACCACCACCCCCTCGGCCGGCACGAGCTGACCCGGAGCAGGAGACAGATGACACCCCTCATCGCACGGCGCGTGGGCGCGGTCCTCGGGACCGCGCTCACGCTGCTTCTCACCGTCGCCGCCCCCGCCTCGGCCCACGGCGCCGACGCGCCCGACGCGACCAACTACCGCACCCTGCTCACCGGCACCCCGGACCTGCCCGGCCTCGAAGTGATCACCATCGAGGCGGGCGCCCGGCTGCAGCTCACCAACCACTCCGGCAAGCCCGTCGAGGTGCTGGGCTACCACAACGAGCCATACCTGGAGGTACGCCCCGACGGGGTGTACGAGAACATCCACTCCCCCGCCACGTACCTGAACATCACCATCGCCCACGTCGACCCGCCCGCCCACGCCGACCCGACCGTGGCCCCCGAGTGGCGCAAGGTCAGCGACGAGCCCGTCTACCGCTGGCACGACCAGCGCGCGATCTGGAGCGACCCGAACCCGCCCGCCGAGGTCGCCGCCGCGCCCGACCAGCCCCGCCGCCTGCGCGAGTGGACCGTGCCGATGCGCACGGAGGTCACTCCGCTCCAGGTCACCGGAGTACTCGACTACGTGCCGCCGCCGGACCCGGTCCAGTGGTGGCTCGGCGCCGTCGCCGGGGCAGCGGTGATCGCGCTGGCCGGGCTGGTCCGCAACCGCCCCCGCGCGCTCACCGTGCTGCTGTCGGTCGCCGCGCTCGGCGCCGGGGCGCTCGCGCTCGCCTACGCGGTCGGCCGGGAGATCGATGCGGGCAACCACACGTTCGGGCCGATCCTGCTGGAGCTGGTCACCGTCCAGCTGTGGTCGGTGGTCAGCGCGCTGGCCGCGATCGCCGCCGCCGCGTACTCGCTGACCCGCCGCGCCGCCGGGGACTTCGCCCTGGCCCTGGGCGCCGCCGCCGTCGGCCTGTTCTCGGGGATGGTCAACGCGGCCGTGTTCCACCGCGCCATCGCCCCCATCCCGTGGGGCGACACCGCGGCCCGGGTGATGACCGCCGCCGTCATCGCGCTCGGCGTCGGCGTGGCCGCCGCGGGCATGCTCCGCCTGCGCGGCACCACCTCCGGCGTCCCCAACGGCCCGGTCCCCGCCCAGCCCACCGTCCCCGCCACCGAGAACCCGGTGCCCACGGACCACCCAGGCTGACTCACTCGACCCCCCCGCCCGCGCCGCCCCCGCGTCCCGCCCCGGTTTCACATAGACGTCGGCGGGCGGCCAGGCGAGCCGGCTGAGCCCGGTGAGCCGGGGCGGGATCGGCCGTCAGGCGACGGGAACGGCGAAGCCGAACGGCAGCTCGAGGCGGTGGCGGGCCAGCAGGTCGGGGTCGGCCAGCAGCTCGCGGGTCGGGCCGTCGGCCACGATGCGGCCCTCGTCCAGGATCACCGAGCGCGGGCAGAGCTGCAGCGCGTACGGCAGGTCGTGCGTCACCATCAGCAGCGTCACGTCCAGCCCGAGCACGATCTCGGCCAGCTCGCGCCGCGCCTGCGGGTCCAGGTTGGACGAAGGCTCGTCCATGACCAGCAGGTCGGGCCGCATGGCGAGCACGGTGGCGACGGCGACGCGGCGGCGCTGCCCCAGCGACAGGTGGTGCGGGGCGCGCTCCTTGACGTCGCTCATGCCGACGGCGGCCAGCGCCTCGTCGACCCGCTGGTGCAGCTCGGCGCCGCGCAGGCCCAGGTTCGCCGGGCCGAACGCCACGTCCTCGGCGACCGTGGGCAGGAACAGCTGGTCGTCGGGGTCCTGGAAGACCAGGCCGACCCGGCGGCGGATCTCGGCGAGCCCGGCCCGGTCGCGCGGGTCGACGGTGCGGTCGCCGACCGACACGGTGCCGCCGGAGCCGGTCAGCCCGGCGGCGGGCAGGATGCCGTTGAGGTGCAGCACCAGCGTGGTCTTGCCGGCGCCGTTCGGGCCGAGCAGGGCGACCCGCTCCCCGGGCTCGATGCGCAGGCTGACCCCGTGCAGCGCCTGGTGCCCGTCGGGATAGGTGTAGCGGACGTCGTCGAGCAGCAGCGCGGTCATACCGCCCACCTTTCCACCAGCAGCACGGCGAGGGCGAGCGCGGGCACCATGGCTCCGGCGGCCCACTGCCGCGCGGTGGCCGTGCTGCCCTCGTGCAGCGCGGCGGGCAGCCGTCCGGTGTAGCCGCGCGAGCGCATGGCCAGGAACACCCGCTCGCCGCGTTCGAAGGCGCGCAGGAACAACGTGCCGAGCCCGGCGGCGAAGCCCTTCAGCTGCCACAGGAAGCGCGGGTCGTCCAGGCGGGACAGCCGCGCGATGCGCATCCGCCGCGCCTCGTCGGCGAGCACGTCCAGGTAGCGCAGCATGAAAAGGGCGATCTGCGTGATCGCCTGCGGGGTGCGCAGCCGGTCCAGCCCGATCAGCACGTCCCGCGCGGGCGTGCTCGCCGCGAGCAGCAGCGCGATCAGCACGCCGAGAGTGCCCTTGACCAGGATGTTCCACCCGGCCCAGAGCCCCTCGACGGCGACGCTCGCGCCGAGCACCGTGGTGGTCGGCCCGGCCGCGAAGAACGGCAGCAGCACGGCCGTCGCCACGAACGGCAGCTCGATCAGGCTGCGCCGGGCGAGCCAGCCGGCGGGGACCCGGGCCAGCACCGCGAGCACGGCCACGATCAGGGCGTACGCCCCGAAGGCGGGCAGCAGCTCGCGTGGCGTCGCCACCACCGTGATCGTGAACAGCACCGCTGCGACGATCTTCACCTCGGGTGCGAGGTGGTGCACGGGCGAGTGCCCGTGCACGTACATCGGGTGGGTGTGGCCCGCGCCCATGCCGCTACTTCTCCGCGCCGACGGTGTCCGGCGCCTGCTGCACGGCGGCCGCGGCGCTCCGGCGGCGGCGCACGCCCCAGAAGATCGCCAGGCCGATCGCGAAGGTCAGCGCGACGCCGATCAGCCCGGCCAGGCCGGTCGCGTCGTCCACCCCGGTGATGCCGTAGTCGGCCAGGAACGAGCCGCCCAGCTCGTGGTCGGCCGCCTGCTGGGCGATGCAGCTGCCACCCGTGATCACCCCGTCGGCGTCGACCGTGCAGCCGGTCAGTGTGGTCGCGTCGAGCCCGTCCGGGTCGCCGGAGGCCAGGTAGCTGACGCCGCCCGCGAGCACGGCGGCGACCGCCAGCCCCGCCAGCACGAACGTGCGGGTCGGCAGGCCGGACTCGGCGGGGCGGGCCAGCCGGTCGCCGTGCAGCGCGTACACCAGGTCGGGCCGCACCTTCGCCACCGTGGTGACGGTGACCGCCGCGATCAGGCCCTCGCCGATGCCGATCAGCGCGTGCACCCCGGCCATGGTCGCCGAGATCTCGCCGTACCCGATGGTCAGCGGGACGTCGCCGCCGAGGACGAACTGGAGCACGAAGCCCTGCGACGCGAGCACCACGGACAGCACCGAGGCGAAGAAGACGGCCAGCCCGACCCCGGCCGCGGTGCGCGGCAGCAGCTTCATCAGGCCGACCAGCACCAGGTAGCCGACGGCCGTGCCGAGCAGCGCCATGTTCGAGATGTTCAGCCCGAGCGCGCTCAGCCCACCGTCGGCGAAGATCAGCGCCTGCACGATCAGCACCACGGACACGCACAGCGCGCCGACCCACGGCCCGACCAGCGCCGCGGCCAGCGCCCCGCCGAGCAGGTGGCCGCTGACGCCCGGCAGCACCGGGAAGTTGAGCATCTGCACGGCGAAGATGAACGCCGCCACCAGGCCCGCCATCGGGGCGAGCCGCTCGTTCAGGTCCTGGCGCGCCTTGCTCAGGCAGAACGCCAGGAGGACGACGGCAACCACGCCATAGGCCAGCGACACCGGCCCGCCGATGATGCCGTTCGAGATGTGCATAGCGATGTCCACCCCGCCAGCCTAGGGTTATTGCAAACTACTTGCAATAAGGTTCGCCGCTCGTAGATCGACGGGCTTGCCAGGCACCTGGGCGTATGCGGGCGCAAGATACGCCCGCCTGCCAGGCAAGTCGGGTGACCTTGGGCGGGGCGGGCGGGGACGGCGGCGCGCGTGGATAGGGTGTCCGGTGTGACGGAGAACGTACGACTCTCGCCGGGCGACGCCGCCCCGGACTTCAGCCTGCCCACCGCCGACGGCGGCACGCTCAGCCTGGCCGACCTGCGCGGGAAGAAGGTCGTCCTGTACGCGTACCCGGCCGCGATGACGCCCGGCTGCACCACGCAGGCCTGCGACTTCCGCGACTCGCTCGCCTCGCTCACCGCCAAGGGGTACGCCGTCGTCGGCATCTCCCCCGACGCGCCGGCGAAGCTCGCCAAGTTCGTCGAGCGCGACGCGATCACCTTCCCGCTCGTCAGCGACCAGGACAAGGCCGTGCTGACGGCGTACGGCGCGTTCGGCGAGAAGAAGAACTACGGCAAGGTCGTGCAGGGCGTGATCCGGTCCACCTTCGTCATCGACGAGAAGGGCCACATCGCGCACGCCTTCTACAACGTCAAGGCCACCGGCCACGTCGCCAAGCTCCGCCGCGACCTGAAGCTCGACTGACCCGGGAAGACGGCCCCCGGAACGCACTGCCGCCGCTGATGAGCAAGAATATGGCAGCATCTGATGGTCCTGGGGCCGTAGCCCAACGGCAGAGGCACGCGGTTTAGGTCCGCGCCAGTGCGGGTTCGAATCCCGCCGGCCCTACTCACCACCCGGTGCGGCGAGAAGGCAAGATCGGCGTTTCGTGTCGAAACCCAGCGCCAGACCGCAGATCTTGACACGAGACTGCGATCATCCCCAAGAGCCAGCGCATCAGCCCAGGTGGGCGGCGGCGACGCGTTTGGGGACGCACATGCGCCAGGCGTCGGTGACCAGCTCGCGCATCTCGTCCTCGTCGAGGGCGGCCGCCCACGCCTCCACCCAGTTGAAGCGCAGGTCCGATACCCGGGGCAGGAAGAACTTGCCCGGCTCGGCGGCGATCAGGCCGTCACGCGCCTCCTTGGGGTAGCCGAAGCCCATCGTCGTCTCGTCGGCGGAGAACGCCACGAACACGATCTGCCCGACCCGGAACTTGATCCGGTCACGGACCAGCGCCTCGTACGCCCGGGGCAGTCCCAGCGCCACCTGCCGCACCTGCTCGACCGTGACCATCGCGCCTCCCCCGCCCGTGGCCGGAACCCCCATAGCCTGGGCCCGGCGCCGCTGTCTCCAGTCTGCCCCTCACCGGTGACATTCCGTTCGGCGTCGTCCGCAACACCGACACTCTATTGACATATTTACCGGTGTTTCGAAAGGCTCGTTGCGCGAGTCCTTCGACACCCAGGAGGGGCAGTGAGGAAACTACGAGTCGTGGCGGTGTGCCTCGGCATGATCGGCGCCATCGCGCTGGTCGTGCCGGCCAGCGCGAAACCCGCGGGGGACGGTGACCGGGCCAGGAACCCGCTCGACGTCTACGTGGGCGTGATCGAGCAGGACCAGGTGGAGGAGTTCCGGGGCATCGGCCTCGACCACGAGGACGTGCGGACCGCTCCGGTCGGCGCGGGCAAGGTGAAGGTCGAGGCGGTGCTCTCCGAAGTGGAGGCGTCCCGCCTGGCCGGCCGCGGCGTGAAGCTGTCGGTGAAGCTGATCCGCGGCCAGAAGGCCTCGGACGCGCTGCGTAAGCAGGCACTGGCCGGCAACACCGTGTACCGGTCGTACAGCGAGGCGGGCGGCCTGCGGGAGGAGCTGGAGAAGATCGCGGCGGACAACCCGTCGATCACCAAGCTGCTCACCATCGGGCACACCACGCAGGGCAAGCCGATCAAGGGCATCAAGCTGACCCGTGGGGCACGCCTGCTGCCCGACGGCCTGCGCCCGGCGGTGGTCTACGTCGGCGCCCAGCACGCCCGTGAGTGGATCACCCCGGAGATGGTGCGCCGCCTGCTGCACCACGTCATCGACGGGTACGGCAGCAACCCTGAGCTGACGAACCTGGTCAACACCCGGGAGATGTACTTCTTCCCGGTGATCAACCCGGACGGCTACGACTTCACCTTCACCGAGGGCAACCGCCTGTGGCGCAAGACCCTGCGCGACAACAACGGCGACGGCGTCATCACGCCCGGCGACGGTGTGGACCCGAACCGCAACTACGCCTACAAGTGGGGGTACGACAACGAGGGCTCCTCGATCGACCCGGCCAGTGAGACGTACCGCGGCCCGGGGCCGAACTCGGAGCCGGAGAGCAAGGCGCTGGACGGGTTCTTCAAGCGGCTGCGCCCGGAGTTCTTCGTCAACTACCACTCCGCCGCCGAGCTGCTGCTCTACGGCGTGGGCTGGCAGGTCAGCACGCCGACGCCGGACGACGTCATCGCGATCACGCTGGCCGGCGACGACGCGAACCCGGCGGTGCCCGGCTACGACCCCGACATCTCGGCGGAGCTGTACACCACCAACGGCGACACCGACTCGCACATGACGGAGAAGTACGGCTCGCTCGGCTTCACCCCCGAGATGACCACCTGTGAGACGGTGTCGAACTCGATCCCCGACGACGAGTGGGTCGCCGAGGACTGCGCCAGCGGGTTCAACTTCCCGGACGACGAGGAGCTGATCCAGGCCGAGTTCGCCAAGAACATCCCGTTCGCGCTGTCGCTGGCGAAGTCGGCCGCGCAGCCGGACAACCCGGTCTCGGTCGTCGGCCGCACCTCGCCGGACTTCGTGGTGGACGCCTTCGACGTGTCGTACGGCCGCACCCAGCCGGTCGCCGCGATCATCCGGCGCGCCCTGAAGAACGTGCAGGTGCACTGGAAGGTCAACGGCGGCAGCGTCAAGTCGGCCTCCGTGAAGGAGTGGCAGGGCGGCGAGCGCTACGGCGACGAGAACGACGACTACTACGCCGAGTTCCGCGGCAAGGTGACCAACACCAAGCCGGGTGACCAGGTCGAGGTGTGGTTCAGCGGGTTCTCGGTGACCCCGGGACGGGCGGGGGCGGTCAGCAGTGACCACTTCACCTACCGGGTGCACGACGACATCGGCGGCAAGGTGCTCATCCTGGCCGCGGAGGACGTCACCGGCGTGAGCCCGGTGCAGGGCGTGACCTCGGCGAAGTACGCCGCGGACTACGCCTCCTCGCTGACCGCCGCCGGGTTCACCAGCGACGTGTACGACTTCGACACGCAGGGCCGCAAGGCGCCGCACCACCTGGGTGTGCTGTCGCACTACAAGGCGATCGTCTGGGAGACCGGCGACGACATCATCCTGCGCGCGACCGGCCAGCCCGGCGGCACCACCGCCAAGGCGGCGCTGGACATCGAGCTGTCCGTGCGCGACTACCTGAACGAGGGCGGCAAGCTGCTGCTCACGGGCCAGAACGCGCTGTTCGCGCAGTCGGCGGACGGGTCGTACTTCTACCACCCGGACGCCCCGGCGCAGCCGGAGTGCACGGTGCGCGAGTACCCCTGCCTGCCGGTGCTGAACGACTTCCTGCAGTACTAC
Organism: Catellatospora sp. IY07-71; assembly: GCF_018326265.1. Taxonomy (GTDB): domain Bacteria; phylum Actinomycetota; class Actinomycetes; order Mycobacteriales; family Micromonosporaceae; genus Catellatospora. Next base: position 407,835 of record NZ_AP023360.1, read on the forward strand.
CTCGGCGCGTACAACTACGTCAGCGGGGGCGGCACGGACGGAACGGGCGAGCACTACCCGGTCGACGGCACCACGGGCGCGTTCGACGGGTTCGCGGGCACGCTGAACGGGGCCGGTTCGGCCGCGAACCAGACGCACACCGCGTCGTTCCTGACCACGTCCAGCTTCCTGCCGCCGGCGCAGTTCCCGCAGTTCGCGAGTTCCGCGCCGAGTGACTGGCTGCGGCCGGGCGCGGCGCCGTTCGACCCCCGCACCGGCGACTGGTACCTCTACAGCGACCGGTCGGACCAGTCGTTCAAGCGGCTGTCCCGGACCGTCGACCTGACCTCGGCCACCTCCGGTGAGCTGCGGTTCTGGTCGTCGTTCGACACCGAGCCGAACTGGGACTTCTTCGTGGTCGAGGCCCGCCCGGCGGGCACGGACACGTGGACGACGCTGGCCGACAGCACCGGGCACACCACGCAGGAGACCGGTGACAGCTGCGCGTCGGGCTGGGTGGACGGCATCCACCCGTTCCTGGCGCACTACCAGGGCGCGGACTGCTCGCCGGCGGGCACGACCGGTGCGTGGCATGCGCTGACCGGCCCCTCGGGGGGCTGGACGGAGCTGGCGTACGACCTGACCCCGTACGCGGGGCAGCAGGTCGAGCTGTCGATCTCGTACATCTCCGACTGGGGCACCCAGGGTCTGGGTGTGTTCCTCGACGACGTCTCGGTCAGCGCGAACGGCGCGGTCGTGACGCAGACCTCGTTCGAGGACGGCCTGGGCGGCTGGACGGTCGGCACGGCCGCGGGCTCGCCGAGCCTCACCAACAACTGGGTACGCAGCCAGCAGGCGTTCGAGGAGGGGTCGATCGTGACCACGCGGGACACGGTCTTCACCGGCTTCGGCGCCGAGGGCCTCACCCCGGCGCAGCGCGACGACCTGGTCAAGCGCTCGCTCGCCCACCTGCTCGGGTACTGACCTGAGGGTTAGGAAGGGCACCTTCTTATACGGAAAACGATAAGAAGGTGCCCTTCCTTTCGTGTCTAGGTGGCTGGACCTCAGCTGAGCTCGACCGGGTCGCCGACCCGGATGGTGCCCACCGTCTCCGGCACCAGGTTGACCCCGAACAGCAGTTTCTGGTTCACGTTGCGGTGGCGGGCCAGGGTGCGCAGCGGCTCGTGGCCGCGCTCGCCGGTCTCCTGGTCGGTGGTGGTGACGATGCACCGGCCGCACGCGCTCGGCGCCCGGAACACCACCTCGCCGACGCGCAGCCGCCGCCCGATCCAGCCGTCCTCGGCGAACGCCTCGGCGCCCTCGACCACCAGGTTGGGCCGGAAGCGGGCCATCGGCAGCGGGCCCTCCAGCGAGCCGCCCTCGAAGATCCAGTCGTTGAGCCGGTCCAGCGACGCGGTGTTGGCCACCAGCAGGGGGTATCCGTCGGCGTACGAGACACGGTCGGTCGGCTTGTTCAGCTCCGGCTCGGGCACGGGGCGGCGGGTGGCCGGGTCGTCCATCCACACCAGCCGCACGTCGCGGTCCAGCTCCTTGCTCAGCAGCGCGTCGGCGGCGGGCCCGGCCGCGGTGGCGGGCAGCGGCTGCCCCCACAGCGTGGACAGCACCGCCGGGTCCGGCTCGGGCTGGGCCACGAACAGCGGCGCGGTCTCCGGGAAGGACAGCTCCAGGCCCCCGTCCACGGTACGCACCCGCAGGAGCGCCAGCCGGGCCACCTCGCGCTGGGTGACCTCCTTGCCGTCCGGGTCGATCACCATCCAGCGCCGGTCCCCGGCCAGGCCCCACGGTTCGACGGCGGCCTGCTGGTGCTCCACCCTGCGGCAGCCCTTGACCGGGTACGTGTACAGCGCGCCCACTCGCATGGAGTGACGCTACCAGCGCCGGTCAGCGCCAGGCGGCCCCGATGCCGTCGCCCGGATACCAGTGGCGCACCGGCTGCTCCTTGAAGGCCAGGAAGCGCCGCCCGGTCTTCTCGGCGTGCTTGAGCAGCACCGTGGTGTACGTGACGTTGTCGGTGAGCAGCAGCGCCCGCTCGGCCAGGTGCGGCTCGATCGCGGTGAACTCGCGCTGCTCGTGCGCCGCGCTGTGGTCGCTGTCGTGCAGGAACATGTCGACCGGGCGGTCCAGCGCGCCGATCGAGGCGATCGAGTCGCCGATGACCAGGTCCACCACGTCGGCCCAGGGCTGCGCCTTGGCCAGGTAGCCCGCCTCCGGGTTGATGTCCAGCGAGGTGACCCGGCCCGGGTGCCCCTCGGCGGCGTTGCGCAGCAGCGCGGCGGCGATCACGCAGGTGCCCAGGCCCTTGTCCACGCCGGTCTCCACCACGTGCTGCGGCTTGCGCGCCCGGATCAGGGCGTACCAGCCGAGCCGGCGGGCGTAGCGCACGTGCCGGTCGGCCAGGCCGCGGCGGGCGGCGTTCGCGGTGGTGCGCTCGATGTGGGTGCGCAGCGCGGTGTCTGCCTCGATCTCGGCGACCCAGGCGCGCACGTCGGCCACCGGCACCTCGGCCACCACGCTGACGAACCAGGCCAGGTGCTCCAGGTTCAGCTTGGTCAGGTCGTAGGTGTAGTTGTGGTGCTCGCGGGAGGTGACCAGCCAGCGCGCGGACTCGCGCAGCACCTTCGCGTCGTGGCGGGCGACCCTGGCCAGCCGCACGGGCAGCGCGGCGAGCGGGGCCAGTGCGCTGCGCGACACGGCACGCCTGAGCCGAGTCTTACGGTCGGGCATGGGGACGCACCTTCCACGGCGAACATGAATCCGTCTGGGATTTCTATCATGTCCGGCCGCCCCCGAGACAGACCCGAGATTGTCTCTGAATGAAAGTTTGCATACAGTGTCCGTGTGAATGTTGGCCCAACAACCAGCACGGACGCCGACCAGGCCGGCGGGGCCGTCGCCGGGGTGCGCGCCCTGGTCCAGGGCGCCCGGCTGACGCCCACCCAGCGGCGCATCGCCCGGGAGCTCGTGCACCACGCGGACACCGTGGCCTACCTGTCCGCGGGCGAGGTCGCCGAGCTGGCCCAGGTGAGCCAGCCGTCGGTGACCCGGTTCGCGATGGCGCTCGGCTTCGACGGCTACCCGGCGCTGCGGCGGCGGCTGCGCGAGCTGACCGCCGGGCAGCGCACCGCGCCCGCGCCGGACGGCGACAACGACCTGCAGCGTGCCGTACGCGACGAGATGGGCAACCTGAACCGGCTGGCCGACCACCTGGCCGATCCGGCCGCGGTGCACGCCGCGGCGGGCCTGCTGGCCGCCAGCCGCCCGCTGCCCGTGCTGGGCCTGCGCGCCGCCGCCCCGCTCGCGGGCTACTTCGGCTACTTCGCCGCCAAGATCCACCCCGAGGTGCGGGTGCTCGACTCCGGCGGCAGCCTCCTCTACGAGCGCCTGGAGCAGGCCGCCGACTCCGGCGCCAAGGCCGTGCTGGCGTACGCGCTGCCCCGCTACCCCCGCGAGCTGCGCGACGCCCTCAGCGAGGCGCGCGTGCTGGGGCTGAAGGTCGTCGTGGTGACCGACTCGCCGGTCAGCCCGGCCGCCGACCTCGCCGACGTGACGCTCACCGCCGCGGTCGGCTCCCAGCTCGTCTTCGACCTGCACACGGCGCCCATGGTGCTGACCATGGTGCTGCTGCAGGCCATCAGCGACGTCGATCCGGCGGCCACCCAGCGCCGGCTCGAACACTTCGAGACCTCGGCCAACCGCCGCAGCGTCTTCATGGATTGATTGAGGGGAACGATGGACCAGATCATCCGTGCCGCCACCGGCACCTCCCGCACCGCACAGGGCTGGGCGCAGGAGGCCGCGATCCGGATGCTGTGCAACAACCTCGACCCGGACGTCGCCGAGCGCCCGCAGGACCTGGTCGTGTACGGCGGCACCGGCAAGGCGGCCCGCGACTGGCCCAGCTTCCACGCGCTGATCCGCACCCTGACCACGCTCAAGGACGACGAGACCATGCTGGTCCAGTCGGGCCGCCCGGTCGGCGTGTTCCGCACCCACGAGTGGGCCCCGCGGGTGCTGCTGGCCAACTCGAACCTGGTCGGCGACTGGGCCACCTGGCCGGAGTTCCGCCGCCTGGAGCAGCTCGGCCTGACCATGTACGGCCAGATGACCGCCGGCTCCTGGATCTACATCGGCACCCAGGGCATCCTGCAGGGCACCTACGAGACGTTCGCGGCCGTCGCGGCCAAGAAGTTCGGCGACACCCTGGCGGGCACGCTGACGCTGACCGGCGGCTGCGGCGGCATGGGCGGCGCGCAGCCGCTCGCGGTCACCATGAACGGCGGCGCGTGCCTGATCGTCGACGTGGACAAGACCCGCCTGGACCGCCGGGTGCAGACCCGCTACCTGGACGTGGTCGCCGACTCCCTCGACCACGGCATCGAGCTGGCGCTGGCCGCCAAGCGGGACCGGCAGCCGCTGTCGGTGGGCGTGGTCGGCAACGCGGCCACGATCTTCCCCGAGCTGCTGCGCCGGGGCGTCGCCATCGACATCGTCACCGACCAGACCAGCGCGCACGACCCGCTGTCGTACCTGCCCGAGGGCGTCTCCGTGGAGGAATGGCAGACGTTCGCCGCGGACAAGCCGGAGGAGTTCACCGAGCGGGCCCGCGCGTCGATGGCCAAGCACGTCGAGGCCATGGTCGGGTTCCTGGACGCCGGGGCCGAGGTGTTCGACTACGGCAACTCCATCCGCGGCGAGGCCCAGCTCGGCGGGTACGACCGCGCGTTCGCGTTCCCGGGCTTCGTGCCCGCGTACATCCGGCCGCTGTTCTGCGAGGGCAAGGGCCCCTTCCGCTGGGCCGCGCTGTCCGGCGACCCGGCCGACATCGCCGCCACCGACCAGGCCGTGCTCGACCTGTTCCCGGAGAACGAGTCGCTGTCGCGCTGGATCCGGATGGCGCAGGAGAAGGTCGCCTTCCAGGGCCTGCCCGCCCGCATCTGCTGGCTCGGCTACGGCGAGCGCGACAAGGCCGGGGTGCGCTTCAACGAGATGGTCGCCGACGGCACGCTCAAGGCGCCGATCGTCATCGGCCGCGACCACCTCGACTGCGGCAGCGTCGCCTCGCCGTACCGGGAGACCGAGGCGATGCTCGACGGCTCCGACGCGATCGCCGACTGGCCGCTGCTCAACGCCCTGGTCAACACCGCCTCCGGCGCGTCGTGGGTGTCCATCCACCACGGCGGCGGCGTCGGCATCGGCCGCTCCATCCACGCCGGGCAGGTCACCGTCGCCGACGGCACCGCCCTGGCCGCCCAGAAGATCGAGCGCGTCCTCACCAACGACCCCGGCATGGGCGTCATCCGCCACGTCGACGCCGGCTACGACCAGGCCGTCGACGTCGCCGCCGCCCGCGGCGTCCGCACCCCGATGCGCGAGTCATGATCCGCCCGCCGCTCCGCCTCCGGCGCTGCAGTTTCGGGGAAACTGCAGGTAAGACGGGCTTCGTTCGTGCACTTTCCCCGAAACTGAACCGCGAGCCCGACCTCGCCCCGCGCGGGGCGGGGCGGGTTTCGGCGTGTGGCGAGGGGGCGGCGTGAGCGGGTTCGCGGAGTTGTGGGCGGAGATCGCGCCGGTCGGGCGGGACGCGCAGACCGGCGGGTACCTGCGGTATGCGTACGCCCCGGCGGAGCAGGCCCTGCGGGCCTGGTTCCTGGACCAGGCCCGCGCGCGGGACCTCCTGGTCGAGGAGGACGGCAACGGCAACGTGTTCGCCTGGTGGGGTGACCCGTCGGCCGGGGACGCCGTGCTGACCGGCTCGCACCTGGACTCGGTGCCGCACGGCGGCGCGTACGACGGCCCGCTCGGCGTGGTCAGCGCCCTGCTGGCGGTGGACGCGCTGCGCGAGCGCGGGGTGCGGCCGGTCCGGCCGATCGGCATCGCCGTGTTCGCGGAGGAGGAGGGCTCCCGGTTCGGGCTGGCCTGCCTGGGCTCGCGGCTGCTCGCGGGCGCGGTCGACCCGGCCGCCGCGGCGGCGCTGACCGACCGCGACGGCGTCACCCTGGACGAGGCCATGCGGGCGGCGCTGGGCCACGGCCCGCGCGGCGCCCGCCCGGACCTGCTCGCCCGGATCGGCTGCTACGTCGAACTGCATGTGGAACAGGGCCGCGCGCTGCTCGACCTGGACCGCGCCGTGGGCGTGGCCAGCGCCATCTGGCCGCACGGCCGCTGGCGGCTGGACTTCACCGGCGAGGCCAACCACGCCGGCACCACGCTGATGGCCGACCGGCGCGACCCGATGCTGACCTTCGCGGCGACCGTGCTGGCCGCCAACGAGCAGGCCAAACGGCTGGGCGCGCACGCCACCGTCGGCCGCGTGCAGGTCTACCCCAACGCCACCAACGCCATCCCCGGCAAGGTCAGCGCGTGGCTCGACGCCCGCGCCGACTCGACGGAGACGGTGGAGCAGGTCGTCGCCGCCGTACACCTGCACGCCCAGGCCCGGGCCGCCGAGGACGGCACCACGGTCACCCTGACCGCCGAGTCGGTCTCCCCGGAGACCGAGTTCCACGGCGGCCTCCGCGACCGCCTGTCCAAGCTCCTGGACGGCGCCCCCATCCTGCCCACCGGCGCGGGCCACGACGCGGGCGTCCTCAGCGCCTTCGTCCCGACGGCGATGCTCTTCGTCCGCAACCCCACCGGCGTCTCCCACTCCCCCGCCGAGCACGCCCCCGACGCCGACTGCGAGGCCGGCATCGCGGCCCTCGCCGCGGCCCTGGAGGAACTCGCGTGCTGATCCACTGCCAGTACGCCTGGCTCCCCGGCGGCATCGCTCCCGACGTGACCCTGGAACTCCGGGACAGCCGCGTGGTCCGCGTGTGCCACCCCCAAGATCGCGTCGATCTTGCGCGAAGTGTTAGGGATATGCCCGCTAAGGGCGTGTCGCACCCACAGTTCACGCAAGATCAACGCACTTCAGGGGCCGCGTCGGGGGCCGAGTATCGCGCCGGGGTGACGATGGCGGGGTTTGCCAACGCGCACTCTCACGCGTTTCACCGGGCTCTGCGGGGGCGGACCCATGGGGACCGGGGGAGCTTCTGGACCTGGCGGGAGCAGATGTACCGGGTCGCGGCGGCGCTGGATCCGGACTCGTACTACCGGCTGGCGCGCGGGGTCTACGGGGAGATGGTGCTGGCGGGGATCACGGCCGTGGGCGAGTTCCACTACCTGCACCACGGGCCGGGAGGGGTGCCTTATGCGAATCCCAACGCGATGGGTGAGGCGCTCGTCGCCGCGGCGAAGGATGCGGGGCTGCGGATCACGTTGCTGGACACGCTGTATCTGACGGCGTCGGTGGACGGGAAGCCGCTGGAGGGGCCGCAGCTGCGGTTCGGGGACGGGGATGCGCTGCGCTGGGCGGAGCGGGTGGATCTGCTGGCCGAGCAGCCGCATCTGCTGACGGGCGCGGCGATCCACTCGGTGCGGGCGGTGCCGCCGGCGCAGATGTCGACGGTGGCGGCGTGGGCGGCGGGGCGGCCGCTGCACGCGCACGTGTCGGAGCAGCGCGCGGAGAACGAGGCCTGCCTCGCCGAGCACGGGCGTACGCCGACCGAGGTGCTGGCGGACTTCGGGGCGGTGCACGAGATGTTCACGGCGGTGCACGCCACGCACCTGACGCACAACGACATGGCGCTGCTGTCGGCGTCGTACGCCTGCTTCTGCCCGACGACCGAGCGGGACCTGGGCGACGGCATCGGCCCGGCGCGGGCCCTGGCCGACGCCGGGACGCGGCTGACCTTGGGCAGCGACAGCCACGCGGTCATAGACTTCTTCGAGGAGTCGCGAGCCCTGGAGCTGCACGAACGCCTCGCGACCGAGCAGCGCGGGCACTTCACCGCAGTCGAGTTGCGGGCCGCGGCGACGGCTGCCGGGCACGCGAGCCTCGGCTGGCACGACGCCGGCCGGATCGAGGTGGGCGCGCGCGCCGACCTGGTGACGGTGGCACTGGACAGCCCGCGCACCGCCGGGATCGACCCCGAGGGCGTGCTGTTCGCGGCGAGCCCCGCCGACATCACCCACGTGCTGGCCGACGGGCGGGAGGTCGTCCGGGACGGGCGGCACACCGGCATCGACGTGGCCCGCGAGCTGCAGGAGGCGATCACGTGTCTCTTCTGATCACCGGCATCGGCGAGCTGACCACCAACGATCCCGAGCTGGGCATCCTGCGCGACGCCGCGCTGGTGGTGGACGGCGACCGGGTGGCGTGGGTCGGCCCGGCCGCGGGGGCGCCCGCCGCCGACGAGCGCCTGGACGTACGCGGCGCGGCCGTGCTGCCCGGCTTCGTCGACAGCCACAGCCACCTGGTGTTCGCCGGGGACCGGGCGCCGGAGTTCGCGGCGCGGATGGCCGGCGAGCCGTACACGGGCGGCGGCATCCGCACCACGGTGGCCGCCACCCGCGCGGCGACCGACGACCAGCTGCGCGCCAACGTGGCCCGGCTGGTCGGCGAGGCGCTGCGGCAGGGCACCACGACCATCGAGATCAAGAGTGGGTACGGCCTCAGCACGCTCGACGAGGCTCGCTCGGTGCGGATCGCCGCGGAGTTCAGCGACGAGGTCACCTTCCTCGGCGCGCACGTGAAACCGGCGGAGGACGCCGACGGCTACGTCGACGAGGTGACCGGCCCGATGCTGGACGCCTGCGCGAAGTACGCGGGCTGGGTGGACGTGTTCTGCGAGCGGGGCGCGTTCGACGTCGCCGAGTCGCGGCGGGTGCTCCAGGCGGGCATCGCGGCGGGCCTGCGTCCCCGCATCCACGCCAACCAGCTCACCATGGGCGGCGGTGTGCAGCTCGCCGTCGAGCTGGACTGCGCCAGCGCCGACCACTGCACCCACCTGTCCCCCGCCGACGTGGACGCACTGGCGAACTCGAACACGGTGGCCACGCTGCTGCCCGGCGCGGAGTTCTCCACCCGCGCGCCCTGGCCGGACGCGCGCCGCCTGCTCGCCGCCGGGGTGACCGTGGCGCTCGCGACGGACTGCAACCCCGGCTCGTCGTACACCTCGTCCATGCCCTTCTGCATCGCCCTGGCGGTGCGGGACATGAAGCTCACCCCCACCGAGGCGGTCTGGTCGGCCACCAAGGGCGGCGCCCTCGCGCTGCGCCGGCTCGACCTCGGCCACCTCGCCCCGGGCGCGTCCGCGGACCTGATCGTCCTGGACGCCCCCTCCCACCTGCACCTGGCCTACCGGCCCGGCGTGCCGTTGATCAACACCGTGGTAAGGAAGGGCACCCTCCAATCGCTTTCCGTCGAGGAAGGTGCCCTTCTTAACCCCTCTCCGCACAAGGGAGTGCTGTCATGACCGTCATCGTCGAACCCACCGGCATCGCCCCGGGCGACGTCGCCGCGGTGGCCCGCGCCGACGCGCAGGTCGCCATCAGCGACGCCGCCATCGCGGCCATGCAGGCCAGCCGCGCCATCGTCGATGACATCGAGCGCGACGGCCGCCCCGTGTACGGCGTCTCCACCGGCTTCGGCGCGCTGGCCAACACCTTCATCGCACCCGAGCGCCGGGCCGAGCTGCAGCACGCCCTGATCCGCTCGCACGCCTCCGGCGTCGGCGCGCCGATGCCCCGCGAGGTCGTGCGCGCGATGATGCTGCTGCGCGTACGCTCCCTCGCGCTCGGCCACTCCGGCGTACGCCCGCTCATCGCGCAGGCGCTCGTCGACCTGCTCAACCACGACATCACCCCGTGGGTGCCCGAGCACGGCTCGCTCGGCGCGTCCGGCGACCTGGCCCCGCTGGCCCACTGCGCGCTGGCGCTGATGGGCGAGGGCTGGGTGCTCGGCAAGGACGGCGCGCGGCTCAACGCGGCCGACGCGCTGCACGCCGCCGGGCTGACCCCGATCACGCTCAGCTCCAAGGAGGGCCTGGCGCTGATCAACGGCACCGACGGCATGCTCGCCATGCTGCTGCTGGCCTGCGACGACCTCGGCCACCTGTGCACCATGGCCGACATCACCGCGTCGCTGTCGATCGAGGCCATGCTCGGCACCGACCGGCCGTTCCACCCGTCCATCCACGAGATCCGGCCACATCCCGGCCAGGGCGCCAGCGCCGCCAACATGTACCGGCTGCTGCAGAACTCCTCCATCATGGACAGCCACCGCGACGACATGGCGCACGCGGTGCAGGACGCGTACTCGATGCGCTGCGCCCCGCAGGTCGCCGGCGCGGCCCGGGACACGCTGGAGTTCGCCCGCACCGTCGCCGCCCGGGAGCTGGTCAGCCTCGCCGACAACCCGGTGGTGCTGCCCGACGGCCGCGTCGAGTCGACCGGCAACTTCCACGGCGCGCCGCTCGGCTTCGCCGCCGACTTCCTGGCCATCGCCGCCGCCGAGATCGGCTCGATCAGCGAGCGCCGGGTGGACCGGCTGCTCGACGTGTGCCGCTCCCGCGACCTCCCGCCGTTCCTCAGCCCCGACGCGGGCGTCAACTCCGGCCTGATGATCGCCCAGTACACGGCGGCCGGCATCGTGGCCGAGAACCGCCGCCTGGCCTCCCCCGCGAGCGTGGACACCATCCCCACCTCGGGTATGCAGGAGGACCACGTCAGCATGGGCTGGGCCGCCGCCAAGAAGCTGCGCACCGTCCTGGACAACCTCACCAGCCTGCTCGCGGTCGAGCTGCTCGCCGCGGTCCGCGGCCTCCAGCTGCGCGCCCCCCTGGTCCCGTCCCCCGCCGGCCAGGCCGCCATCGCCGCGATCACGCCCATCGCCGGCGAGCCCGGCCCCGACGTCTTCCTCGCCCCGGTCCTGGAACAGATCCGCGCCGTCGTAGCCGGCAACACCCTCCTCGACGCCATCGAGTCCAAAACAGGCCGCCTCGCCTAACCACCCCACGCCACGCCGCCCCGCCCGCCCCGCGCTCACCAGGTGCGTCGATCTTGCGTGAACTGTGGGGATGACACGCCCTAATCGGGCATATCCCTAACACTTCGCGCAAGATCGACGCGATCTTGGCGGGCCGCAGCGCGGGCTGGGTGGGTCAGGTCAGGTGTTCGGGGCGGAGGCCGATGCCCATGGCGCGGGCCGGGAGGGCCTGGAGGGCGGGGAGGCGCTGGAGGAGTTTGATGACGGCGGGGGCCGTGGGGGGTGCGTCGGAGCGGAGGACGGTGCCGACGACGCGCTGCTGGGCCAGGCGCTGGAAGCGCTGGGTGGCGCGGGTGGGCAGGCTGCGGCGCTCGCGGACCAGGTCCAGGTCCTCGGTACGCAGTGCGCCTGCCTTGATCTTCGGGCCGAGCAGGCGGGCGGTGGCGACCGCGTCCTGGACGGCGAGGTTGACGCCCACGCCGCCGACGGGGCTCATCGCGTGCGCCGCGTCGCCGATGCAGAGCACTCCGGGGGCGTGCCAGACGGGGAGCTGGTTCACGCGTACCGTCAGCAGTTTGATCTGGTCCCAGTCCTGCAGCTCGCCGACCTGGGCGGCCACCGGCGGGGCGAGTCTGGCCACGGACTCCCGCAGGTGGTCCAGGCCGGCCGCGCGGACGGTGTCGTAGCCGCCCTTGGGGATGACGTACGCGCACTGGTAGTACTCGCGGCGGTCGATGAGGATCATCAGCGCGCCCGCGCCGACCCGCAGCTCGAGCCGGTCGGGGTCGGCCGCCGGGCGGGACAGCCGGAACCACAGCACGTCCATGGGCGCGCCGTACTCGACCGGCACCAGCCCGGCCTTCTCCCGGATCACCGAGTCGCGCCCGTCGCAGGCCACCGTCAGCGGCGCGGTGACCCGCACCGGCTCCCCGTCCGGGCCGGTCGCGAGCACCCCGGTGACCGTTCCGGACTCGTCGCGCAGCAGGTCGACGGCCTCGGTGGAGCGCAGCAGCCGGAACGCGGGCAGCCGCGACGCCTCGTCGGCCAGCAGGTCCAGGAAGTCCCACTGCGGCAGGAACAGCAGGTAGTTGCGCGGCTTGGGCAGCCGGGTGAAGTCGGCCACCGGGTACGTCCCGTCGGCGAACGTCACGCTCATCCGGGCCTGCTTACGCCCCGGCAGCCGCTCGATCTTCTCCCCGAGCCCGAGCTCGTCGAGCAGGTTCAGCGTCGACGGATGGATCGTGTCGCCCCGGAAGTCACGCAGGAAGTCCTCGTGCTTCTCCAGCACCACGACCTCGATTCCCTGCCGGGCCAGCAACAACCCCAGCATCAACCCGGCCGGCCCACCCCCGACGACACAGACCTCCCCCGCCAGCGCCCTCTCCGCCACCTCACCCGCCCCCTGCCTAGCTCATGATCACGACGATCTTGCGCGAACTGTTGCTGTTATGCCGGTTTTGCGCGTGTCGCACCCACAACCCGCGCAAGATCGCCGCGGGAGAGGGGCGGGTCAAGGGGTGGGTTAGGCGAGGTTTTTGGCGATGACGGCGGCTAGGGCGCGGAAAGCCTTGCCGCGGTGGCTGATGGCGTCCTTTTCCGCGGGGGTGAGTTCGGCGTTGGTGCGGGTGTTGTTTTCGGCTATGAAGATGGGGTCGTAGCCGAAGCCGTTCTCGCCGCGGGGGGCGCGGATGAGGCGGCCGGTCATTTTGCCGCTGACCAGGTGTTCGCGGCCGTTGGGGGAGGTGGCGCCGCCGGGGAGGACCAGGGCTGCCGCGCAGACGAAGGAGGCGCCGCGGTGCTCGTCGGGGACGTCGCCGAGCTGGGCGAGGACGAGGTCCAGGTTGGCCTTGTCGTCGCCGTGGCGGCCGGACCAGCGGGCGCTGAACACGCCGGGCATGCCGTTGAGGGCGTCCACGGCCAGGCCGGAGTCGTCGGCGACGGTGGGCAGGCCGGTGTGCTTGGCACCCTCGCGCGCCTTGAGCAGCGCGTTCTCGGCGAAGGTCAGGCCGGTCTCGGGGACCTCGACGTACGGCGGGACGTCGTCGAGGCCGACCAGCTCGACCTTGAGCAGCTCGGGCGAGGCGGCCAGAATGCGGCGCAGCTCGTCGAGCTTCTTCGCGTTGCGCGTGGCGAGCAGCACCTTCATCGGCGGAACACCTCCAGCAGGCCGGCCGCGTCCAGGGTGGGCAGACCCAGCGTCTGCCGCTGCAGGGTGGTCAGCTGCTCGCAGCCGGCCACGCCCAGGTCGAGCAGGGCGTTGAGCTGCGCGCGGTCGAAGACGCCGTCCTCGCCGGTGCCCTGCACCTCGACGAACTCGCCGGTGCCCGTGCAGACCACGTTCATGTCCACCTCGGCCGTGACGTCCTCGTCGTAGTTGAGGTCCAGCCGCGGCTCGCCCTTGATGATGCCGACGCTGACCGCGGCCACCGAGCGGTGCAGCGTGGTCTCCACGGTCTGCTTGCGGGTCAGCATGTTCTTGGCGGCCAGCCAGCTCACCGCGTCGTGCAGGGCGACGTACGCCCCGGTGATGGCGGCGGTGCGGGTGCCGCCGTCGGCCTGGAGCACGTCGCAGTCGATGACGATCGAATTCTCGCCCAGCGCCCGCAGGTTGATGCAGGCCCGCAGCGCGCGGCCGATCAGGCGGGAGATCTCGTGCGTACGCCCGCCGATCTTGCCCTTGACGCTCTCCCGGTCCGAGCGGGTCGTCGTCGCGCGGGGCAGCATGGCGTACTCGGCGGTGACCCAGCCCTGGCCGCTGCCCTTGCGCCAGCGCGGCACACCCTCGGTGACGCTCGCGGTGCACAGCACGCGGGTGTTGCCGAACTCGACCAGCACGGATCCTTCGGGATGCATGCTCCAGTTACGGGTCAGCGTGACCGGCCGAAGCTGGTCGGGGGTGCGGCCGTCGGGTCTCGTCATGCCGTAAACCCTATGGGGTCAAACTTCGTACCGGGAACCGGGTCGGACGATCTCGACAGGCCCGGCGAACGTGGCGCTCGCGTTGTTCAGCGTCTCGGCCTCGGAGCCCCACGCGGTGACCAGGTGGGTCAGCAGCAGGCGCCGCACCCCGGCCTTGGTCGCGATCTCGCCCGCCTCGCCGCCGGTCAGGTGCAGGTCCGGCGGGTTGTCCACGCCGTCGAGGTAGCTCGCCTCGCACAGGAACAGGTCCGCGCCCTGGGCCAGCCGCAGCAGCGCGTCACAGCCGGCGGTGTCGCCCGAGTACGCCAGCACCCGGCCCTCGTGCTCCAGGCGCACGCCGTACGTCTCCACGGGGTGGTTGACCCGGTCCACGCTCACCTGGAACGGGCCGATGGGGAAGCTGCCCGGCTGCAGCGCGTAGAACGTGTAGATGTCGTCCAGCGGCCCCTCGTCGAGGCTGTACGCGGTCGCGATGCGCTCCGGCGCGCCGGCCGGCGCGTACACCGGGATCGGCGGGTACGGCCCGTCGGGGGCGTAGCGGCGCACCACCACGTACGAGCAGGCGTCGAGCATGTGGTCGCAGTGCAGATGGCTGAGCAGGATCGCGTCGACCGACTTCAGGCTGGCGTAGCGCTGCAGCGCCGACAGCGAGCCGGTGCCGAAGTCCAGCAGCAGCCGGAAGCCGTCTGCCTCCACCAGGTACGCCGAGCAGGCCGATTCCGGCCCCGGGAAGCTGCCCGCGCAGCCCAGCACCGTAAGTCTCATGCACTCGCTCCTGCGGGGTCCAGCGCGGTCCCGAGGAACCGCTTCGCCAGCCGGTCGAAGATCTCCTGGTCGCCGGTGCACAGCAGCTCGTGGTCCGGCGCCGGGGCGTCGTCCGGGCGCAGCAGGTCCCGTTCGACGAGCACTCGGTAGACGTCCCGCGCCGTCTCGTCCGCGCTCGACACCAGGGTCACCTGGTCCCCCATCACGAGGCTGATCACACCGGTGAGCAGCGGGTAGTGCGTGCAGCCCAGCACCAGCGTGTCCACCTGGGCCCGCTGTAGCGGCTCCAGATAGGCGCTGGCGAGGCCGAGCAGGGCCCGGCCGGAGGTGACGCCCCGCTCGACCAGCCCGACGAACTGCGGGCACGCCGCCGCGGTCACCGCGATGTGCGGCGCGGCGGCGAACGAGTCCTGGTACGCCCCGGAGTTGATCGTAGCGGTGGTGGCGATCACGCCGACCCTGCTGTTGCGGGTCGCGGCCACGGCACGCCGCACCGCGGGCCGGATCACCTCCACCACCGGCACGTCGTACCGCTCCCGCGCGTCGTGCAGGCACGCGGCGGAAGCGGTGTTGCAGGCGATGACGAGCATCTTCACGCCGCGCTCGACCAGCCGGTCCAGGCAGTCCAGGGCGTAGCGGCGCACGTCGGCGATCGGCTTCGGCCCGTACGGCACGTGTGCCGTGTCGGCCAGATAGACGGTCCGTTCATGCGGCAGCTGGTCGAGAATGGCGCGGGCCACCGTCAGCCCGCCGACCCCCGAGTCGAAGATGCCGATCGGCGCGTCCGTCACGCTGCGCAGCCTACTTGCCCGAGGCCCCTTCCGGGGAACGGTCGGTTCCGAGATGTCGCGAACGTGACACCGCTCTCACCCTGCCGTTACGGACGGTCGCCGCCGACCGTTGCACAGTGTGCACGGCCCGATCGGCGGGCAGGTCAGGCACGAGGACGGCGAGCACAGTGCGTACTGAGTCAGACTCCGAGCGCGACGCCGAGGGCGGGCTCGCCATCGCGGACCCCGCCAGCACCGCTGGCAACAGCGCAAACACGGCCCGTGACGACCACGCCATGGCTCCCGCCGCCCGCACCTCGCCCGACTACCAGAACGCGCGCGGCTCCGGCGGCCTGCGCAACGCCGTCTCGTCGCGCTTCCGCCTGCCCGGCGAGGACGACCCGTCCCCGCGCAGCGGCCGCCTGCTCGGCCTGTGCACGTGGGCCGCCGCGATGGCCTTCCTCGGCCTCATCCCCGGCGGCCGCCTCGCCTTCTCCCTCGCCCTGAACCTGGACCTGCCCCCCTGGTACGCCCCCGTCTCCCTCACCCTCGGCGTCCTCGGCGTCGCCGCCGTCGCGGCCGGCTTCTTCGCCGTCCACCGCCACCGCCTCCCCCTCTACCTCTTCACCGCCGCCACCCTCCTCCTCCTCACCAACCTGGTCCTCGTCTACACCGCCCTCTGACCGGCCCCCGCCTTTACTGCGTTGATCATGAACTTATGGCCGTGTTCGACGGCGTGTCGCTGCCATAACTTCATGATCAACACCATTTAGGCGGGTACACAGCAGCGAGCCCCGCGCGGCAGGGCTTGAGTTCTAGTGGTTGATGCGGGCGGGTCAGGCCCAGAGCTGGCCTTCGAGGGCGGACTCGGCATCGGCGAGGGTGCCGGTGTAGGCGCCCGTCGACAGGTACTTCCAGCCCGCGTCGGCGACCAGGAACGCCACGTCGGCGGCCTGGCCCTTCTTGGCCGCGTCGTGCGCCACGGCGAGCGCGGCGTGCGCCACCGCGCCGGTGGAGAAGCCCACGAACAGGCCCTCGACCTCGACCAGCTGGCGGGTACGCAGCACCGCGTCGCGCGTGCCCACCGAGAAGCGGCGGGTGAGCACGGACGCGTCGTACAGCTCGGGCACGTAGCCCTCGTCGATGTTGCGCAGGCCGTACACCAGCTCGCCGTAGCGGGGCTCCGCCGCGATGATCTGGATGTCCGGGTTCTTCTCCCGCAGGTAACGGCCGGTGCCCATGAGCGTGCCGGTGGTGCCCAGGCCGGCCACGAAGTGGGTCAGCGTGGGCAGGTCGCGCAGCAGCTCGGGGCCGGTCGTCTCGTAGTGCGCGCGGGCGTTCGCCTCGTTGCCGTACTGGTACAGCATCACCCAGTCCGGGTGCTCGGCGGAGATCTGCTTGGCGGTGGCGACGGCCTGGTTCGAGCCGCCCGCCGCCGGCGAGAAGATGATCTCCGCGCCGTACATCCGCAGCAGCTGGATCCGCTCGGTGGAGACGTTCTCCGGCATCACACAGACCAGGCGGTAGCCGCGCAGCTTGGCCACCATGGCCAGGGCGATGCCGGTGTTGCCGCTGGTCGGCTCCAGGATGGTGGCCCCGGGGCGCAGCCGGCCGTCGGCCTCGGCCGCGCGCACCATGTACGTCGCGGCCCGGTCCTTGACGCTGCCGGTCGGGTTGCGGTCCTCCAGCTTGGCCCAGATCCGCACCGGCGGCGCCCCCTCGGGCACCGTCGGGCTCAGCCGCGGCAGCCCGATCAGCGGCGTGTCCCCGCAGATGTCGAGCAGTGACTCATAACGCGCCATCGTCAGCTCCGTTCCACGCGAACCCTGGCGTCGATCTTGCGCGAACTGTTAGGGATATGTCCGCTATGGGCACGTCACACCCACAGTTCGCGCAAGATCGGCGCGGGAGAGAGGCCGTGAGAGGTCAGCGGCCCAGGACCGCGGCGGCGGCGGCGAGGCCGAAGGCGCCGCCGGCGACGGCGGGCAGGATCGTCACCGTGTCGCCGTCGCTGATCTTGGCGTCGAGGGAGCCGAGGAAGCGGACGTCCTCGTCGTTGACGTAGATGTTCACGAAGCGGTGCAGGCCGCCCTCGGGCGTGATAAGCCGGCCGCGCAGGCCGGGGTAGCTGCCGTCGAGGTTGGTGAGCAGGTCGGCGAGGTTGTCCCCGGCGCCGGAGACGGCCTTCGCGCCGCCCGTGTACGAGCGGAGGATGGTGGGGATGCGGACGTCGATAGCCATGGCGGAACACTCCTGAAGAAGAAAAAGTCGAACGGGACGGGCGGACCGGGATGAGTCAGCTCAGTGCTGACACTCGTAGTCCACCGTCGCCGGGCTCTGCCCGAACATGAACGACTGCACGGCGTGCGGGTCGCCGCTCTTCTCGATGCTCCGCATGGGGTCCATGCTCTCATCAACGAGCTGGACCGGCTCCTCGGACACCTGTCCGTCCACGATGCGGAACGAGCGGATCTCCGCCGTGTGCTCATCGCGGGTCGAGACCAGCAGATAGTGCGCGTTGGGCTCGCCGGCGTACGAGACGTCCGTGCGCGAGGGATACGGCTCCGTCGCCGTGTGCGAGTGGTAGATCACCACCGGCTCCTCGTCGCGGTCGTCCATCTCCCGCCAGACCCGCAGCTGCTCGGTCGAGTCGAACCGGTAGAACGTGGTGGAGCGCTCGGCGTTCTCCATGGGGATGTGCCGCAGCGGCGCGTCCGAGCCCACGGGACCGGCCACGACGCCGCAGGCCTCGTCCGGGTGGTCCCGGCGGGCGTGGGCGACGATCGCCTCGATGATCTCCCTGTGGATGGTCAGCACGGCGACCAGCCTACCGACCCGTGCCCGTGCGCGGACAGCCATGTGATCCGCCGCACGATCACCGGTTGTTGACCCCGATGATCGCGTCGAGCAGGGACTCCTGGAGGTAGCCCAGGTAGGAGTACACGCTGAGCTGGAAGACGCGCGCGGAGCCGGCGTCCTGCTCCAGGGCCTCCTCCAGTTCGTACTCCACCACGGTGTCGTCGGTCAGCTCCAGGCGGATGCCGAGCGCGAGCCGCGCGTCGTTGATGGCGCGCAGCCAGGCCTCGGCCGACTCGGCGTCCAGGCGCACCTCGCCCTTGCCGGCCTCGGGCAGCCCGGCCAGCACGGCCCCCGCCTGATCGATCTTGGCGGTCTTGAGGTCGCCCTCGGTGAAGCGGCGGAACTCGGCGGAGTCCTTGGCGTCGGCGGGGTAGACGTCGGGGAACAGGCGTTCGACGACAGGGTCCTCGCGGTCGAAGCCGTCGGTCAGCAGGCCGACGACCTCCTCGGCGACCTTGCGCAGCACCCGTACCTCGTCCTCACGGAAGTCCGCCACACACTCCGACCCGACCCGGCGGAAGATGGTCATGCGCGCTCGCTCACTGTCGGTCGACCGTGGCCCACAGCCCGTACGAGTGCAGCCTGGTGGCGTCGTGCTCCATGCGCTCGCGAGCGCCCGCGGAGACGACGGCACGGCCCTTCTGGTGCACGTCGAGCATCAGCAGTTCGGCCTTGTCCCTGCTGTAACCGAAGAGCTGCTGGAAAACCCAGGTCACATAGCTCATCAGGTTCACCGGATCGTTGTGCACGATGGTGACCCACGGTCGGGCGAACTCCGACGCTTCGTCTATGTCCGGTTTGTCGACCGGTACGGTCTGTGGGGCGGCGGTCACGTCCCCCATCCTACGAGTTGATTCCGGCAACACACAGGTACGGACGAGCCCATGCCGTGCCGAGATGTGGAGGACCATCCGGTACGGGGCAGGCCTCCGCAAGATCGGGCCGCACCATAGGCTGTCGGGATGCAAAAGACGGGTGCGGGAGCACCGGCGCTGCTGACGGACCACTACGAACTCACCATGATCAGCGCAGCGCTGCGCGACGGCACGGCCCACCGGAGCAGCGTGTTCGAGGTCTTCGCACGCCGGCTGCCGCAGGGCCGCCGCTACGGCGTGGTGGCCGGCACGGGGCGGCTGCTGGAGCAGCTCGCCGCCTTCACCTTTCCCCCGGACGAGGTCGACTTCCTGCGCCGCACCGGCGTGGTCGACGACGCGACCGCCGAGTGGCTGGCCGGGTTCCGCTTCTCCGGGGACGTCGACGGTTACGCCGAGGGTGAGCTGTTCTTCCCCAACTCCCCCATCCTGACCGTCTCCGGCACGTTCGCGGAGTGCGTGATCCTGGAGACGCTGCTCCTGTCCGTGCTGAACCACGACTGCGCGATCGCCGCGGCCGCGGCCCGCATGGTCACCGCGGCCCGGGGCCGCCCGCTGATCGAGATGGGCTCGCGCCGGGCGCACGAGGAGGCCGCCGTGGCGTCGGCGCGCGCGGCGTACCTGGCCGGTTTCGCCTCGACCTCGAACCTCGCCGCCGGGCTGCGCTACGGCATCCCGACCGCGGGCACCGCGGCCCACGCGTTCACCCTGCTGCACGACGACGAGAAGGCGGCGTTCGCCTCCCAGGTCGCGGCGCTGGGCGAGCAGACCACGCTGCTGGTCGACACGTACGACATCAGCCAGGGCATCCGCAACGCGATCGCGGTGGCCGGCCCCGGCCTGCGCGCGGTGCGCATCGACTCCGGCGACCTGTCGGTGCTGGCGGCGCAGTCGCGCGCACTGCTCGACGAGCTGGGCGCGCCCGACGTCAAGATCGTGGTCAGCGGCGACCTGGACGAGTACGCCATCGCCGCGCTCGCCGCCGAGCCGGTCGACGTGTACGGCGCGGGCACCGCGGTGGTGACCGGCTCCGGCGCGCCGACCGCTGGCCTGGTCTACAAGCTGGTCGAAGTGGACGGCCGGCCGGTGGTGAAGCGCTCGGAGAACAAGGCGACGGTGGGCGGGCGCAAGACGGCGTACCGCCGCCACAAGCCGACCGGGACCGCGGTCGAGGAGATCGTGCTGACCGGCGCGTCCGCGGTGACGGCCGACCCGCAGCCGGGCGACCGGCTGCTGCAGCGCCCGCTGGTCCGCGGCGGCGAGCCGGTCGCCGACCTGCCGACCCTGGAGCAGAGCCGGACCCACCTGCGCGACTGTCTGATCACGATCCCGTGGGAGGGTCTGAAGCTGTCCGCGGGCGATCCGGCGGTGCCCGTCACCGTGACCGCCGTCGCCCGCGATAGCGACCGCTCGGTGTCTTCCCGTAGCGAAGCGGAGGGATGACACCGATTAAGGTCGCGGTAGCCGGCGAGCATGAGATGGGCCACGTGATCGTTGCGCGGGGCAGCCGAACCGGAGCAGCATGAGGGGCGGTGGTGAGCGCACCACCGCCCAGCCGTCCGGGGAGGCCGCCATGTCCCGCGCACTGATCATCGTCGACGTGCAGAACGACTTCTGCGAGGGCGGATCGCTGCCGGTCACCGGCGGGGCCGCGGTCGCGGCGGCGGTGTCCGCGCACCTGGCCCAGGACGCGGCGGCCGAGCAGCGGCGCTGGGACCACATCGTGGCCACCAAGGACCACCACCAGGACCCGGGCCCGCACTTCGGCAACCCGCCGGACTACTCCGCCAGCTGGCCGGTGCACTGCGTCGCGGACACCCCCGGCGAGCAGTTCCACCCCGACTTCGACACCGAACGCGTCGACGCCGTGTTCCTCAAGGGTGAGTACGCCGCGGCGTACTCCGGCTTCGAGGGGGCGTGCAACGGGGAGAGCCTGACCGCATGGCTGCGCGCGCGGGACGTGACCGAGGTCGACGTGGTGGGCATCGCCACCGACCACTGTGTACGGGCGACCGCGCTGGACGCCGCGCGCGAGGGCTTCCGGACCACCGTCCTGCTCGACCTGACCGCCGGAGTCGCTCCGGAATCGACGGAGCGGGCACTCGGCGATCTTCGCGAGGCGGGCGTGGAGATCGTTAAAGCGTAACGAAATAGCAGTTCAGGGCTCCTTAAGAGAGGTTTTAGGCAAGCGCTCTTCCTTTTTAAGGAAAGTTAACTTAATGTTTGGCGCCATCGGGGGGATAGGTGTCAATCACTAAGGGAGAGCCATGCTCAAATCAAGGGCCCGCCTGATAGCCGCAACCGCGGCCATGGTCGTCGCCGGTTCCATCGGGGCCGTGACCATGGCGAACGCGGCCGGCACCGTCACCGCCACCTACACCCAGACGTCCAACTGGGGCAGTGGCGCCGAGGGCAAGTACGTCATCAACAACGGCACCAGCGCCTCCGTGACCTGGACCGTCGTCTTCACGATGCCGGCCGGCACCTCCGTCACCTCCTCCTGGGACGCCGTCCTGACCGGCAGCGGCCAGACCCGCACCGCCACGGGCACCTGGAACGGCACGCTCGCCCCCGGCGGCAGCACGTCGTTCGGCTTCGTGACGTCCGGCTCGGGCACGCCCACCGCGTGCACCATCAACGGCGCCAACTGCGCCACCGGCTCCAGCCCGTCGGCGTCCCCGCCGGCGAGCCCGAGCGCCACCGCCTCGCCCCGGCCGAGCAACTCGCCGAGCAGCTCCCCGAGCAGCTCGCCCAGCCCGTCGACCAGCCCGACCAACCCCAACCCGGGCAAGAAGGTCATCGGCTACTTCACGAACTGGGCGCAGTACGGCCGCAACTTCCACGTGAAGAACCTGGTCAGCAGCGGCTCGGCCGCCAAGCTGACGCACATCAACTACGCGTTCGGCAACGTCACCAACGGCCAGTGCGTGATCGGTGACTCGTACACCGACTACGACCGCGCCTACTCGGCGGCCGAGAGCGTCGACGGCGTCGCCGACACCTGGGACGCCGGCGCGCTGCGCGGCAACTTCAACCAGCTCCGCAAGCTGAAGAAGCAGTACCCGAACCTGAAGATCGTGTGGTCGTTCGGCGGCTGGACCTGGTCCGGCGGCTTCGGCCAGGCCGCGGCCAACCCGACCGCGTTCGCCAACTCCTGCTACAACCTGGTCGAGGACCCGCGCTGGGCCGACGTGTTCGACGGCATCGACATCGACTGGGAGTACCCGAACGCCTGCGGCCTGTCCTGCGACAGCAGCGGCCCGCTCGCGTACCGCAACCTGATGCAGGCGCTGCGCAACCGCTTCGGCACCGGCAACCTGGTGACCTCCGCGATCACGGCGGACGGCAGCAACGGCGGCAAGCTCGACGCCACCGACTACGGCGCGGCCGCGCAGTACGTCGACTGGTACATGCCGATGACGTACGACTTCTTCGGCGCCTGGGCCGCCACCGGCCCGACCGCCCCGCACTCGCCGCTCACCTGCTACTCGGGCATCCCGCAGGCCGGCTTCTGCACCGAGGCGGCCATCGCCAAGCTGAAGAGCAAGGGCGTTCCCGCGTCCAAGCTGCTCATCGGCATCGGCTTCTACGGCCGCGGCTGGACCGGCGTGACCCAGGCGGCGCCCGGCGGCTCCGCCACCGGCGCGGCAGCCGGCACCTACGAGGCGGGCATCGAGGACTACCACGTGCTCAAGACCAAGTGCCCGGCCAACGGCACCGTCGGCGGCACCGCCTACTGCTACAGCGGCGGCCAGTGGTGGAGCTACGACACCCCGGCCACCATCCAGAGCAAGATGGCCTGGGCCAAGAGCCAGAGCCTGGCCGGCGCCTTCTTCTGGGACACGTTCGGCGACACCTCCAACGGTGAGCTGATCACCGCGATCAAGAACGGCCTTGCCTGATCCAGCAGGGCTTTTCCAGGCGGCCCGCCAGGAACCTCGGGGTTCCGGGCGGGCCGCCGCCTTTGTGCTCCGGTGTGATCGAGATGACCATCGCGGCGCCGACAACCACTGCCGCAAGGTCAGGGTGCTCGGGCAGGATGGCTGCCGGAGGTAAAGACCCAAATGACCATCGAGCCTTACCGCAAGATTCTCGGACTCCCCGGCGTACGCGCATTGCTGCTGGTGGGGTTGGTGGCTCGTGTCCCGGTCATCGCCACAGGCATCGTGCTGACCCTGCACGTGGTGAACACGCTGCACCTCGGCTTCGCCCAGGCCGGCCTCGTCGGCACCGCCTCCACCCTCGGCTCCGCGATCGGCTCCCCGCTGGCCGGGCGGCTGATGGACCGGCACGGGCTGCGTCCCGTGCTCGCCGTGACCACCGTCGCCCAGCTGCTGTTCTGGATCGCCGCGCCGCGGCTCGGATACCACGCCCTGCTGGCCGGCGCCCTCATCGCCGGGGTGCTCGCACTACCCGTGTTCAGCCTCGTCCGGCAGTGCCTGGCCGCGCTCGTCCCGGCCGACCAGCGCCGCCCCGGGTTCGCCCTGGACTCGATGGCGGTCGAGCTGTCGTACATGCTCGCCCCCGCCGCGGCCGTCGCCGCCGTCACCGCCTTCGGCAGCCGCCCCACCATGTACGCCGTCGGCATCGGCGTGGTCGGCGCGGGCCTGCTGCTGATCGTGCTCGACCCGCCGACCCGCTCCGCGGCCGAGGCGGACGCCGGGGACGCCGCCGTGCCGCGCCGCCAGTGGCTGCGCCCGCGCCTGTTCGCGCTGCTCGGCGTCAGCTCCGTGCTGACCTTCGTGCTCACCGCCACCGACCTCACCGTGATCGCCTCGCTCAAGGAGACCGGCCAGACCGGCTGGACCGGCCTGGTCATCGCCGTCTGGTGCGGCTACTCCCTGATCGGCGGCTTCGTGTACGGCGCGCTGCACCGCAGCGTGTCGCCGCTGCTGCTGGCCGGTGGCCTGTCGCTGTTCACCATCCCCGTCGGCCTGGTCGGCGGCGGCTGGTGGTGGCTGCTGCTCGCGCTGATCCCGGCCGGGGTGCTGTGTGCGCCGTCGCTGTCGGCGTCCATCGACACCATGAGCAAGTGGGTGCCGTCCGGAGCCCGCGGCGAGGCGATGGGCCTGCACGGGACCGCGCTGACGGTCGGCGTCGCGGCGGGCGCCCCGTTCGCCGGCGCGATCATCGACGGGTACGGGCCGCACTGGGCGTTCGCCGCCACCGGCGCGGCGGGCCTGCTCCTGGTCCTGATCGCACTCCCCCTCTGGCGCCTGGCCGGCGCCGGCACCCGCCCCCGTCCCGCCCACAAGCCCGAGACGTCCGTCGACGCCGGGGTGATCCTCGCCGAGGCCCCCATCGCGGGCGCTGGAGCCACCCTCCCCTCCGTCGAGCCCGTCGCGCCCCGGTAACAGCCGCCACCCCGTGCGGCCTGCCCGCCGGTCCGCGATGATCGCTGTCTCGTGTCGAAATCTGCGCTCCAGCCCCACTTTGCGACACGAACCAGCGATCTTCGGCCACCGGACGTGGGCCGTCGGCTCCGCCTAGGGCCGCCACCTCCACGGAGATCGGTGTCTGGTGTCCAGATCTGCGGTCTGGCCAGAGGTTCCGACACGAAACGCCGATCATGGCCCAGGCCGCGTGGCCCAGGCCGCGGGACCGGGGCCGGGTAGCTCAGGTTGTGTGGTGGGTGGGCTGGCAGTGGGGGCACCAGTAGGTGATGCGCTCGCCCTCGCCGTCCTTGCTGATGGGCCCGGCACAGCGGCGGCAGGGCTGGGCGCGGCGGCCGTACACGTAGCTGGTCTCGCCGCGGCGCAGGGAGCCCGTGGTGGACTGGGTCCACCGGCCCCGGTTCGCGGACAGGAGGCGCTGGCCGAGCGTCACCATGCCGGGCAGGTCGGGCACGTCGCCGACGGGGGTCCACGGCCACACCCCACGCAGGAACAGCAGCTCGCATTTGTAGAGGTTGCCGATCCCGGCGAGGTTGCGCTGGTCGAGCAGCGCCTCGGCGACCGGGCGCGCCGGGTCGGCGGACAGCCGCCGGACCGCCTCGGCGGGATCCCAGTCGGATCCGAGCAGGTCCGGCCCGAGATGGCCGACCAGCTCCGCCTCCCGGTCGGTGGGCAGCAGCTTGAGATCGTGCAGGTGATAGCCGACGGCTACCGAGCCCGGTGTGCGCAGCACCACGCGGATCAGATGCGCGGGACGCCCGGTCCAGCGCTCGCCGGGGGCGTACACCCGCCAGGCGCCCTCCATCCGCAGGTGGGAGTGCAGGCTCACCGCACGCCCCTCCGGCGAGACCAGGCGCAGCAGCAGGTGCTTACCCCGGCTCGCGGACTCGGCCACGGTCCACCCGCCGAGGTCCACGGTGGCCAGCTGCGGCACCCGAAAGTCCGAGCCGGTCAGCACCGCGCCCAGCAACCCGTCACGCAGCACCTTGGCCGTGTTCCAGACGGTGTCCCCCTCCGGCATGCCCCTATCCTGCCCCAGCCCACCCCCCGCCAACCCCGCCCACGGCCCGCGCGGCCCCGCCGAACGAGATCGATCATGAAGTTAGGGCAGCGACACGCCGTCGAACACGTCCATAAGTTCATGATCAACGCACAGAAAGCGGGGCCCGGCCGCGGGGAGCGGCCGGGCCCCGGTGGGGCTGGTGAGGGCTTAGACCTCGTGGTCGCCGCCCTGCTTGCCGTGGGAGTAGCTGGGGGCCTCGATGACGGGGGCCTTGGTGCCGGTGGAGACGGCCAGGTGGGGGAACTTGGCGTCGAAGGCGGGGCGCTCGGAGCGGATGCGGGGCATCCGGTCGAAGTTGCGCAGCGGCGGCGGGCAGCTGGTCGCCCACTCCAGGGAGTTGCCGTGGCCCCACGGGTCGTCGACGGTGACCACCGGGCCGGTCCGGTACGACTTCCACACGTTGTACAGGAACGGCAGTGTGGAGGCGCCCAGGATGAACGCGCCGACCGTCGAGATCATGTTCAGCGCGGTGAAGCCGTCGGACTCCAGGTAGTCGGCGTAGCGGCGGGGCATGCCCTCCGCGCCGAGCCAGTGCTGCACCAGGAAGGTGGCGTTGAAGCCGATCACGGTCAGCCAGAAGTGCACCTTGCCGAGCTTCTCGTCGAGCATCCGGCCGAACATCTTCGGGAACCAGAAGTAGACGCCGGCGTACACGGCGAACACGATGGTGCCGAAGAGCACGTAGTGGAAGTGCGCGACGACGAAGTACGAGTCCGAGACGTGGAAGTCGATCGGCGGGCTGGCCAGCAGCACGCCCGACAGGCCGCCGAAGAGGAAGATCACCAGGAAGCCGAGCGAGAACAGCATCGGCGTCTCGAAGGTGATCTGCCCGCGCCACATGGTGCCGATCCAGTTGAAGAACTTCAT
Source organism: Catellatospora sp. IY07-71 (assembly GCF_018326265.1). Taxonomy (GTDB): domain Bacteria; phylum Actinomycetota; class Actinomycetes; order Mycobacteriales; family Micromonosporaceae; genus Catellatospora. The sequence continues at coordinate 434,150 of NZ_AP023360.1, forward strand.
ACCGGTGGGCACGGCGATCAGGAAGCTGAGGAACGAGAAGAACGGCAGCAGCACCTGGCCGGTGGCGAACATGTGGTGCGCCCACACGCTCATCGACAGCGCGGCGATCAGCAGGGTCGCGGCGACCAGACCGGTGTAGCCGAAGATCGGCTTGCGGCTGAACACCGGGATGACCTCGGAGATGATGCCGAAGAACGGCAGCGCGACGATGTACACCTCGGGGTGGCCGAAGAACCAGAAGAGGTGCTGCCACAGCATGGGGCCGCCGGTGGCGGGGTCGAACACGTGCGCGCCGAGGCGGCGGTCGGCCAGCAGCGCCAGCAGCGCGGCGGCCAGCAGCGGGAAGACCATGATCACCAGGAGGCTGGTGACGAGGATGTTCCAGGTGAAGATCGACATCCGGAACATCGTCATGCCGGGCGCGCGCAGGGTCAGGATCGTCGTGATCATGTTGACCGCGCCGAGGATGGTGCCCAGGCCGGACAGCACCAGGCCGGCGATCCACATGTCGGCGCCGACGCCGGGCGAGTTGATCGCGTCGTTCAGCGGCGCGTACGCGAACCAGCCGAAGTCCGCCGCGCCACCCGGGGTGATGAAGCCGGCCGTGGCCAGGCTCGCGCCGAACAGGTACAGCCAGTACGCGAAGGAGTTCAGCCGCGGGAACGAGACGTCCGGCGCGCCGATCTGGATCGGCACGACGTAGTTCGCGAAGGCGAACACGATCGGCGTCGCGAAGAACAGCAGCATGATCGTGCCGTGCATGGTGAACAGCTGGTTGTACTGCTCCGGCGAGAGGTACTGCATGCCCGGCTGCGCCAGCTCGGCGCGCATGAGCAGCGCCATCAGGCCGCCGATCAGGAAGAACACGAAGGCGGTGACCATGTACATGATCCCGATCTGCTTCGCGTCCGTGGTGCGCAGCAGCCGTGCGATCGCGGAACCCTTGGTGAGCTTGCGCACGGGGTATGGCCGGGTCGCGATCGGCTGCGGTGCGACGGTGGTCACGTCTGGCCTCCTGTAGCTGGCCCGGCTGCCGCGGCGCCCCACTCTCGCGCCGCCACCCGGATTGATCATTCGAGGCGTACCTCGGAGGCAGAATAATCCTTCGCGAGGGGCCGCGGACCACGGGGTGCACCTGGCACGCCGGTTTATCCACGGGGACGGCCCGGCACCCTCCCCTCCGGAGGGCCGCCGGGCCGTCGCTCGTGGACCGCGCGCAGGTCAGCGAGTGCCCGCCGAGGCGCCGAGGTTGAACTCGATGGCACCGGCCGCGACCGCGCCCAGCGCCAGCAGGATCACGCCCCAGCCGATGAGCCGGTCGGCCGCGTTGATGCGGTGCAGCCAGCGCGAGAACCGGTTGCCGTTGCTGGTGGCGGTCCCGCCCAGCGGGTCGGTGGTCGTGGCCCCCGCGGGGTCCGGCGTGAGGGTCTTCACCACGGTCACCGTGGCTCCGGCCAGGACGAGCAGGGTGCCCAGCACGGCCAGCAGGCCGGCGATCCAGTCCTTCATGATCATCCTCCCCAGATAGGGATGCCGCCGGTCGGGGTGCCGGCGACGCCTCAGGTTAGTCCCGGCCCCGCTCGGCAGCGCGGCCCGGACGTGAGATCGTTTGAGGTATGGCGAAGAAGCCTCCGCGCGACGACGTGGGTGACCGGAATCTCACCGTGCGCGGCCCCAAGGCCGCGGCCGCCGGGCTGCCCGGCGTCGGGCACGGCCTCGCCGCGGCGGTGAACCAGATGGGGGTACGCCGTACCGCGCTCACCCTGGTCCGGGTGAACCAGGCGGGCGGCTTCGACTGCCCCGGCTGCGCCTGGCCCGAGCCCGCGCCGGAGCACCGCGCGCACGCCGAGTTCTGCGAGAACGGGGCCAAGGCGGTGGCCGAGGAGGCCACCCTGCGCCGCATCACGCCCGAGTTCTTCGCCCAGCACTCCGTGGCCGATCTGGCCGACAGGAGCGACTACTGGCTGGGCCAGCAGGGCCGGCTGACCACGCCGATGGTCAAGCACCCGGGCGCGACGCACTTCCGGCCACTGGGCTGGGCGCAGGCGTTCGCGCTGGCCGCCGAGCACCTGCGGGCGATCGAGCCGGACGAGGCGCTGTTCTACACCTCCGGGCGCACCTCGAACGAGGCCGCGTTCGTGTACCAGCTGTTCGCGCGGGCGTACGGCACCAACAACCTGCCCGACTGCAGCAACATGTGCCACGAGTCGTCGGGCGTGGCGCTGGGCGCGACCATCGGCATGGGCAAGGGCTCGGTCACCCTCGACGACGTGCACGACGCGAAGCTGATCGTGGTGGTCGGCCAGAACCCGGGCACCAACCACCCGCGCATGCTCACCGCGCTGGAGAAGGCCAAGCAGCGCGGCGCGAAGATCATCTCGATCAACCCGCTGCCCGAGGCGGGGCTCATCCGGTTCAAGAACCCGCAGAAGGCGAGCGGCCTGGTCGGCTCCGGGACGCCGCTGGCCGACCTGCACCTGCCGGTCCGGGTCGGCGGCGACCTGGCCCTGTTCCAGG